>CAYHHL010000351.1:1447-4029 GCA_964356325.1 uncultured Enterobacteriaceae bacterium | reverse complement strand
GATTTCCGGTTGTTGGCTAAGTAGGTTCGGGTTCGGTTCCGGCTCCGGCCCCGGCTCCGGCTCCGGCCCCGGCCCCGGCCCCGGTTCCGGCTCCGGCCACGGGTTCGGGCACGGGTTCGGGCACGGGTTCGGGTTCGGCTACTTCGATTCCATCTGGTGTACGCCATCCCAAGCATGCGGCATTTCGGTGCCCAGGGCCGCTTGGGCCCGCGCCAGCAGCGCCTGGGTAGGGCCGTCCTGTGGATCCGCCACCTGCGCCGCCTCGAACGCCGCGATCGCCCCGGCCACGTCGCGATCCTGCCACGCCGCCAGACCCACAGCGAACTGCGCCATCGCTTCGGCCCGCCGCGGATGGGCCTGCCGCCAGCCGGTCTCGCCCAGCACCTCGAACACGCGCACCGACTGCTGTTTGCCCTGCACGCGAATCGTGTCGACTTCACGGGTTTCGATCTGATCGGCGACCAGGCGCCACGTGGCCTCGCTGCACAGGATGCGCGTGCCGTACAGCTTGTTGGCCACTTCCAGCCGCGCCGCCAGGTTTACCGCGTCGCCAATCACCGTGTAGTCCTGGCCTTGGCCGCCACCGATGGTGCCCACGATCATGTCGCCGGTGTTGATGCCGACCCGCAAGTCGAGTTCCGGCCAGGCGCCCGACCGCCAGCGCGGCGCCAACGTTTCAAGTGCGGCGACCTGGCGCAACGCCGCCTGGCATGCGCGCAACGCATGGTCCGGCCTGGGGATCGGCGCCCCGAAGAACGCCATCACGTTGTCGCCGATGAACTTGTCCAGCGTCCCGCCCGCCTGCGCGATCGCAGCGGACAGATCGGCCAGGCAGGTGTTGAGCGCCTCGACGACTTCTTCGGGCGCGCGCGACTCGGCGAACTTGGTGAAGTGCGCCAGATCCGTAAACATCACCGTCAGTTCACGCCGTTCTCCGCCCGGGTTCTGCGCTTCCGGATGCGCGAGCAGGTAGTCGACCACCTCGGGCGCGAGAT
This sequence comes from uncultured Enterobacteriaceae bacterium, assembly GCA_964356325.1. GTDB lineage: Bacteria > Myxococcota_A > UBA9042 > UBA9042 > UBA9042 > CAYHHL01. The sequence continues at coordinate 3,034 of CAYHHL010000351.1, read as the reverse complement.
ACTTCTTGAAGGTGAACTTGATGCGGTCCCGCTCGCGCAACCCTTCGGTCATACGGTTGAAGGTCGAGGCGAGCCGGCCGATTTCGTCGCGCGACCGCACCGGCACCTGCACGTCCAGATCGCCGCCCGCGACCCGGACCGCGGCCTGCTCCAGTTCCACGATCGGCTCGGCCAGGCGCTGCGACAACCACAGCGAGGCCGCCAGACCCAGCAGCAGGAGCAGCGCCGCCACCGCCAGCAGGCTCGTCGCCGTTTGCTGCAGTGCCGCGAAGCCGACGTCGAGGTTGCGCCCCACGGCAATCGTCCCGACCACCGCGCGACCGTCCAGGCCGTGGATCGGCAGGCGTTGCACCAGCCAGCGCGCGCCGTCAGCCCGCACTTCGATAGTTTCGTCGCCAATCGAGCGCCTTGCCGCGTCCAGCACCGGCTTGGGCATCGAGCCCGCCGCCTGGCCATCGGGCGACAGCAGCGCCAGCGCCGTGCCTTGTTCACCCAACGCGATGTCGTCGAGCAGCGCCTGGGCCGATATTCCCTGGACGAACACGGCCTTCGGTTGACCATTCAGCACCGTGGCGCGCGCGAACACCACGAGCAGACCGGGCCAACCTGCGGGCGGAAGCAGGCTCCACTGTTGCAGTTCCACTTGCCGACCGGCGAGAATCGCCGACCCTGCGTAGCCCGCGGCCGGATCGAAGACCCGCAAGCGATCCAGCAGCGGCAGCGCGCTCGTGCCGAAAGCGGCGGGCTGGGCGCTGGTGTACAGAACGCGACCCTTGGCGTCCGTCACCGCGATGAAGCCGGAGCCCGCCGCCTGCGCCCAGTTCCAGTCGGCGTCCACCAGGTTCTTGTGCAATGTTTCCAGGTGGGTGCGATCGTCGGCTTCCGAGCCCAGGCCGAAGTCCGCGTCGTCCCCGGCGACCTGGCGAAACACGGGCAGCACGTAGCTGAGGTCCGACGCGGCTCGAAACGCCTGGTAACGCAAGACTAAAGAACGCTTGAGCTGATCGCGGGCGCCCCGGAAGTCGACACGCGCGTGGGCATCGGCTCTACCGCGCACGATGCCGATCGCCGCGAGCGCCATGCCACCGACCGCGACCAGGGCCAGCGCACTGAACACGAGCAGCAGCCGCGCGCGGATCGAGATGCCCGTCGCCCGGCTCCACAGGGCATCGCCCTTGGGTCGCTGGTACTTGGCCGGCGGCGTCACTTGTAGGCGCCGTCAGATCGGTACGCCTGGCCGAACTTGTTGGTGTGGGTGAGATCGCGGGTCTCGTCGATGCGCAGGTCGAGATCGACGTTGCCGCCCGCGGTCACCGCGACCTGGGTCTTCACGGGCTGCGCGGCGAGGCGATCGTAGGCAAATAGCGTCCAATTTCCGGGAGGAACGCCTTCGATGTGGAAGCGCCCCGCGGCGTCGGTCACGGAATAGCGGCGGTTGGGCAGCACCAGGATCGTCGCGGCCATTTGCGGGTGGATGTTGCAGTACACCTCGACCACGCCGGTTTTCGGAAACTCGCGGGTGCGCGCCTCGCCCTTCTGGTACTGGCCCAGGTCGAACGAACGCGTCGGCGACAGGGAGAATACGTT
>CAYHHL010000351.1:0-1347 GCA_964356325.1 uncultured Enterobacteriaceae bacterium | reverse complement strand
CGATCGGTGACCCAGGTTTCGACTTCGGCGCCGCCCTCGGGCACGTTCTCCGTGTCGTAGACCCAGGTGAAAGGCCGGCGATTGGCCTGAGCGCCCAGGGGCAGCAGCAGGCCGGTCAGCAGGAGCAGGGAGAGAACGGAGCGTGGTCGGTACATGGGCAGCCTTCGGCACGTGCGGCCGGCGAGTCCAAGCCTAGATTCATGCCGGTGGATTGTCCAACAAGCTGCTTGGCGGGGTTGCAGCAGTCACTTCGGCCTGGGCTGGCCGAGGGCAGGCGGCTGCGGTCGGACTTCGCCCTGCCGGCTCGCCTCGATGTCCGGCTGCCCCAGCCCGGCGTATTGCAGCCAGCGGTACACCTGCCGACGGTGCCGGCCGACGCGCCGGGCGATGGCGTCGATGTTGCCACCATGTTCCGCAAGCCAGGCATGGAGTTGCACGGCTGACGGACGTTGAGCAGGGGCCAGCGCGCGCGCAACGTCAGCTTCGGGCGTCGGGCTACGCACGCGCAGGCCTTCAGGCAGGTGGTGCGCGGCGACCGGGCCGGAGCCTGCCAGCAACTGCGCGCGCAGCAAGACGGATCGAAGATCGCGCAGGTTGTCCGGCCAAGCGTGGAGCAACAGCAGTTCGAGCGCATCGGGCGTCAAGCGCTCTCTCCAGCTTGGACCTGCCGCCATCCGTTGGGCTGGATGGCTCGGTTCAGCTGTTTGTGCCACCACTTCGGCCAGATCCAGCAGATCCGGCAACCGTTCGGCCAGGCGCGGCAGGTGGACCTCGCTGCCCCGCAGACGTGCCAGCAGATCGCGGCGAAAACTACCTGTACGCACCCTTGCTTGCAGGTCGGCATTGGTCGAAGCCAGGAAATGGACGTCCACCTTCAAGTCGGCATTGCCCCCCACGGGCCGCACGGTGTTTTCCTCCACCATGCGCAAGAGCTTGGTTTGCATGGCCTCGGGCAGTTCGCCGATTTCGTCCAGCACCAAGGTGCCGCCATGGGCCTCGCGCACCCGCCCCGGCCGGGCCGCGCTCGCGCCCGTGAAGGCGCCGGCGACGTGACCGAACAGCTCGGACTCGAACAGGTGGTGCGGCACGGCGGCGACGTTGAACCGTACCAGCGGCCCGCGCCTGCCACTGCGGCGGTGCACTTCCAAAGCCGCGTGTTCCTTGCCTGTTCCCGTCTCGCCGATGAGCAGGACCGGCAACCGGGAACGGGCGGCGAGTTCCAGTTCCGCGCGAACCATGCGCGCCAGTTCCGAGTGCCCCGGTACGTCCGCGGTCGGCGTGGCGAAGTCGAGGGATCGCCCCAAGTCCGCCTCCAACACCGCGACCGTACGACCGAAACGCAGCACC
>CAYHHL010000350.1:0-4069 GCA_964356325.1 uncultured Enterobacteriaceae bacterium | reverse complement strand
AAACGGGCAGGGCGTGTAGCGACCGCAGGGAGCGGACGTCCCTGCCCTGGGCCGGGGCCGCCTCCACGTCCCACGTCGGCTTTGACGCCAGACCACGCCGTGCCTACACTCAGTAAGAACAGCTCCCCTTGCCGGAGACTTGCCATGTCCCTCGCCCGTCGCAAATTGCAGAAGATCGGCAACAGTACCGGCGTGGTGCTGCCCGCGGACGTGCTGAAGGCAGCCGGTTTCGCGCGCGGCGAAGAGGTCATCGTCCACGCCGAACGCGGGCGGGTGACGCTGACCCTGCTGGATCCCGACTTCGAGGATCTGTGCGCCATCGCCGAGTCGGTCGTGGCCGATCACGCCAACGCGTTGCGCAAGCTCGCCGAGTGATCCGGTTCCTGTCGCAGCGCGCGGTTCTGGCCTTCCACGCCCGGCAGTTGGAGCTCTACGGCGGTCTGCGCGGCGTTCGCGACGAGGGCCTGCTGCAATCTGCCCTGGCCCAGCCTTGCGCGACTTTCGACGCCGAGTACCTGCACCGCGATGTGTGGGCGATGGCCGCTGCCTATGGTTTCCACCTGTGCTGCAACCATCCGTTCCTGGACGGCAACAAGCGGGTGGCGACGGTGGCGATGCTCACGTTTCTGCGCGTCAACGGCCAGAACGTCCGCTACGACGAGGCGGAGCTCTACCTCACGGTCATGGCCTTGGCGGCGGGCAAGCTGGACAAACCGACGTTGGCGCAGTGGCTGCGGGAGCATGCGCGGCCGTGTGAGGCGCGTCCGTAGGCTCTGCTAGGGCTTCGCGCACAGCCCGCCGCTGCACCACAGCGGCGCGTTCTCGCCGGGCTTGGTCGTCTCTTGCCAGCCGCAGGTCGTGGTGTCTTCCAATACCGTGTGGGTACAGCCGCTCTTGGCGGAGCAGCCGTCCGAGGTGCACGGGTCGCCGTCGTCGCAGGCGCTTAGCGGCATCGCGGCACAGGGACCGGACTCGGCGCACGTGCCATGTCCCCAGCGGTCGATGCGCTTCAGGAAGGCGACGCTCGGCGGGGCGCCTTTGGTCGTTCCCGCCATCGCCACGCCGCCGTCCGCCAGGCCGACGAGAGCCCACGTGTAAAGCCCCTCGAGCGGCAACTTCCAGCGCACGATCCCGTCTGGGGTGAGACGCACGAGCGCCGCCTTGCCGTCGAGAAAGCCACTGAAAGGTACGGCGATATCCCCGCCGGGCAGGGCCGCCAGCGAGGCCAGGTACAGCATGCCGTAGTTCGCGGCGGCCACCACCAAGCCCTGGTGCCACAGCAGCGAGCCGTTCGCGGCCAGATGTTGCACGGCGGCGTTCATGTAATAGCCGCCGGCGACCAGCAAGCTGCCGTCTGGCAAGGCGACGCCATGGCCGGACGCGCGCGGCTCGACCCACACCACGGCGCCGGTCGAGTCCAATCGAACCAGCCCTTCGGCGTGCTGTTGCATCGGTGCATAGGCGAGCAGACCCAGGGCGAAGCCGCCGTCCGCCAACGCCACCAAGCTCGCCGCCTCGCTGCCGAAGTACGTGACCGTGCAATCGTAGGCGCAGTTGAACGGATAGTCCTTGTCCCACAGCGCGATGCCCTGGCCGTCGGTCCGCACGAGCCACGCGCGGTGGTGCCCGCAGTCGCTGTACGGGCCGCACGTCCCATCGTAGCGGTAGCCCGCCACTGCGAACCCGCCGTCGGCCAGCGCCACCACGAACGTCGGCAAGCCGAAAACGGGCGGCACGCTCGGCTTCCAGGGACCATAACCGGGGGCCGGCAGGTCCGGCGTCCAGGTCTTCAGCCACACCGTCGTGCCGTTCGCGTCGGTGCGCAGTAGCCAGCCGAGGCTTTTGACCGAGCAACCGATCGCCGCACAGCCTGTCTTGCCCGGGCCTTGACCGGTGAGCACGAAGCCGCCGTCGAGCGTCGCGGCCAGGCCCGTCACTTCGCCGAGGTTGGCGTGGACCTTCTGCCACAGGACCTGACCCAGACCGTCGGTCCGCACCAGCCACGCGCTGCCGCCGAGACTGCCGGCTGCAATCAGGCCGCCATCCGGCAGCGCGAGCAACGTCTCGAACTGGGCCTTGCCTGGACAGGTCCACGTCGCCAGGAACAGCGGGCACGTCGGCGAGGCGTCCGCGGGCGCATACACCGGCTCGCACCCTGTCACGGCAGCGGGAAGTGTCGTCGCCCCGGTATCGATGTTGCTGTCCGCGGCGAAGACTGCATCGGCTGCGGCGTCCGCGATCGCAGTGACCTCCTCGGCTGCATCCGAGCTCGAACCGGCGTCCGTGACGGTGTCCGGCAAGTCCATGTCAGCCGGTGCAGGTCCAGCTTCTGGAGACTGGTCGGCGCCCGCAGCGTCCGCACTCGAGTCCGCGGTGGTCGGCTCCGTGGCCAGCGCATCGGCGCGGTCGGGCCTGGCGCCTTCGCTCAGGGTGTCGTCAGCGGAAGCGACACCGTCCGATCCAGCGAGTGCAGGCGCGGCGTCCGTCTGTTCGACCCGCCCGAAGACCGCGGTGTCCGTTGCGCAACCGGCGGCAAACAGGCCAAGCGCCGTCGCCGCGACCCGACGAGCCGCGGGCCGGGAGAAAGCGCGCAGAGCCTGGACGACACAGAGCCGGAACAGGTCCATCGCTTACCCCACGCTGGCTGTCGCGCCACGAGCCCGCAACCTGGCGGCGCTGGATTGCGAGCCCCACCTGAAGGGAACGAGCGCCTGTTTTGCATCGGTCGATGTTGAGGGTACGCGAAGCCCATGGGCGGGCGCCAATGCGTTGACGCTCGGCGCGTTAGGATGTCGACGACCCATGGAGGATGGACGCCAGCCGGAGCCGGAGCCCGAGCCCGAGCCCGTCCCCGAGCCCGAGCCCGTCCCCGAGTCCGAACCCGAACCCGAACCCGAACCCGACGCCGAAGCCGAAGCCGAAGCCGGAGCCGGAGCCGGAGCCGGAGCCGGAGCCGCGAAAAGCACTACAGCACTTGCCGTGGCCGCACCGCCACGTCAGGAAATCGCTCCAGCACTTTGCGATCAAACGTCACCAGCGGCAGCTTGAGCCGCCTCGCCGCTTCCACGAAAACCGTGTCGTACGCCGGATGGTTCGCCGCCAACGCCAGTTCCAACGCGCCCTGCCACAACGACGTGACCTCGATGGCACGAATGGCAAGCCCATCAGCCAGTTCGAGTCGTTGGCGAGCCAGCGCTGCGGTCAACACGCCTTGCCTGGTCGCCATCCACACCACGTTGACGAACTCGGCCTGCCAGGAAGCCGGGGCATACGCGACATCGACCGCGTGCCAGAACTGCTGCGCTTCTTCGAAGAACTCCTGCGTGCCAAGGATGTAATACGCCACGACATTGGTATCGACGACGGCGTTCACGTCCGGCCCTCGGCCAGCCAGCTCTCGATATCGCTCGCGCTGGGACGACTCGGCTGGGCCCGCCAACCCTGTTCGATGGCCGCCAGCGCTTCCGCACGCTGCATGGCGAGAGATTCTTCCAGGATCACGAGCACTTCTTTTTGCAGCGAACGGTGATTCTTCTCCGCGCGCTGACGCAGCATCGCCAAGAGGGGCGCGGGGACGTCACGGACTGAAAGCGTAGGCATGGCGACCTCTCGCGCCATTGCGCGTGCATGCATTGTGCATGCAGGGCGGGGACGCTTCAAGGGCGAAGGCGGGGTGGGCCGGGGCCGTTGTCGAGGGGCGAGAAGCGGATAGCTTCGATTCCTCGACAACGGGCAGGGCGTGTAGCGACCGCAGGGAGCGGACGTCCCTGCCCTGAGCCGGAGCCGGAGCCGGAGCCGGAGCCGGAACCGGAGCCGGAACCCGAGCCGGAACCGGAGCCGGAGCCGGAGCCGGAACCGGAGCCGAACCCGAGCCCGAACCCGAACCCGAGCCCGAACCCGAGCCCGAACCCGAGCCCGAGCCCGAGCCCGAAACCCAGCCCAAGCCGAACTGGCCTCAAGTAGTCCCGTAAAGAGGTCCTTCGGCAGCTTCGAGCGCCAAGCGCTCGAAATGGCTCAGGATGACACCGACCGCGGCTACTCCGCGGCTTCCGCCGCGTCCGTAGCCTCG
>CAYHHL010000349.1:0-4109 GCA_964356325.1 uncultured Enterobacteriaceae bacterium | reverse complement strand
GTGACCGAAGTTGCCGATGTGGCCAGCGCCGATACCGCCGAAGTGCAAGCGCTTTTTGATCCCAGCGCGCCGCCCACGCCGACGTGGCCCAAGGTGCGCGATCGGCTGGGGCTGTCGATTGACGTGCCGCAAGGTCTGGCGCCCAAGACTGTCGCGTACCGGAAGTGGCTGTGGAACGAGGTGCAGGCGCTGGGCATTCGCGTGGTAAGAGCCGACGTCATCTGGCAGCGCATCGAGCCCAAGCAAGGCCAGTTCGAGTGGGTGGAAACCGACGCGACGGTGCAGGCCTTGCAGGACCATGGCTTGCACGGCATCGGCCTGTTGGCGTACGGCAATCCGTGGGCCGCCAAGAACTCCCAGGGCGACCCGATGGTGCCGCCCGATGATCCGCAGGATTTCGCCAAGTTCGCCGCGCAGGTGGCCAAGCGTTACCACGGCAAGGTCGACGACTGGGAGATCTGGAACGAGGAGAACGCCGGCTATCGCTTCTGGAAAGGCGGAGGCGTCTCGGGCGATCCCAAGGCTTACGCGGCGCTGCTGATGGCGACCGGGCAGGCGATCCACGCGCAGGTGCCGCAAGCCCGGGTGGCGTACGGCGGGCTGTTCTACCTGCCGCAAGTCATCCTGGGCGCCGAGGATTTCACCGCCCAGAGCTTCGATGCGCAACCCAAGCTGGGCGACGCGATAGACGCCTTTGCCTACCATCCGTACTCGCTGTATCCGCCGATGAAACCGCCCGAGTTCTCGACGCCTGCGGAGGATCCAGGTTTCCAGCACATCGCGGTGGAGCAAAGCGCGCAACGGCTGGACGCCCTGCTGCTGAAACGCGCGGGTCGGCACGTGCCGCTTTGGGTGACCGAACTGGGCTGGCCGGCGACCGAAGACACCAATACCGACGCGGACGTGGCGCGCTACCTGCTGCGAGCGTGGGTGCTGGCGATGAGCCAAGGCGTCGAGGTGCTGTGCTGGTACACGATGATGGATCAGGACCCGGCGCACGACAACGTGCCGTGGGAGAAGGTGTTTGGCCTGTACCAATGGGACGGCGACGTGACTGACGGGACGCTGCCGCAGGCCAAGCCCTCGGCCAAGGCGCTGCGCGGCATGGCGCGGGTGCTGGGCGACTTGGGCTTCGGGGCGGAGGAGACGGGAAAAGACCATGCGCGCAGGCAGTTCAGCTTCACCGACGGCAAGCGCGTGGTGCATGTGCTGTGGGACGAGACGGTGGCGGCGGACCAGACCGTGCCGGCCTCGTTCCTGCCCCGGGCCCAGCGCAGTTATCGTGTGACAGAAGCCTTGGATCCGCCCATGGATGTGACAGCGTGGGCGGCGCTGCCGACCGGAGAGGACGGCCGGCTGCACGTGCAGGTCGGGCGCACGCCGTTGTACGTGGACGAGCGCTGATATCCCGGTCTAGTGTGTGCCCCTCGTCGCTCGGCGAGCCTGGAGATCCTCATGATCCGACGTCCACTTGGTCACACCGCGCTGACGGTCCAGACCGCATTGACCGCGCTGGCTGCCCTGACCGCATGCCAGAAGGCCGCACCGGCACCACAGACGGTTGCCGTCCAAGCCACTGAAACGCCAGCTGTTGCCGCGCCTTCTCCGGCTGTCGCTGCCCCGGAAGCGGTGGCAGTCGTGGCGCCTCCCAAGCCGGCCGAACCGCCGGATCCGGCCTGTCCGCCTGGCGGCAAGCTGGAGGTCGCCGACGGGGTCAAGGTGTGCCTGCGCAACGGCGCACCGGATGGTCCCGAGGTGCGTTGGGATCCGGAGACTGGGTTCATTCTCCAGGAGTTGCGCTGGAAGGCGGGCAAGAAGTCCGGCCCCGCGCGCTACTTCACGCCCGGCGGGCAAGTGCGCATGGAGACGACGTACAAGGACGACCTGGAGGAGGGCCTGCACCGGCACTTCGCCGCAGGTCGCCTGGTCTGGGAAGGCGAAAACCACGCTGGCAAGGCCGAGGGCAAGTGGACGTACTACCGCGCGACCGACGGCAGCTTGGACCGGGTGGAATGCCAGGTGGACGGCAAGGCGATGTGGAACGTGCGCGACCAGGCAGAAGCCGACGCGAAGAAGTGCCCGCCGTGAAGTGGCCGGGCCAAGGTCTGGCGCGCAACCGGCTGTTCTGCCATCCTGCCGCGTGACGGGCTCGCTCCAGGAGTACCGTGTTCTTCATCATGAAAGGGGCCCACCATGCCGAACCAGCCGATCGACCGCCTGCTCTGCGGCCGCCAGTCTTCCGTGCATTTCCTAGGTCTGCTCGCCGGCCTGTTGCTGGCCTGGCCCGCGCTGGCCTTCGCGCCCTCGGCGATGCCCGTGCAAGGCGCCCTGCGCACGCAAACTGGCGGTCCGGTGCCCGACGGCAAGTACGTGCTGACGGCGCGGCTGTATCCCGCGGTGGACGCCAAGGACGCGTATTTCACTGAGATCCACTTCGGCGTGGCGGTGCAGAGCGGGCTGCTGACCATGCAGTTGGGCGATCAACAGCCGATTCCGGTCGACAAACTCGCCAGCGGTCCGGCGTGGCTGGGACTATCGGTCGATTCCGAGCCTGAGTTGCCGCGCCAGGCTTTGGGCAGCGTGGCCTACGCCATGGTCGCGGGGCAGGTCGACATCGCGCTCGGGCTCGCGTGCAGCGGTTGCATCGGCACGGGACACATGGCGCCGGGATCAGTCTCGAGTTCGGTCGTCGGCTTCACCTACGCGGCGTCGACGAGCAAGGGCGGCGCTGCCCTGGATCTGCAGTGCACGGGTTGCGTCGGCGCCAACGATCTGGCGGACGGTTCGGTCACGCCCGGCAAGCTCGTCACCGGCGCGGTCGGCAGCACGCAACTGGCTGACGAGGCTGTGGGATTGAACCACCTGGCCAAGGCGACGCTGCTCGCACTGCACGATTGGAAGGCGTTGCAGAACGTGCCGGCGGGTTTCGCGGACGGCACCGACGACACACTGACTGTCGACGGGCTGAAGGCGGCGCTCAAGGACAACAGCGTGGATCTGAACGGATCCAGCACGGTGGGCGGGACGACGGTCGCGCGCATCCACTCGGCCGCGAACGACAACCTGGCCGACAAGGCGACCCTGGACGTCGATACCGGTACGACTTCGCCGGTGTTGACCGCGCAGGCTTGGTTCACGGACAGCAATGGCGTCTGGTTGCAGGCAGGTACGGCGGCGGAATCGGTCGTGACCGGCTGCACGGCGTGCGGCAACGGTGCGGACGGGGACTACGCGCCGGCTTCGAGCACCACGCTCAGTTCGGGCACCTACCAATTCAAGACCTTGACCATCAAGGCCGGCGTGACGATCACGGTGACCGGCAGCAACCCCTTGATCCTGCAGGTCCAGGGCGCCGCCACCATCGCCGGACAACTGTTGTTGAACGGGGAGAAAGGCGCGGACGTCACGGTCAACAACGGAAGCTACGCCGGCGGCGCCGGTGGACCTGGCGGATCTGGCGGCGGCAAGGCCTGTTACGGATGCTCGGGCGACAACGGCGCGGGACCGGGCGGCGGCGGCGGCGGGCCCAGCACAGGCTACGCTGGTGGCGGCGGCGGCGGCGGCTATGCGCAGAGCGGCGGCGCCGGGGTCGTCGGCAACAGCGGCTCGGCGGGTTCGGCGGGCAGCAGCTATGGCGACGCCCTGCTCTCGAGCTTCACCGGGGGCAGCGGCGGCGGTGGCGGTGGCTACGGCTCGGGTATCAACGCGAGCGGTGCGGGCGGCGGTGGCGGCGGCGGCGCGGTCAGGATCAGCGCGGGCACGTTGACGATCTCCGGCACGATCGCCGCCAACGGCGGCGCTGGCGGCTCGTTGGTGACCAATGGCGATGGAGGCGGCGGCGGTGGCGGTTCGGGCGGCGCGATCTGGTTGCGGGCCAGCAAGGTCGACATCACCGGGCCGATCCAGGCCTTGGGCGGCGGCGGCGGCGCGAAGGGCAGCAACGGCGGTCCGGGCGGCGCGGGCAGCGTCGGGCGCATCCGCGTGGACGGCAACTTGGTGACGGGCGCGTCGAATCCCGCGTTTGCCAAGGGCGACGTGACTGGCCTGGACCCGCCGGTGGTCAACAAATTCCAGATCAGCCAGCCCAAGCCGGGGCTGGTGCGGCTGAC
>CAYHHL010000348.1:0-4128 GCA_964356325.1 uncultured Enterobacteriaceae bacterium | reverse complement strand
GAGGCATGGTTGCGGTCCGGCGAGGCGACGAAGGCCGGGGGCAAGCATAGGCGCGATGGCGCGTGGCGTCCAACGGGAAGCGCAGGTCGATGCTCGGAGTTCCAACAAACTCAAGCGGCCGCACGCTCCTGCGCGTCGGGCTCGTCCGGCTTGGCCTCGCTGATCTGCTCGCGTAACACCGGCAATGCCACCTTCAGCCCGGCGGTCAGCACCAGCAGGCCCAGCGCCCACACGCCCGCGGTCACCTGCCATTCGACCAGGCTCGGCTGGTACTCCACGATTTCATGCAGGGTGCTGGGAATGAAGCCGGGCACGATGAGGCCCATGCCCTTCTCGATCCAGACTCCGGTGAAGCACAAGACGCAGGCCACCACCAACTGCGCTGGCTTGCGATCGACGCCGTGCCGCAACAACAGCAGCACCGCCAGGAGGTTGAAGCCGATGGCCGACCAGATCCACGGCACCAGCGCGTGGTGACCGTGCAGGCCGAAGTACAGGTATTGCGCGGCGCCGACGTGACTTCCGCCGGTGTAGAACTCCGTGAACGCCTCGGCGCCGACCATGAACAGGTCGATCGGCAGCGTCACCCGCAACACCTGGGTCAGCGTGCGCACCGGCGAGTCGCCGATGTTCAAGCCTGCGAACCGTCTCAGGATGTGTAGCAGGACCAGGATGAACGCCGGGCCGGTCACGAACGCCGAGACGATGAAGCGCGGCGCCAGGATCGCGGTGTTCCAGAACGGCCGGCCGCCCAAGCCCGAGTACAAGAACGCGGTCACGGTGTGGATGGAGATCGCCCAACCGATGCTGAGGAAGACGAACGGCACGTACCAGCGCGGGTTCGGACGTCGGCCCATCCAGCGCATGTACAAGAGATACCCGCAGATGTGCAGATTCAGCAGCAGGTAGCCGTTCAGCACCAGCACGTCCCAGGTCAGCATCGACATCGGCCAATGGAAGCGTCCGATGAGCGGCATCAGGTGCCAGAAGCGATCCGGGCGGCCGAGGTCGACGGTCACGAAGCCCAAGCACATGGCGATGGCCGCCACCGCCAACAGTTCGCCTATGATCACGAGATCGTGCATCGCATGGTCGCGGTAGACGTACGCCGGGATCACCATCATCACGGCGCCCGCGGCGAGCCCGACGCCGAAGGTGAAGTTGGCGATGTAGAGGCCCCACGACACCTGGTCGGTCATGTGCGTGGTGACCATGCCGTGGGTGACCTGGACCGCCCAAGCATGGGCGCCGACAGCTGCTATGGCGGTCAAGGCGGTCATCCAGACGTAGAACAGCGGCGAGCCGTCAGTGGCCAGGCGCAGCGCATTCCACAGGAAACGCGGGTAGCTGGTCAGATGGCGACTGGTGGCCGGGGCAGTAGCAGTGTCAGTGGCAGTTTCAGTGTCTGGCATGGGCGGCTGCGCTCCTCGCGTCACTTGTCGAAGAAGTAGAAGAACCGGGGCTTGGTGCCCAACTCCTCCTTGAGGACGAAAACGCGTTTGTTCTCCAAGACCCAGCGGATGTCCGACTGCGGATCCAGGACGTTGCCGAACACCCGCGCACCGGTCGGGCACGCTTCCAGGCACGCGGGCAACTTGCCGCGGCGGGTCCGATGCAGGCAGAAGTGGCACTTCTCGACCACGCCTTGGGGGCGGATACGGTTGGACAGGTAGCCCTGGTCGGGGTTGATTTCGGCCGCCGGGATCTGCGGTTGCTGCCAGTTGAAGCGCCGGGCGTGGTAGGGGCACGCCGCCTCGCAATAGCGGCAGCCGATGCACCAGTTGTAGTCGACGACCACGATGCCGTCCTCTTCCTTCCAGGTGGCTTCGACCGGGCACACGTTCACGCACGGCGCGTTCTCGCACTGCTGGCACTGCACTGGCATGTAGTAGTGCCCTGGCGCCGGAACCGTGTGATCATACGTGGTGTTGCCGTGCTCCATGTCCAGGCTGCCCTGGGCCATCTCGAGCACGCGGATGTAGCTGTTGGCGCTCGGACGGTCGTGGTTGTTCTCCTCGTGGCAGGCTTCGGCGCACTTGCGGCAGCCGATGCAGATCGAGAGGTTCAGTGCGTAGGCGAACTGCACTCCGGGCTGCGGCCGATCGTCGGCGATGTGGACCTCGACGCCGTGGTCGCGCTTGGTCTCTTCCTCCAGGCGGTGCAGGACGGTCTTGATCTCGATCCGGGTCATCTCCTTGTAATGCTTCTGCAAGAACGCCGACATCGACTCCGCGGGATGCCACTCGGTCAACGGCGCCAGCGCGCGGGCAAACGCGGCGACGCCCAGGGTCGCGCCTGCCGCTTTCAGCACGGTTCGGCGTGAGATTCCGTCGTCAGCGGTCGTGTCGTCCATGGCCATCCCCGAAAGTCCTGTCGGACCGCTTCATTGCAAATTCATAGCCTTCAGTGGCTGCTTCAGTGGCTGCGGTCATCCAAGAAGCGGTCGCGCGGCTTCAGCACCGGCGTGAAGTGCGGAAACGCCGGCGCGTGGGCGGCATGGCAATCCACGCAACTGTTGCGGACGCGATTGCCCTGGGCCAGGTTCCAATAGCCGTTCATGCCGCCGTGGGCACCGTGCGCGTAGTCGCGGGCTTGCGGACCGTGGCACTGCGAACACAGCGTCACCACTTCCTGGAACGGAATCGTCCGTCCGTCTGCCAGGTGCAGGCGGTCGCGATCCTCCAGGCTGTGGCACGCCGCGCAGGGCTGATTGCCATGGGCGACCTTGACTCCACGATGGAAGTCCTTCAGTTCGCTCGATTTCTGCACGAACGGTGGCTGGCTGTGCGCCTCGTGGCAGGTCCCGCACGGCACGCCGACCGGAGCACCCATCGGCGTGCGCATGCCGGAGTCCAGCGTGCCGATGCCCTCGCGGACGTGCACCTGGACTTGCCCGACCGCTGGCTGAACCGGAGCGAGCGCCGGCTTGGCGAGCGGAGGCGGGGCAGCCTGCGCATCGGCGCGCGCGGTCCACACCGACCAGGCCACCAACGGCACGACCACCGCCGCGAGCAGCGTGGCCGCCAGGGTCTTCAACCGATACCTGCGTCGCATGGGGGAAGTCGTTGCGCTCATGGGCCGTACCGTAGCGCCAACGTCGGCGAGACAGCTTGACGCAGATCAAGCGAACTACTGCCTCATGCCAAGGCCGAGGGCGTGCCACTGCGGCTATGGTGCGCGGCAGCCGATTGCGAACGGCGTCCAAGGTCTAAATGCCTGTGACAGGTTGGCTCGTCCTCCTCAGCCCCGAAGGCCCGCGCCAGTCGGCGGCGCAAGCGACCCTGGCCCGCGATCCGCGCGTCGCCTTGGGGGTCGCCGAGGGGATACACCTGCCACTCGTCGCCACGCTGGCCGCGCCTGGCGATGTCGAGGACTTCCTGAAGTCGGCCCTGGCAGTGGATGGCGTGGTCCATTGTGATCTCGTGTTCGCGGATCTGGAGCACGACCTGACCGGCGATGACCGCATGCAAGCGAACCGAAGCGGCGCGAGGAGAGAGCATGGACCGGCGTAGTTTCCTGCAGATGACGGCCATGGCCGCAGCCACCGCGGCGGCACGGACCCGGGCGGAAGCGGCCTCCGGTGGGGCAAGCGCGCCCTCGGCGGCCGGCCCAGGCGCGGCCGCAGTGGACCCGAGCGTGCTGCAGCGCAACGGCGCGGGCGTGCAGTGGCACAAGGCGCCCTGTCGGTTCTGCGGCACCGGCTGCCACGTGCAGGTCGGCATCGAGAACGGGAAGGCCGTCGCGATTGCCGGCGACCGATTGGCCGAGGTCAACAAGGGCCTGCTGTGCGTCAAGGGCTACCACGTCGCCCTGGCGATGTACGGCAAGGATCGGCTGAAGCAACCGATGCTGCGCAAGAACGGCGAGTTGCAGCCGATTTCGTGGGAGGAGGCGATCGACGTCATCGCCCGGCGCATCCTGAAGAAGCCCGAAACCTTTGCGTTCTACGGCAGCGGCCAGTGGACCATCCCCGAGGGCTACGCCGCCATCAAGTTCGTCAAGGGCGGCCTCGGTTCCAACCAGATCGATCCGAACGCGCGATTGTGCATGGCTTCGGCGGTCACCGGCTTCCTTTCGACCTACGGCGTGGTAGAAACGGCAGGATGTTACGACGACCTGGCTAGCTCC
>CAYHHL010000347.1:0-4172 GCA_964356325.1 uncultured Enterobacteriaceae bacterium | reverse complement strand
TCTCATGGAACCCGACGAGTACCATCGCCTCGAAAGCATCGCGCGGCGCGAGCGCGTGTCTGTCGGTGAACTCGTCCGGCGCGCCGTCCGCTCTGCGTACCTGGAGCCTGAGCCTGACCGCAAGGCCGCGGTCGAACGCATGACCAACCTGAGCATCCCGGTCGGTGAGTGGTCTGAACTGAAGCGCGATCTGGCGGAGGCGCGCGATGCCGGTCTTCCTTGACACCAACGTGTTCATCTACGCCGCCGGCACCGACGCCCGAATGCGCGCCGAATGCAAGGCGGTTCTCGACGCCGTGGCCGAGCGCAGGCTCCAAGCCAACACGAGCGCCGAAGTAGTGCAAGAGGTGCTGCACGTGCTGAGCCGACGCGGGCGGCGGGCCGACGCGTTGGTCATAGCCCGCAGCATCTTTGAACTATTTCCCGAACTGCTGGCAGTGGGCCGGCGCGAGATGGAACTTGCGGCCTCCTTGTTGGCCACCCACGGCGACGCTTCCGTGCGGGACGCCGTCCACGTTGCCACCGCGGTCGCCAATGGCATCCTGGTCATCGTCTCGGTGGACGCGGATTTGGACGCCTTCCCAGAGATCCAGCGCTGGACACCTGCCGCCTTCTTCAAAGGTTGAGGCTCCGCTCACCCCAGGCCCGAAACGCGCGCCAAGAACTCCGCCCGACTCATCGCAGGCTGGATCGCCCGGTGCGGCACGTAGATCGAGGCGTCGACGCGGGAAACCGCGGAATCGACCCCGTCGATGGCCGTCACAGCCCGGTAGCGCACCAGGTAGCCGTTCGGCGTCGGAATTATCGCGCCCGTCCGCCGGTACTCCGTTGCGCCGGCAAAGTCTTTGTCCTGCACCAGATCGCCGTCACGCAGCACGATTCGCAGCGGCTTGCCGTACCAAGGCAGCGTCTTGCCGTGGCGGTACCAGGCGTTGCGTCGGCGGATGTACTTGCCGCCTTCGAACCCGGCGATGACCAGCAGGCCGGCCGCGAGCGCCAGGAAGCGCGGGGCGTGCAGCACCATCGCCAGGATTGCCACGACCACGGCCACGCTGGCGAACAGCGGGATCATGATCCGGTCGGTGCGCCAGCCTCGCCCGAGAACGGAAATCCATTCGCGGTGGAACTCTTGGAAATATGCGTCGTTCATGACGAATTCAATAATCGCGTCAGGCTCAGAGGGTGGCGTCACAATCGGCGATTCCATCGCAGCCCTCTGCCACACCGTGGCGGCCGCCTGAGAGAGCGACGTTCGTTGTCCCACGTCGCGGTTCGGCCTACAGTCGCGACAGGATGTCCGGCACGATCGGGGAGTTTCGCATGCAACGCGCGTCGTGTCTGGTCCTCGTCCTTGCCCTCGCTTGCAGCAGGTGGTTGCCGACTAAGCCTCAGGCGGAAACCGTGGCCAGCGCCCCGACGCAAAGCGGCGCCGACGTGGCTGGTTCCTTGGCCGACCTGGCGGGTCCAGTTGACGCCGCGGCTGCCGTTCCAGCGCATTCGCCCGGGTATGTCGAAGCCGAGTCGATGCTCGCGCACATCGCCCAAAGCGCCGCAGCGTATTACCGCACGCCACATGGTTCCTTCATGATCGGCATCCCCATCTACTGTCAATTTCCAATGCAGACGGCGGTCACGCCGGCGGGTCCGTCCTGCTGCGACAAGTCGCTCGACGCCGATTCAGATGGACGCTGCGATGCGATGCCCGGGCTGTGGAGCACTTCTGCCTGGTCGGCGCTGCAGTACACGATGCTCGATCCGCACTGGTGCCAGTACCAGTTCGAGAGTTCAGGCAACCTGGACGCGGCGAAGTTCACCGCCAGTGCCTTTTGCGACACCGACTGCGACGGCGATTTCGCGACGTTCCAGATGACCGGCAAGGGCGATCCGGCCGTCACCGTCGCCATGAAGAAGTACTTCGCCGAGTCCGTGCACTGTACCGACGTCGAACTGGGACCGCTGGTCGTGCTCAAAGACGAGCCTGCGCCGACCAAGGTCCAGGAAATTCCGCTGCCGAAGCTCGCGCCGCCGTCGCCAGCCCGCGCGGAAGCCGAGTCGTGGCTCGCGCAGATTTCCGCCGGCGCCGGGAAGTACCTTGCCATCGCGCCCAAGGTCGGCAAGTGCGAGTTTCCCCTGCCAGTTCCAGCGACGGCGGGCGGCGAGTCGTGCTGTTCGGGCCAGGTCGACGCCGACGACGACGACCGCTGTGACGTTCGCCCCGAGGACTGGACATCGGCCACCTGGGTCGCGCTGGGCATCGCCGTGAAAGAGCAGCGGTATTGCCAGTACTCGTTCGATGCTTCGGGAGCTGGCAAAACGGCCAAGTTCACGACCACCGCCTACTGCGACATGGATTGCGATGGAATTTTCGCGACGTTCGAGCAGGCCGGTTGGAGCGAGGCGTGTACTGGCAAGACTGCCCCGTACTTGTTCGCGAACTTCGAGAACGAGTGATGGGCTGGAGCTGGGGCTGGTCCCGGTGCCGGTGCCGGAACCGTGGCCGGAGCCGGAGCCGGAACCGGAGCCGGAACCGGAACCGCGGCCGGAGCCGGGAACCGGTAGGTGGAACTGGTACCTACGCCCGAACCCGAACCCGTACCCGTACCCGTCCCCGTCCCCGTCCCCGCGCGCCCGTCCAGGCTTGACGCCCTACGCCGCCTCCCGCCATCCTCCCGCCCCGGCCCGCCCCCTCGTACCGGCCAGGCCTGGAGTACCCCATGAACGATCTGCTGGAACTCGACGACGAAGCCCCCGAACTGCAAGCCACGGATCTCGAAGGCGTAGGCCAGGTCTCGCAGCTGACCAAGGACCTGCCGTTCGAAGGCAATCCGCAGCCCGCCGAGGAGTCCCGGGGCCAGCGCCTGCAGCGCCTGCGCCACTCGACCGCGCACCTGATGGCCGAGGCCGTGGTGTCGCTGTTCCCGACCGCCAAGGTCGCCACGGGTCCGTCGATAGAGCACGGCTTCTACTACGATTTCGAGCTGCCCCGGCCGCTGACGCCCGACGACCTGATCGAGATCGAGCGGCGCATGAAGAAGGTCGCCAAGCGCGGCACGCCGTTCCAGAAAGCCGCGGTGACGATCGAGCAGGCGCGTGAACTGTTCGACAAGACAGGGCAATCCTACAAGCTCGAGGTCATCGATCGCATCGTCGAGACGCAAAAGCCCGAGACTGTGACGCTGTATCGCCAAGGCGAGTTCGTCGACCTCTGCGCGGGCCCGCACGTGTCCTCGACCAGTCGGTTGCGCCACCACAAGCTGCTCAAAGTCGCGGGCGCGTACTGGCGTGGCGATTCCAACCGCCCGATGCTGCAGCGGATCTACGGTACGGCCTGGGAGAACGACGAGGACTTGCAGGCTTACCTGGTGTTCCTCGAAGAAGCCAAGAAGCGCAACCACAAGAAACTCGGCGAGGAACTGGACCTGTTCCACTTCCACAAGGAGGCGCCGGGATCGGCCTTCTGGACGCCGCGCGGCTTCACGACCGTGCAGAGCCTTTCGGACTACTGGCGCCAGTCGCACAAGGAGCGCGGCTATCAGGAGATCTGGAACCCCATGTTGTACAAGAAGGATCTGTACATCCGCTCGGGGCACTACACGCACTACAAAGAGGACATGTTCATCTTCAAGCACGAGCACGAGGACACGGAGTACTGCCTCAAGCCGATGAACTGCCCGGACACCTTCCTGTACTACACGTCCAAGCGCCGTTCTTTCCGCGAGTTGCCCTTGCGCATCTCCGAGGGCGGCATCCTGCACCGCAACGAGTTGGCCGGCGCGCTCAACGGCTTGTTCCGCGTGCGCCAGTTCATGCAGGACGACGCGCACATTTTCGTCACGCCCGATCAGGTCCAGGGCGAGATCGCCGAAGTGCTGGACATCGTGCGTGAAGTGTACTCGCTGTTCGGCCTGAACTACTCTTTCACGCTCTCGACGCGCAACCCCGAGAAGTTCATGGGCGAAATCGCGGCGTGGGACAAGGCGGAGGCGGACCTGCAGGCGGCGCTCGAAGCCGGTGGCTACTCGTTCACGCTCGATGCCGGCGGCGGCGCATTCTACGGTCCGAAGATCGACATCAAGATCAACGACTGCCTGGGCCGCAAGTGGCAGTGCGCGACCGTGCAGCTCGACTTCCAGCAGCCGATCAACTTCGACATGAAGTACACGGCGAGCGAC
>CAYHHL010000346.1:0-4200 GCA_964356325.1 uncultured Enterobacteriaceae bacterium | reverse complement strand
TCGGGCTCGGGTTCGGCTCCCTCCCCCGTCCTCGCCCACTCCGAGCCCACCGCGAGGAACACTGCCCTGCCCTGGGTCGTCGGCGCAGCGGGCCTCGCGCTGCTGGGCTCCGGCGTTGGACTTCTGGTGGTGGGGCACGACAATAGCCTCGCGGCCAACGGCCTGCCCGTGCAAGCGCAATCCGACGTCACCGGCTACCACACCGCCTACGACGACGCGCGCACGCAATGGACCGCCGGCACGGTTCTGACCGGCCTGGGCATCGTGGCGGTGGGCCTGAGCGGTTGGCTGCTGGCGCGCGAGAGTGCGGCGGTGGCAGTGGTGCCGGATGCGCGCGGTGGCGTGGCGCTAGCGGGGCAATGGTGAACATCTGTGCGGGCTTGAGAATGACGATGCGCCTGAACCCGGCGTGGCTGGCGGGACTCGTGTTGGCTGGGTGCCTCGCGCCCGAGAAGACAGAGCAGCAGCTTCAGCAGGCGGTGGCCGCCCATGCCGATGCCGACGCGAGCATCGCGCCTGAGGATGCCGTCGCCTTGGATGGCGAAACCGCCGATGTCGCGGCGAGCGGGGACACGCTGGACGCGGGCGTGGATGCGCCAGTCTCGGACGCCGAGCCGGCGGACGCGCAGGATACGACTCCAGCGGATGTTCCGGATATTACGCCAGCAGACGTGCCCGACACCACGCCAGCGGATGTTCTGGACACTACGCCAGCGGACGTGCCAGACACTGCCCAAGTGGATGCGCCCGACACCACGAAGCCCGATGCTCCCGACACTGCAAAGCCCGATGTGCCCGACACAATCAGCGCCGAGGTCGACGCCGGTCCGGACGTCGCGCCGTGCAACGTGAACCTCTGCAGTGATGACAATCCGTGCACGACAGATACCTGCAACTTGCAAGGGTGCGCGCACACGGCGGTGGCCGACGGCGCGGCCTGTTCGGACGGCAAGGCTTGTACGGCGGACTCATGCCAGAAGGGCGTATGCCAGACCGTGCCCGTGACGTGCGCCCAAGACGCCACATGCGGCGAGCCGACGGGATGCGAGTGCAAGAAGCTCTTTGCCGGCGATGGCAAGATCTGCAAGCCGGCGTTTCTCGGCGCGTGCAACAGCGGCTTCGTGCCGGTGAACGTCGATGGCCAGACGGTTTGCGTGCCGGACGTGCCGCTGTGGGGAGCCAGACCGCTCAGCCTTCAGGGCGCGTTCACGAAGAATGCCGACGGGACGGTGACCGATGCGTTGACGCTGTTGACGTGGCAGCAGGCGGCGACCAACGTCAAGCAGACGCATGCCCAGGGTCTCGCGGCCTGCCAAGGGGCGACGACGGCCGGCAAGACCGACTGGCGCCTGCCTACCGTGGCGGAACTGCTATCGATTATCGACTACACGAAATCGTACGCCTCGACCACCAACGACTTCGACCTGGACGCGTGGACCGGCTACTGGACAGTAACGCCCAACGTCGCGCAGGCCGACAGCCAATGGACCGTGTGGCTCAACTACGGCTACAGCGGCAGCGAACCTCCCGGTGTCAGCAATCTCGTGCTGTGCGTGCGCTGCAGCGATGGCAAGTGTGCCAACCCCGCGGCAAGCAAGGCGGGCCCAGGCCGCTTCACGGTAGCAGGCACCGGATCGGCGGCGACCGTGCACGACGCGCTGACCGACTTGACCTGGCAACGCGACATCACCGCGAACGCCAAGGCGACCTGGGACGCCGCGGCGGGCTTGTGCCAGGCGCTGGCAGGCGGCGCGTGGCGGGTGCCGAACATCGCTGAACTGCAGACGATCGTAGACCGCCAGCACGTGGCTCCGGCTATCGACGCGGCGGCGTTCCCGGGCACGCCGAGCGACTGGTTCTGGACCTCGACGACGTGGCAAGCCAAGCCGGACGAGGGCTGGTTCGTGCAGTTCGGCGGCGGCGGCAGCAACCACTACCCCAAGACCGACGTGCACCGGGTGCGGTGTGTGAAGTAGGGCGGGTTCTCTTCGCGGCCGGGCCGGTGGACCAGGTGGATCTCAACCTGCGACCACGCTGTAATACGAATTCCATCTAATTCGCGCCTCCCGACGCTCGAACACCAGGGCGCCAGCGCATCTTTTCTGCCGTCATTCCCGCGCGGGAATGACGGTAAGACGGAAGTGCCTGCAAACCGGGCACTGCTTCGTTGGGGGAGGCACGTGCCTGGGTGGAATCTGTACGGGAGTGATGGACGCGTCTCTCTGTGATGCCGGCGAACGGTGCCAGCTCAGCCCCAGCCACCAAGGTCTGGAACAGGAAGAAGCCGGGGTGCAGCACAATCCAGCCCGGCGGACCGTTGCGCTTCAAGTGCCCGCCCAGCTTGGCGATGGCCAGCAGCACAGAATTCCGTGCCTGTTCAGTGGAGGGAGAGTAGGAAGGGCAGCCATCGGCGGGCGAGAAGCGGGCCGAGGGCAGGCGCTCGCGGCCGCGCGGAGTGTCGGTTGGCAGGGCCGGTGACGTCAAGCTGCCGGTGCCGCCGCAAGGCAACGGGCGACCGCGCAGCCGAGCCGGTGGCGGCAGCTCACGGTGAGATCTGCACCGTGCCGCGTCGCGCGAGGCGTGTGCGCAGGCCGGCGAGAAGCGGCGCAAGGCCCAGACCTGCCAGCAGGAAAATGAACACCGACGCGCCGATGAAGTAGCGGAACATGGCAATCACGAGGCCGTGGCCGACCGTAACCGCCAGCAATCCCGCGGCAATGGCCAGTGCGAACCGGCGCCCCCGCGGCGATTGCCGCCACAAGAACAGGCCGCCGAGCAGCGCCAGCAGGTAGTGCGGCATCATGATCAGCAGGATGCTCCGGGTCTTCTCCGGCGTCGTGCCGAGGTACCACAAGTCCGCCGCAGTCTTCCAAACCTTCCAGGCCATGAACGCCGGGTCGCGCAAGGTCGGGTCGATGGCGGCCTTCATGTGGTCTTCACCGACCGGCTCGTGCGCCGCGTAGGCGTAGCCGTGCGTGCGGGCGGCCCAGTTGTACATGTCGTCGACTTCGGTCGACCAGTAGGCGTTCAAGTCATAGTTTTCGCGCCGACCGTGGATCGCCATCGAGTGGCCGAACACCATGTTCGACCGAAAGTGCGCCTGGACAAGGTAAGGTCGTCCGCTGACGGCGTAATTGCGCGCCGTCCACGGGGCGATGCAAGCCGCCGCCACCAGCACGGCGAAGAGCGCCTGGCGCAGCACGCGGCCACGGCGATCCGGCGCCGTGCGCAGGACCGTCAGCAGCACCACCGCCAGGTAACCCAGCAGGAACGTTGCCAGCGTGGTCTTGGCCAGGCACGACAGGCCAAAAGCGACGCCCAGGACCGCGGTCCGGCGCCAGATCGGGGACTCCTGCCAGCGCAGCGCGCACAGCACGGTCGCGGCCAGCAGCAAGCCCGACATCGACTCGCCCTCGATGGCGAAGTCATAGTACACCGTGAAAGGATTGAAGAACCAAAGCGCTCCGGCCAGCCAGCCGGCAAGCGGCGGGGCAAATCGCCCGGCAATGCGCACGAGCACGAAGGCGCCTGCCGCACGCACCAGGGTCGTCGCCAGCACACCGGCCCACAGCGCGCCGTCCGCCAGCCAGGCAAACGGAATCAGCCATGCGATGAACGTCGGTCCGCGGATGAGCGAGGGTAGCCCGGGACGGTAGCCGAAGACGCCAGTGCGGCTGAACTGCGTGGCAATGTCCCAGTGCAGATCGGCGGCGATGAACGTCAAGCCCAGCAGCGGTCGGAGCGCCAGCACGGCCAGGTAGAAGACAACGCCCAGTCCAAACCAGAGCGCCAACTGACGGCGAGCGTCACTCGGTAGGGTCATCGTCGGCCTCGGACCGGAGCTGCGGCGCAGCGTTCGTCACGCACTGCACCCACCGGCACACTGCTGAAGGTGAAGCTACACGCTCGATGTCGGCCAGTCAACGCGGCTGGAGGGCCTTGCGGCCGAGCGTTCCGCCACGAAGGTCACAACGCTGTTGACGGCGTCGAGTTCCCGCGCGCCGTCGGCGTTTTCCGCTGCGAGCGCCGCCTCCGCCCAAGCCTGCGAAGTTCAAAGAGTTGCGTGTTCGAAAGCCCGGTCGGGAGTCGCGGGTCTCGCGAGAACCGGCAGCCGGCGCCACATGATTTCATGAAGTTCCCTCGCCCCGGCGCACTTGGCGGGAAAGACCTCGGACACGCGGATCGGCGACGCCGTCAACA
>CAYHHL010000345.1:0-4208 GCA_964356325.1 uncultured Enterobacteriaceae bacterium | reverse complement strand
CGCGTCCCTGCGCCAGATCCAACAGGATGTTCTCAGGTTTCAAGTCCCGGTGCACCACCGCCGCGCCGTCCAAACCTTCGCGGTGCGCATAGGCGACGGCGTCCAGCACGGGCCGCATCACCGCTACCACGTCCGCCACTGACCAGGGCCCAGGCCGCTGGTCCATCGCCGCGCGAAGTGTCATGCCCTGGACGAGATCCATGACCAGCGCGATCTCCTCGTCAGTCTCGACGTAGTCCGTCACTTGCACGATGTTCGGGTGGCGGAGGCGGAACTGCGCGCGGGCTTCCTGGCGGAACCGCTCGACAGTCTTCGGGTTCATCGCGAGATTGGGCAGCAGCACCTTGACCGCGTGATCCGTGCCCATGCCGACGTGGCGCGCCTTGTAGACGATCGCCATGCCGCCGTCGCCGAGGACGCTGGTGATCTCGTACTGGCCTATCCGGTGACCGGGCTTGAGCATCGCGTCTCGGCGCCTTGCAGATGGCCTGCGCGCGCGGAGTAGCGTAGCACGGCAGAGCGAGTTAGTGCGAGGCGAGGGTGAGTCGACGTTTCCGCCGAGCCGTCTTGTGTGTTACGGTCCGGCTCGCTTCGCCGAGGTCGCCATGCTCCCGTGTCCACGCTGCCAGCATCTGAACCCGACTGGTTGGGCAACGTGCCAGCGCTGCGGGTCGATGCTCCCAACCAACGACGCCGACGAAGAAATACCCGCATTCGCTCCCGGCGCCATCGTCGGCGAAGGCCGCTATCGCGTCGACGTGCTGCTCGGTGAAGGCGGCATGGGCTCCGTCTACAAGGCGACCGACCTGCGTCTTGGACGGTTGGTCGCGCTAAAAGTCCTGCGCCCAGAGTTGACCGCCCACCCGACCGCGCGCCGGCGCATGGAGCAGGAAGCGCGGGCCCTGGCGCGGATTGAGCATCCAAATGTCGTGCAAGTCCGCAATGTCTTCGAGCACGAGGGCCTGCTGGCGATGGAACTGGAGTACATGTCCGGCGGCGACCTACTGGCCCGGATTCCGCAAGGTGGCATGGCGGAGGTGACGGCGCTGTCTCTGTTTCGCAGTGTTCTGGCGGGTCTGCAAGCCATCCACGACGCCGGCCTGATCCATCGTGACATCAAGCCCGACAACGTGTTGCTCTCGGCCGACGGCACGCCGAAGGTGACCGACCTGGGCGTGGCGCGCGATCCGACCGCCCGTGAAAAAACCAAGTTGGGGGCGGCGTTGGGCACGGTCGAGTACATGGCGCCGGAGCAGGTTCAAGGCGAACCTGTGGACGCACGCTGCGACGTCTACTCCGCCGGTTTGGTCTTGTACCGCATGCTGACGGGGCGACTGCCGTATCGAGCAAACAGCGATCTGGACTGGCAAATTGCCCACGTGCGCGAAGCACCGGATCTCGACGCGTTGCAGGGGAAGTGCGCGCCGCACGTGGTCGAAGTCATCGCCCGGTCGCTTGCCAAGGAGCGCGACGAGCGGTGGCAATCGGCCCGCGAACTGGACCTGGCGCTTGATGCCGCGGCGTCGACGATTATTCCTACATCGCCACGGAAGTCACAACCTGACGTCGAGCCAACTGCCGCGCCTGCGACGCCGCCACAGCGCCAGTGGGCCGCCGGAGTCGTTGCTGCCCTTATCCTGGTTGCCGCGGTGGCGTCATTCGCTGCCTTCTCCATGCAGTCGCCGCCACAACCTGCCGGCTTGGAACCTCCGCGTCCGATGCCGGCTCTGTCTGTTCCGCAGCCAACTACCGCTGGCCCTGCGATGCCCGGGCCTGCTCCGCGCGCGCCTCAGCCGGACCTGCCGCCCAGTCCGAAGGCAGCGAGTTGGTGTGACGAAGCGGGCCATTGGACCGGCGCGTGGCTGATGACGTCCAAGGTCGAAGGCAAGTCGACCCGCGGCCGGTATCATGTTGATTTCACGCTCGACGATTGCGTTCTGCGTGCGCGCGTCAGGCGGGACGGGTTCACCACGGGCACGTCCGATCGGATGCTGGGACTCGAAGGCGTTGGAGAAACGACGGTCGTGGTGGCGCCGCCTCAGCCCGGCACACTCGACATGGCCGACGTTCGGACACTGCTGCCCATGGCCAACGGCAAGCGGTTGAAGGCGCGCATGTTGTTGCGACGAGAAGTGAACGGCTCGCTGACCGGCGTCTGGTGGTATGACGCAAGCAGTTGGAACCCTGGCTTCTTTGGATCCTTGGTCGCCGTGCGGTCCAGCGCCTTGCCCGCGTCGGGATATCCCGCCAACGATGGTTGGAACAGCGTGACTCATCCCGGAGGCTGTCTGTCTGGCACCCCGATCGGCCCGCGCTCCGACGGCGCGGTGGGGTGGCCGGGCGACACGGCGTTACGCGATTGCCTGGCCGCGCGTGCCTGCTCGCAAGAGTGCCAACTTGCCGGAACGCGGCCTGGCCCATGATGTGCAATACGATTCTTGCTCGCTGGGTTCGAGGGCTGCTGCTCGCGGTCTCGGCGATAGTGTTGCTGCAACCAGGCAGCGCCTGGTCGGTGCCCGTCAGAAGTCGAATCCATGTGGAAGAAGCAACCGGCTGGGTCCGGCACCAGTTGCACGTCCAATGGCGTCACGCACCGTTCAGCTACTGGACGACACGAGTTGGCCCAGTACCCAAGCCAGGGCAGGGCGATCAGCATGTCATCCTGCTGCATGGATTGGGCGGCTCAGCACACGATTGGCAACGGAATGTCGACGTGCGAGCGCAGTACCAGCAGTGCGTCCTCTCAGGCACGGCGCCGGCAGCCCTGCTGATCGCGGTGTCCGGCGACAACGGCTATTGGACCGACTGGAAGGACGGGCGTCACGACTACGGCAAGCTCGTATGGCGCGACCTCGTTGCGGACGTTGCCCGGAATCAATCGGGAAAGTCCCCGCAGCGCGTTGTTGTCGGCGTCTCCATGGGTGCGTTCGGCGCGTTGTCGATGGCGTTGCAGCATCCAGAAGTGTTTGACGCTGCGATCGGCCTGAGCGCGACGGACATGCGCCTCGCGGTAGCGGTCCACCCGCATCCTGGCGCGTATGAGCATGTGTTCGGCAAGCCGATCGACCTGGCGCTGGTCGGATCCAGCAATCCCGTCGACCTGGTGCGGTCGCGCGCCGTGCACCATGGCCAGCGTTTCGTGGTCGGATACGGAGACGCGGAGGTGGCGAAGTTCAAGACCGGCGGAGACTTGCTCGTCGCGGCGCTGCGCGCGTCTGGCCGCAAGGTCGAGACCCGCGTGGTTTCCGGTGGACGCCACGGCTGGCGTATGTGGTCGACATTGTTGCCATGGGCGTTTGGTGCGCTGGGCGGACGCGACCAGACGCGTCGACATCAAACTGCAGCCGACCGCGCACATTGACGGTGGTGAGGAATGCTCGGTGGGTGCGACTACGATCGCCCAAACCCGAGTGCTAATCGAGCAGATTTCGTACCGGCCCAACGGCAGGAATGCCGCCTTCGCCGCCGTTGACGTGCTACGGGACGGCCGCTACCGTTCGGCCCCGTGGCCCCCGGAGGAAGATACCGATGCACCGCATGGCCCTTGTCGCCCTCATGTTCGCCATTGCAGGTTGTCAGCAGAAGTCGGCGGCGCCTGTGAAATCATCGCTGCTCGGAGAGACCTGCTCGCGGTCCGAGGATTGCGCAACAGACTTGCGCTGTGTGGACGCCAAGTGCGTCGCCGGGTCCACGGCCGGTGCCGTCGCGTCTCAGCCAGTCGCGGTCACGCCGCCCACGCGTCCTGACGTCGCCACTTCTGGCCTGCCTTGGTCGCCGCAACCGCCGACAGTGGTCCCGATCGCAGCGCCCGCGCCCGCGCCGCCCGAATGCCGGCGTGCGGACGCCCCCCCGTTCGAAGTCCATGGCGAAGGCGCGCGTGCTGGAGTGGTTCGCTGGTACCACACAGGCGCCGTGTTCTCGCGGACAGGCGGCGAAGGCGGCACGGAATCGCTGGTGTTTGGGAGCACGACGCCGCAAGAGCTGACGTTGCAGGTACGCTCAGAGCCTTGGAAAGACAGCGGTCGGCGCAAGACGACGACGCGCGGCAAGACGGTCCGAGCCGAACACGATGGCACTTTCTCGGTCTCTCAGGTTGGCATGACCGTCAGCTACGAGGACCACAAGCAGACTCAGCGGGGGCGATACCGGATCGCGCATCTCGGCGAGGGATGTATCCGCGTCCAGCTGACGCACGCGATCCCGCCTTT
>CAYHHL010000344.1:0-4211 GCA_964356325.1 uncultured Enterobacteriaceae bacterium | reverse complement strand
CTGCAGCGACGGCACCGCGTGCACCGTGGGCGACACCTGCAAGAACGGCGGCTGCGGCACTGGCACGGTCATCACCTGCGACGACAAAAACTCTTGTACCGACGACAAGTGCGACGCCGTGTCGGGATTTTGCAAGCACGCGTTCAACACCGCCCCTTGCGGCAACGGCAACGGCTGCGCTCCCGAGGCGACGTGCAGCGCCGGTGTCTGCAAAGGTATCGAGACTTCGGGCTGCTGCAAGCTCAACGGCGACTGCGAGGACGGCAACCCTTGCACCATCGATGCCTGCACCAAGGCCAGCGGCACCTGCGCCCACACGCTGGTCGACGGATTCGCCTGTGACGACGGCAGCAAGTGCACGGTCGGCGATGTCTGCGGCAAGGGCGCGTGCGTGGGCGGGGCCAACCAGGGTTGCGACGACGGCAAGGCGTGCACCGCGGACTTCTGCCTGCCCGCGAGCGGCTGCCAACACCTCGCGTTCGTGACTGGACCTTGCTCGGACGGCAAGCCCTGCAACGGCCTGGAGTCGTGCACGCCGGGAGGCTGCCTGCCGGGCAAGGATCCCGACTGCAACGACGGCAACCCGTGCACGTTCGACAAGTGCTACGACCCGGGCGGTTGCTCGCACGCCTGGACGCAACCCAACACCGCCTGCAGCGACGGTTCCGCCTGTACGACCGGGGATATCTGCGACGGCAAGGGCACTTGCAAAGGCACCGCGACCACGGGCCAAGGCTGCTGCAAGGCCGCGGCCGACTGCGACGATGGCTACGCGTGCACCGCCGACGCCTGCAACGCCGCGCTCGCGAGCTGCACGCACACGGGATTGACCTGCGTGGGCGCGGACGGCTGCACGATCGGCTTCTGCCAGGACGGCGCCTGCGCCAGCAGTCAGGCGTGCAGCGCGCCCAAAGTGTACAGCGAAGGCTTTGAAATCGCGGCGAACGGTTGGAGTTTTGAGACCACCGAGGCTACGGCGCCGACCGGGCTGTCCTGGCAGGTCACGCCCGACGGGGCCGCCGCGGACGGCTTGCACTCCCTGCATTGTGGTTACGGATCAGGCACCTATAAGGCCAGCTTGCCAGACCTGGGCCTGCCACCCGGCAAGTACGTGCTGACCGTACACGCGCGCTTGGACGTCGACGGTGCGGACTGTACCCTGGGCAGCCTGCAGCTCAGCCTGGGCGGTGCCCCGCTGGGTGAACCGTTGTGTGCGAGCGGGGCGACCGAGTCCCTGCTGCAGCGGCCTTTCGTGGTGGCTGCCGGAGCGAAGATCGGCAAGATGGTCGTGCAGTTCCAGTCCGCGGCGACGAATTCGGACGTGTTGCGCGGGGCCTGGATCGATGCTGTGATGGTGACTGCCGAGCCCGATCTGGCCTGTGCCTGCAAGTAGCTCGAACCAAGGATTTTCTCATGCGCACTCGCCTCCTGCTCTGCCTCGCAGCCTGCTCGTGGCTATCGGGCTGTTCGGAATTCCTCGCGCCCAGCACGCCGGCCGGGGAATGCACGAATGCGCCGACGCTGAGCAATTCCGTCGGCTTGCTGCACGGCATCGCCTGCGAGAACAACGGCCAGTGCAAGTACGGCCGCTGCACGAAGACGGCCTTGGTGCTGACGAGCAACAGCCCGGTCGCGGTGTGCACCAAGGACTGTTCTTGCGGCGTGAACTCGAGTTGCAGCCAGGACGACGATCCGGTCAAGGGCCTCGAATTCAAGTGCGTCCGCATCGGCGTGACCAGCCAGTGCGCGCTGCGCTGCAGCAACGACGAGATCTGCAAGAAGGCCAACCCCGCGTTGCCGAACTGCGTAGCCACGTCGGGCGTCAAGGTCTGCACGAACAAGACGACCTTCTGACCTGAGCCAGCCGCGAAATAGCTCCACGGTGCAGCGACATGCGGGCGGCCATGCAGCTTTGCCGTTGCGCCCCTGCCGATTCCATGGTATGTACCGAATTCGTCGCAGTTTCGCGGCAATGAATCGGAAACAGTGGATCCTTCCCATACACCCGCGCTCCCAGGTGTTCCGCATCTGATCGGCGGCGCGGATGACCTCCTGCTCAGCGTGCTCGCCGTCATGGCAGCTGTGCTTTGCGCATTCGTTTTTGCCGGCAGCGAAACCGCGATCACGGGCATGGGTGAGCTTCGGATCAAGAAGCTCCTCGACAACAACTCCGGGCCCCGCAAGCTGCTGCAACTCTGGCTTCACGACCCGTCGCGCGTGCTCACGACGATGCTGGCGGGCAATACCCTCGCAAACGTCGTGGCTTCCGCGCTGACGACGTCGATGGCGTTCGGTCTGGCGCACCGCCACGGGCTGGATCCGTCTTGGATCGAAGCGTTGCTGCTGGGCATGCTCACGATCTTCTTGCTGATCGGCGGCGAGATCGCGCCCAAGACGCTGGCGAAGAGCCACCCCGAATGGTTCCTGCCCCTCATGCACCTGGTGTGGTTGTTCCACGTCTGCACGCGCTGGTTGACCCACTTCATGATCTGGACGGCAATGATCATCGTGCGGGCGTTGGGCGGCAAGGCGCATCAGACCGGCTTCCAGGTCACCGAGCAGCAGATCGAGGACATGGTTCGCATCGGCAGTGAAGAAGGCACGATCGATGGGGACCGCGGCGACATCTTGCAGAACGTGTTCGATCTCGGTGGCCTGAACGTCCGGGCGATCATGACGCCG
The DNA here is from genome assembly GCA_964356325.1 of uncultured Enterobacteriaceae bacterium. GTDB lineage: Bacteria > Myxococcota_A > UBA9042 > UBA9042 > UBA9042 > CAYHHL01. The sequence goes on along the minus strand of CAYHHL010000344.1, from coordinate 1,529 downwards.
CGCACGCAGATCGACGGCTTGAGCACGGACACGACGTTCGAGGAAGCGGCGGCGGCCGTGCAGGCCAACCACTTCTCGCGCTACCCGGTCTACGAGAAGACGCTGGACAAGATCGTCGGCATCTTCCACGCCAAGGACCTGATGGATTACGCGCTTTCCGGGCGCCAGGGCGACTTCAAGCTGGGCGAGCACGTGCGCGAGACCCGATTCGTCCCCGAGACCAAGAAAGCCATTGAATTACTAAAGGAACTGCAGACGGCCAAGGTCCATATGGTCATCGTGGTCGACGAGCACGGCGGAACGGCCGGCATCGTCACCATGGAGGACGTGCTGGAGGAATTGGTCGGCGAGATCTATGACGAATACGATCAGCCCGAACCGGTGGTCGAAGCCGCGGGACCCAATGGCTGGCACATCGAAGCGAGCGCGGACATTCGTGATCTGGCGGACTCCTACGACATCGAACTGCCGGACACGGGCTCGTCGTACAGCACGATCGGCGGCTTTCTGGTCGATCGGTTCGGCCACGTGCCCAAGGCCGGCGAGGAATTCCGCTATCAGGACCTGACGTTCAAGGTGCTGGACGCCGACGAGACGCGCATCCTGAAGATCGAGATCCAACGCGACGTCGATGCCCGCTTGGACGACGACACACCGCCGAAACGGGCGAGCACGCCTCAGCATGGCCTGCGCGCGGTCGTCTAACGCGCGAGTCGTCTGATGCAATCTCAGGTCATCGATTGAACTAAGGAATGCGCAGCTGGTTGTTCGCGCTCGGCGGACCCACGTGGGTCGTCTGGTTCGCCACCACGCCGCCCGCCACGCCGCCGATCACCACAACGCCGATTGCCGTCCAGAACCACCAGCGTCCGAGCAGGCTCTTGTCTTCCTTCTCGACCGCAGCTGGCACCGGCTTCAGTTCGATCTGCACCGCCAGTTCTTCCCCGGCCTTGACCTCGAGCGGGCGCGTTTCCGCCAGATAGCCCGCGGCCGCCAATTGCAATTGGTGCGTCCCGGGCTCCACGTCGCCATCGAAAGGCGTTCGGCCGATCGCCTTGCCGTTCAACAGCACCTGGGCGCGCAGCACGTTGCTCGTGATCTTGACGATGCCGCCAGTGGGCACCAGGTCGGCTTCCAACTCCGAGGTCTGGCCCGCGCCCGCCAGCACGGTATCCACGAACGGCGCATAGCCGCGCTTCTGCACGCGAATCGTGTAGGTCTGACCCGGCTTGACGTCCAGCGGCTTGGCCAGCGGCACTTCGCCCACTTCCTCGTCGTTCAGGAACACCTTGGCGCCGCGGGTCAGCGAACTGACCACGATGAGCGCCCGGTCCGAAGCCAGCCCCGCCGTCGTCGCCTTCTTCGGCGCAGCAGCCAGCGCCGGCGGACTGTAGGCGGGGCCCAGCGCGAGACCGGAAACCAGCAGGGCGGTCAGCAAATGCTTGGGGAGCGAACGGGACATGGGACCTCCAAGGTTTTCGCATGATGGCGGCGGCGGGCGGTGAGTGCAAGTCTGGGCTTGCATTCAC
>CAYHHL010000343.1:0-4229 GCA_964356325.1 uncultured Enterobacteriaceae bacterium | reverse complement strand
GTCCTCACGCTGCGCCGCAAACGCCAGACGGTTCACGGCGATCGGCACGCCACCCGCACCGGTCGCCGGCGTCGAGCCCGGCGTCCACATGTCCGTCGCGGCGTCGTCGGCGTCCTCGACCGATGCGCTCGCCTGGTGCGCCGGCGGCTCCGCCTGCGCCACCACGCCCTGCCCACCCGACCGCGCGGCCTCCAGCGCTTGGCGCATCACGCGCGCGTCGGCGAAGCGGTCCTCGGGACGCTTGCTGAGCGCGCAGTGCACGATCTGTGCAAATGCCTCGGACACCGGGGTGCGGGCGTGTATGCGCAACTCCGGCACCTCGGCGCTTGTGTGCATATACATGAGCGACAACGGATTCTCCTCGACGAACGGCGCCCGCCCGGTGACGCAGCGATACAGGATCACCCCCAGCGAATACAGGTCGCTGCGGCCGTCGAGGTCCGCGCCGCCCATGCACTGCTCGGGGCTCATATAGGCCGGCGTGCCCAGGGCCTTGTTGCCGCTGGTCAGCGACGAGTCCTTGGTGCGGGCGATGCCGAAGTCGAGCACCTTGACGAAGTCGTCGGCGTGGGCCACTTCGGCCAGCATGATGTTGGCGGGCTTGAGGTCGCGGTGCACGAGTTCGGCGGCGTGCGCCTCAGCCAGCGCGCGCAACACCGGAATCGCAATGTCGATCGCCTGAGCCTCGGTCAGCACCGCGCCGCGGGCGTTGTGGTCACGCAGGAACTGCTCCAGCGTCGGGCCGTGCAGGAGTTCCATCGCCAGGAACAACGCGCCGTTCTCCGCCTGGCCAAAGTCGAACACGCGCACGGTGTGGGCATGGCGCAGGCTGGCCGTGACGCGCGCCTCCTGGAAGAAGCGCTTGACCGCGTCGTCGTCGGTCGCGGAAGGGTCGATCGTGAGGACCTTGACCGCCACCGGTTGGCCCGTGCCCGTGTGTTCCGCAGAACATACCGCGCCATAGCCGCCGCGCCCGATGAGGCCGGTGATGCGATAGCGGCCGGCCACGACGTCGCCGACCTGCACCAGGCGCTCGATCGAGTCCACCGCGCTGCGCACGATGGTGGCGATGCCGTCAATCGGGCACAGCGCGTCGGCAGTGGCGCGGCCGCACTTGGGGCAATGGCGCTGGGCGGAAAGGGGAGTGTCCATGGTGGGCCTCGGTTAGGGTAGGCCTTTGACGAGGGTGGGGGCGGTCTTCCAGGCGGAGCCGTCGCCGAGTTGGCCTTGGCCCGTGCCGCCCCAGCACCAAGCCTTGCCGTCGTCGCGCAGGGCGCAGGTGAAATCGGCGCCCAGCGCCATCGCCTTGGCCTTGCCGGTCCAGCCGAGCACCTTGCGTGGCGTCGGGTTGGGGATGTTTTGCGCGGTGGTCTTGCCGTCGCCCAGTTGACCTTGGTCGTTTCGCCCCCAGCACCAGGGCTCGCCGGTCGTGGCAATGGCGCAGGAGTGGTCCGTCTTGGCGAAGACGGAGGTCACGGCGGGCAGGCCGGAAACGGTCGAGTTCGCGCTGGCTCCGCCCGTCTGGCCGCACGCGCCATCGCCCCAGCAAGAGACCTTGTCGTTCTCGCGGACCATGCAGGCGTGATGGAAGCCAAGGGCGAGGTCGATTGCGGTCTGGGATCCGCCCACCGTCACGCCAGGCGCGACCTTGGCCCCTCCGCCGCCGGCCTTCCCTCCGTAGTCGTCGCCCCAGCACTGCACCTTGCCACCGGCAATGCGGGCGCAGGTGAAGTAGCCGCCCGCGACTACTTCCAAAACGCCGGCTACGCCGGTCGTCCCGGCCTGGCCGGCTTGGTTCTGCCCCCAGCACTCGATGAGCCCGGCGCCGACCAGCGCACACGCGTGCGAGGTGCCCAACGAGAGTTGTTGAGCGAGCCCAAGGACCTTGACCGCGGGCACCGGCTCGAGGGCGTTCGGCAGCTCAGACTCGGACTTGGCGGAGCCAAGCTGGCCGTATTGGTTGTCGCCCCAACACCAGACCTTGCCGGTGGCGAGGGCCGCGCAGGTGGTCGACCAGCCCGCCGCAAGGGAAACGACCGCGTCGTCCGGGAGGTTCTTGACCGGCACCGGCGCGGGCGCAGCGGGCAGGCCGCCGTGGCCGAGTTGGCCGCTGCCGTTGCTACCCCAGCACAAGACCTTGCCACCAGCGATGGCGCACGCGTGCGAAGCGCCAGCGGCAATGGCGCTGATGCCGGACAGGGCAACCGGATCGCCAGGCTGGAGCCTCTTCCCCGGGTTGCCCTCCTCGCCAGGAGTCGTGCCATCACCTGCCTCGCCGTAGTCGTTTGAGCCCCAGCAGTAGAGGCGGCCATCCGTGACGATGGCGCAGCGGCCAGCGACGGCCGTCACGCCGGAGAGGCTCTTGACCTGCACGGGCGAGAGGCTGCTCCAATCTGCAAGCCAGGTGCCGAGCGCGCCCTTGTAACCAGTGCCCCAGCACCAGACCGACTTGTCCTGGCGCAGGGCGCAGAGCGTGCTCGACGTACCCGCCAGTGCGCTCACGCCAGATATGCCTACCAGCACGGGCACGTTCGAGAACTTCAATTCCTGAGCGCTCTTGCCGACACCGAGTTCGCCTGAACCGTTGGCGCCCCAGCACCAGACGCTGCCGTCCTTCTTTACCGCACACGTGGTCAAGTAGGCCGAACCCAACGCGGCGACGTCGGCGAGGTTCGACACCGCCGCCGGCCAGGGGGTGGGCAAGGTTGTCTGGCCGTCACCCTTGCCGTTACCGATCTGACCTTCGTTGTTGCGACCCCAGCAGGCAACTGTCCCGGACTGCAACAGGGCGCAGAAGGAGCTGTGACCAGCAGTCAATGCCGTCGCCGCGCCGAGGCTGGAAAGCTGTTTCGGGTAGGGCTGAGTGACGCCAGCGCCTTGAACGCCCACGCCCGTCTCTCCGAACACCGTGTACCCCCAGCACCAGACCGACGCGTCCTTGCCCAGGGCGCAAGCGGTGTTGTCGCCGACAGCCACGGCCGCGCATGGCGGAACCGCTTGGACCGGCATCGGCTTCGGATTCGCGCCCTGGCTCGTCGAGCCGGTGCCGAGCTGGCCGCTGGAGTTGTTGCCCCAGCACCAGAGCTTGCCAGCCTTGTTGAGCGCACATGTGACGTCCATGGTGACCGCGACGTCCACGATCTCGCCTTCGAGTCCCTGCACTTTCCCGGGGAGGCTCCTGGACAGCGTCGTGCCATCGCCGATCTGTCCGTACCCGTTCCAGCCCCAGCACCAAAGCTGGCCCTGCATGTCGATCGCGCAGGTCGTCCTCGCACTCGTCGCCACCTTCACCACGCCCTTGCACCCGCCCTTGCCATCGCAAAGCCCACCCGGACACGCCGCACCCTGGCTCGCCGGCGGATGCGCACAACCCTTCGCCGGATCGCAGGTATCGGTCGTACACGGATTCGCATCGTCGCAGCCCACCGCCACGAACGCGCTGCCATCGGCCTTGCACGCATAGTGCACCCCGCCCTGGCACGCCCCGGCGGTACACACCGGCGCGTGGCACTGCCGGTCGGTGCCGCACCAGCCGCCGTCCAGACAATCGCCCGCGACGTTGCAGTCGACGCAGTAGCCCAAGCCCTGGCCGCAGACCTTGGCGCAGGTCTGGCTGGTCTGGCACGCCACCTGGGCAACACACTGATGCGCAAGGCAGGTCTTGCCGGCGCCGCACTCGCTCGCCACGTTGCATGCCGCGCAGACGCCGAGGTCGGTCGCGCACACCTGCCCGGTCGCCTTGCACTGCACGCTCGACTGGCAGCCGAGCCCGGCAACACACGCGCCGTCGAGGCACACCTTGCCGCCACCGCAGTCGCTGTGCTGCAGACAGTCCATGCACACTGACGACTTGGTCGCGCACAGCTGTCCCGCTGGGCAGGCAGCATCGCCTTGGCACGGCGTCTTGGCGCAGCCGGCGATGGCGACATGCGCGCACTGGCCGGTCTTGGCGTCGCAGGTGTCCTTGCTGCAGCCGTTGCCATCGCTGCAGTCCTTGGCGATCCCCGCCTTGCAGGTGCCCGCGGCGCAGGCCTCGCCGCCGGTACACGCGTCGCCGTCGCTGCACGCCTTGCCGTCGAGGCTCAAGTGCGCGCAGCCCTTGGCCGGTTCGCACCAGTCCGCGGTGCAACTGTTCGCGTCGTCGCACCCCTGCAGAGCGCCCGCATCGCACTTGCCGCCCTGGCACTTGTCGTTGCTGGTGCAGGCGTTGCCGTCGCTGCACGCGCCGG
>CAYHHL010000342.1:0-4238 GCA_964356325.1 uncultured Enterobacteriaceae bacterium | reverse complement strand
TGAACGAGGCGATGGCGTTGGCCGGGTGGCAGCCGCGGGCGACGTATCGGACCATTGAGATGCAGGGCTGAGCGCCGATCCGGAACTCCACCCGGCGCCCGAACCACTGTCGGCGGTGTCGCCGATTCGCCTGTCGATGGTCTTGCCCGCCCGGTCCGCCGGGACGACGGAACCACCGGGAATCATGCGGCACACGCGACCGGTCGTGGCCCCATACCGCGACCACCGCCAAGGCCCATTGTCACACAACACGATGACTTTATGAAGCTTTGGCGACAGCGGCGCAAGCGGCGGAAAAAGCCGATAACACGCGGCACCTCGACGCCGCGAACAGCGGTCGCTGCGCCAACAGACCAGCAGCGTCGCGGCACGTGGCGCGGTACGCAATGCGGTAAAACTCCTTTGAAAATAGATGTCCCGACAGGGGTATGTCATGGACCATGTCGGGAGACGGCACAACGTAGAGCCCGGATGATGTGAGTCGCCGCCGAACAACAGGCTGCAGCGAGGTTCCCGATGAATGACGACGAACAACAAGGTCACGACCGCGGGCCCGGGGCTGGTGTGGCTGGTGCCGGTGACATCGTCGGCTACGAAGAGGCGGCCAAGATCCTCGGCGTTGCCGCCGGGACACTGTACGCATGGGTCAGTCAGCGCCGGATTCCGCACTTCCGGGTTGGGCCGCGCTGCGTTCGCTTTTCGCGGCGGACGTTGCTGGCGTTCCTGCAAGCGCGGGCGGTCGGCGTCGTGGACCCGCCGTAGCCATACGGAACTGCCGGAGTTTCCGGCCTCGACCGGGCTGCACGCGCGCACGGCTGATGCCTGTGCGCCGTCTATCGGCTGCCAGCATGCGCCATTGCTGTCACAGGTTCAGGGGGCGGTGGGCAACTCGGTCAGGTTGCCGAGCGACACGACGGCACGGTCACTTGGGCATTTCGCCCAGGCGGTGCAGGGGTTCCGCTCGGCCTTCGTCGTGGCATTTCCTCGCTTGACGTTTGCATCACGCGTCATGAGCGCAATTCGTCTTGGGCGTGTTTGGCCGGCGGCGACGAAACGTCATGGTTACCGATTGCTAGTATTTTCGTGGTCATGAGGACACAACGCTGAAATGGTCCTGCCGGTCGCCATGGCTACTCCACGAACTCCTCACCCCGCACCACCCGCACCACACTGGCCACCGGTACATCGCCCACTAGCGCAACCATCGCCTCGACTTCCGGATTGTCCGACCGCAGCCACCAGCGCCCCAGCCCGTCCCGAACCGGCCGCTTCACGTGGAACGAACGCGCCTCGGCCTCCCCGCGCGCCACGATGGCGATCTGCCCTTCGACCGCTCCGAAGTCCGCTCCCTGCAACGGCTTGCACACCAGCCAATCGCCGTCGCAGATCTCTGACCGCCAGCCCTGCATCGACTCGCCCGACGCACGCAGCGCGAAACATCCGTCCGGAATCGGCCCGGGCAGGCTGACTTCGCCATCGGGCGAGAGGTCGGTCGCATCGTGTGCCTCGACCGCCCAACCCGCCGCCGCTCGCAACGACATGAAAGCGCGCAAGCGCACCCGGTTCGGCAACGGAATCACCTGCGCGTCGCCCAGGGCCACGGGTTCGATCCGCCAACCGTCCGAGGTCGGCCGCAAGCGCACTCGGTGTTGAGTGCCCGGCTGACCTGCGAGCGGTCCGAACCAGCCGCGCAGCAGTTCGGGCAGCCGGTTCTGTGCATCGCCGGGTACCGTCGCCACGTTGCAAGCCACCTTCACGAAGCGGAACATCCAGTCGCGGCCGTCCGGCAGTCGCACCGGCGTCTCGCCCATCGGCACGCCCGGCACCTTCGCGCGTTCCGGCAGCATGAGAATCGGCCCGGAACCGTTGTGGTTGAGCTTGCACTCGAAAGCCGTCGCCGCGAGCGTCGGAGTGGACCTGACTCGCGACCGATACTCCGCCAGCCGCCAGTCGACGAGTTCGGCCACCATCCGCGCCAACGCCGGTTTCGCCTCGCTCGCCACCTGGAACCGCGGCAGGAAACGGTCGTTGTCGAGCGTAAACCAGGGCTTCTTCTGCTTGTCCGCGCTCTCCCCCAGCCACGCCGCGATCGGATTCTTGCGCCAATAGGCCCGCCACACCGCCGGATCAGGCTGACGCGGATCTGCCAGTTCCCGAACGCTTTCCAGGTCGTGCAGCAACTCCGGCGACCGCAGCAACAGGGCGTGCGACCGCTGGCACAACTCGTCGAGCGGCATGCCATGGCTCAGCGCGTCGGCCTCGATCAGCGCCTGGAGGGTGACCATCTTGAACGACTTGGTCATCGGCGTGCGTTCGAGGTCGGTCAGCCAAGCCTTGGCGCCATGCAGCGCCTCGAGTTCCTGCGGGTCCAATTGCTGCTCCTCGGCCACGAACGGAAACCAGCCGTCCTTGACGCGTGGATTCAGCCCCAGCCGGAACAGCTCGCCCGCGGTCGGTCGCAAGCCGCGTGCCTGCACCAGCTCACGAAACGTCTGCACCAGCGCGTTCTTCTCGCCCTTCGGCAGCAAGGCCGCGAGCAGATCGATCGCCTCCAGGTCGATCTGGATCGAACACCCCGGCGGCAGCACCGTCGCCTCTCGCCGCGCCGCCTCCGCCAGCCAGCCTGCGAGTGGTTGTCGGGGCGCACCTTCTGGCGCCATGTCCAACAGCGAGCGCAGGCGGTTCAGGAACACGCGGTGATTGCCCACGAAGTCCAGCACCGTCAGCGCATTCTTGCCCTCGGCCCGGCGCAGACCGCGACCCAGTTGCTGCAGGAACACCACGGGCGATTCGCTCGGCCGCAGCATCACCACGCGATCGACCGTCGGCACGTCAATGCCCTCGTTGAACAGGTCGACCGCACACACGGCGTCGAGTTCGCCCCGCGTCAGGCGTTCGAGCGAATCGTGCCGGTCCGCACTGTCCGCCTCGGAATGCACCGCGACGATGCGGACGCCACGTGCTGTGAGCCAGGCGCACACGAACCGGGCATGCGCAATCGTGCAGCAAAACACCAACGTCCGGGTACCCGGGTGTTCGTTCCAGCCCTGCCACGCCTTGTCCATGCGCGCTTGGGTCTGCACCGCGACGGCCAGCGTTTCGGGGTCGAAGCGCCCGTTTCGCCATGGGATCGGCCGGTAGTCAGTGGGGTCTTTGAGGCCGAAGTAGTGGAAAGGCGCAAGCCGCTGGGCCTGGATGCCCACCGCGATGTCGGCCCGAAACGCCAGGTGGTCGTCGAACAGGCCGAGCACATCCGCCTGGTCCGCGCGGTCGGGGGTCGCGGTCAGACCCAGCACGAAGGTGGCGCGCAAGGCATCGAGTACACGGCGATAGCTGTCGGCTGTGGCGTGGTGCACTTCGTCGATGACCACGTAATCGAAGTGACGCTCGGCGAGCCGCGACAAGTGCGCCTTCAGGGACAGCTTCTGCACCGACGCAAAGACGAACGTCGAGTCCAGGTCGCCCTGCCCGCCCGCGAAAAAGCCGTAGTCGACGCCGGGAAACTGGCTGGCGAAAGTGCGCGCAGCCTGGCGCAAGAGTTCGTCGCGGTGGGCGAGGAATAGCAGCTGCGGCGTGCGACCCAGCGATTGCGCATGCGCCTGGACATCGAACGCGGCCAGCCAGGTCTTGCCCAGACCCGTCGCCAGAACCACGAGCGCACGCTGGCGGCCTGCTTGCCGCGCTGCCGCCAGTTCCGCGAGCGCTTCGAGCTGGATCTCGTGGGGTTCTGGAGGCAGTGGCAGGCGTTCTTCCAGGACCTCGCCCAGTGGCGGCGCGGGGTCAGCCGCAAACACTCGGTCGCGGTAGTCGTGCAGGAACGCCGCATCGAGGGGGCGCGCCTCCAGCCACCAGGCATCGAACGCCTCGGTGACACGCTGGAACGCCGACCGATCGCGGGACCGATCGACGCGCAGGTTCCACTCGATGCCATCGCGCAAGGCCGCCCGCGACACGTTGCTCGAGCCGACGAAGGCCGTGCCGAACGCCGGAGCCAGGAAGATCCAGGACTTGGGGTGGAATGAGCGGGAGTGGGTCTTCAGCCTCGAGGTCTCAACCACGCGCACTTCGGGCGGCATCGCCACGTCCAGCGCCATCCAGCCGAGCATCGCTTCGAGCGCGTCCTTTTGCGTGATGTGCAGGTAATCGCCGGTCACGAGACGCACTCGCGCACCTCGGCGGGCGGCGGCCAGGACGAGCGGCTCCAGCTCTTCGACGCCCTTGTGCTGCACGAACGCGGC
>CAYHHL010000341.1:0-4255 GCA_964356325.1 uncultured Enterobacteriaceae bacterium | reverse complement strand
GGACCGGAGCCGGGACCGGAGCCGGGACCGGAGCCGGGACCGGAGCCGGGACCGGGACCGGAGCCGGGACCGGGACCGGAGCCGGGACCGGAAGCCGGAGCCCGACTCCAAGACGTCATCCAGGAAGTCATCCCCAACGTGAACCCGTCAGCCTACACGCCGCCCAAATCCTCCAGCGGTTGCCATGCCTCGTCCACCGCGCCAGGATCCCCCGCTTTGCTCCTTCTCGCCTGCCTGTTCATCTTGCGGAGGTTCCGGTGTCGCGCTCGCTGAAGTCATTGCTATCCTGCCTGTTCCTGACCGTCGCCTGCACCAAGGCGCCGCCCGCCGCGCCACCACCTGCGCCCAAGTCCGCCGCGCCCGTCGCGCCCGCTGCCGTGGCCCCGCCGAGTGCCGCCCAGGTCGCCCAGCAGGCCGCCGTCCTCGCCGTGGCCGCGTCGCAAACCGATGGTTTCGTGGTCATTCCCGCGGGTACGTACCTCCAGGGCGTGACCGCCGCGGACCTGGAGCCGGGCGCCCTCAACGACGCGCCGCAGCATCCCGTGACGATCAGTCGGGCTTTCGAAATCCAGGTGACCGAGGTGACCCAGGCGCAGTACGAGAAGCAGATCGGCAAGTTGCAGCCCGAGCAGGACACCCGTTGCGCGGATTGCCCCGTAGTCGCGGTGTCCTGGTTCGAGGCGGCGGGCTACTGCAACGCGCTGTCCAAGGCGCACAAGCTGCCGCAGTGCCACACGTTCGACGCGCTGGCCGCCCACGGTGGCGCCACGACCTCGGCGGGGCCCAGTTGTCGCGGCTACCGGCTGCCGACCGAAGCGGAGTGGGAGTACGCCGCGCGCGCAGGCACGCTGGGGTCGCGCTACGGCGAGGTCGACGCGGTGGCCTGGGTAGACATGAACAGCGGCGTGGGCGATGCCTTGGCGCTGCATCCGGTCGCGAAGAAAGCGCCCAATGCCTGGGGCTTGCACGACATGCTGGGCAATGTCTTCGAGTGGACGGCGGACTGGCAGGGCGACTACCCGACCGTGGCGGTGACCGATCCGGTCGGTCCTGCCCAAGGCCAGAATCGCCTGTTCCGCGGTGGCAGCTTCAAGGCGGTGGCGGCCGAGGCGACGGCGTGGTTCCGCACTGGCTACGGGCCGAAGAACCAGGTGGAGTTCTTGGGCTTCAGATGCGTACGTAGCCTGTGAGCGCTACTCCCGGTCCCACGACGGATACAGCACCACCTTCTGCTCGGCGCCCGCCGCGATCCGCTCGTAGCCCTCGCCCAGCTTGGACAGCGGCAGTTCGCTCGTCACCAAGAAACTCGTGTCCAATCCTTGCTTCAGCAGGTCGAGCATGATGTCCCAGGTGCGAAACATCTCGCGGCCGATGACGGCATGCAGCGTCAAGCCGCGGAAGATGATGTTGCGCCCGAAGTCCTGCAGCGTGATCGCCGAATCCGTCGGCAGGCCCAGCAGGATCACGTCGCCGCCCGCCCGCGTGCAGCGGATTGCGTCGTTGATCGCGTCGGGGTGACCGCTGATTTCCATGGCGACGTCGACACCTCCGCCCGTCACCGAGAGGATGAACTCGACCAGCGAGTTGCGGTGCTCGTGCGTTACCTTGTGCGTCACCAACCGGTCCGCATAGCCGCGAGCTTCCGCGCGTTCTTCCGCACGGCGCAGCGACTTGCCCTTGACGTCGGTGACGTGGATTTCCTTGGCGCCCAGGAAGGCGACGATCTCGACGACCATGGCGCCGATCGCCCCGTAGCCCGCGACCAGCACTTTCTTGCCTTGTACCGGGACCTTGCACGCCGTGTGGACCGCGTTGCCCAGGGGATCCAGGAACGCCGCGATCTGGACCGGCACGTCCGGGGGCAGGGCGACGACGTTGCCCGCGCTGACCACCACATAGTCGGCAAACGCGCCGTCCTCGTTCAGGCCGCGGTAACGCGTCTTGGCGCAGGCGTGCTTCTTGCCATCGAGGCAAGCCGGGCACTTGCCGCACACTTCGTGCATTTCCGCGGAGACGAACGTGCCCACCTTCGGGCCGTCGACACCGGCACCGAGCTTGTCGACATGGCCGCAGAACTCGTGGCCCTGCACGAACGGCGGTTCCAGCAATTTCTCCAGTGACTTGTCGCCCTTGGCGATGTGGACGTCGGTCCCGCAGATGCCGGCCGCGGCCACCGCGATGCGCACTTCGCCCGGGCCGGGTTCGGGCACGGGCACGTCGGTGCGGTACTCCCAGCGGCCGAACTCGGGGACGATGATGGCGTTCATGGTGGCGGGCGCCGGTCCTCCAGGAGTGATGGTGCCGCCGTGGGTGATTTGCGAGGTCATGGGCGAGGATCTCCGTCAGAAGACGCGGGCTCGGGCGGTGAGCTCGCGTGCGAACGGCGCGCAGTGGACCACAGAATGCGCGTCGGAATCCAGCGGCGGCCAGCGAAGACGGCGCTGCAAGTGCAGCGGCGGAGACGAAGCTTCGCCACCTGTGCGAAAGTGCCCGGCCAGGTTGAAACGGCGGAGGCAGCGGTGGATATCACGACAGTCGAAACGGACGGCGCGGACGGCTGGCGGCTCCACGGGCGATTCGTCCAGCCGCAAGGGCAGTTTCGCGGCCTGGTGGTGGCGGGTCATGCGATGATGGTCGACGGCCGCACGCTGCTGAGCCCGCACCGGCCGTGCCTGGCCAATGCCTTGGTGGAACAGGGCTTTGCCGTGCTGGCGGTGGACTTGCGCGGCCATGGTCGCAGTGGACCCGGCGCGGCGCAGGGCGGGCAGTGGAACTACGCCGATCTGGTGGCGGACACCGCGGCCTGGTGGCAACTCGCGCTCGCCCTGGCGCAGGGCCGGCCGATCGCATGGCTGGGGCACAGCCTGTTCGGGCACGTGTCGCTGGCGTGGTTCGGGCAGCATCCGGACGCGGCGCCTGCGGCCTACGTGGCCATCGCGGTCAACGTCTGGGCGCGGCAATTCGAGGGAAATCCGCTGGTCTGGGCGGCACAGCGCAGCGTCATGGCGGCGGCTGCCGGCCTCGTGCGCGTGACCGGACGGATGCCGGCGCGCAAGTTGCGCATGGGCTCGGCGGACGAATCAGCGGCTTTCTGGTTGGACATGGCCCGGTTTGCCCGTACCAACCGCTGGCAGTCCGCCCAAGGTGTGGATTATCTGGCAGGTCTGGCGCAGTTGCCGTGTCCGCTGCTGTGCGTGGTCAGCGACGGGGATCGCCTCTACACGCGCCCGGATGAAGGGCTGGCGTTCGTCGCGACGGTACCGCAGGTCGAGACGTTGCGCCTGGGCCCGCACTGCACCGAACCTGAACTTGCTGATCTGGCGCCGGATCACATGGCGCTGGCCACTAGCGCGAGCTCGGGGCCGCTGTGGCATTGGATCGCGCGCTGGCTGGTCGCCCGAATCGCGCCGGCCTGACGCTTCGAATCGACCGCCTTCGCACGCATCGGCCGTACGAGACACCTGTTCACCGCCATCGAGCTAGCGTAGCATCGGAGCATGAGCTTCCCCCGGCTTCTACCCTTCAGCAAGCTGTTTTCGCCTCGGGCTGCTGCTTGCTTGGCATTGGCTTCCGTCGTCTGGTCAGGCTGTTCCGACGATCCACCCAAGCAACCATCGCTCGGCGGCGGCGGCGTGGATGCGGTCGCGGGCGGCAAGGACTCGGCCGGGGCGGATTCGACCACCGATGCCTCGGTCGACACCACGACGATCATCTGGTGCAAGGACCCCGCGGTCGATTGCCCGAAGCCTGGCGCGTGCGAAGTCGCCGTTTGCAGGGTGGAAGGTGTTTGCGGCACCAAGCCGATCGACAAGGGCGTGGCCTGCGACGACAACGACGCGTGCAGCCTGGACGACTCGTGCACCGGCGCCGGCAAGTGTAAGGGGTCGCCCAAGCAGTGCAATGACGGCAACTTGTGTACCGAGGACGGCTGTGACGCCAAGACCGGCTGCGTCCACCTCGACAGCACCAAGCCCTGCCTGACCGGGGACGTCTGCGTGCAGCACGCCTGCAGCGCCGGCCAGTGCAAGGCGGTGCCCGCCTCCCCCTGCGACGACGGCAATCCGTGTACGACTGAAACCTGCGACCCGAAGACTGGCTGCAAGTACAAGGACCTTGCGTTCGTTCCATGTGACGACGGCAACGGCTGCACTACCGCGGACGTGTGCAAGTTCGGGGTCTGCAAAGGCAAGGGCGGCAAGTCGTGCGATGACGGCAAACCCTGCACGGATGACACCTGCGACCTCGCAGGTGACTG
>CAYHHL010000340.1:0-4255 GCA_964356325.1 uncultured Enterobacteriaceae bacterium | reverse complement strand
TCCCACCACCGCGCCAGGTCGATAGCCACCGCGTCGAACGGCGGCAAGCGCGCCTCCGGGTCGTCGCCACCCCGCACGTCCTGCAGCACCCAGTGCTCGCCGTCGCGCCGGAACACCTCGACGATCTTGGCCAGCGGATCGACCAACCACAGCCACGGCACCCCGTTCTCGCCATAGATGCGCATCTTCTTCATGCGATCGCTGCGGGCGGTGGCCGGCGACGTCACCTCGCACACCCAGTCCGGCGCCAGACCGAACCAAGCGGTCTCCGGCATGTGGGGCATGCGCTCGCGGTGCCAGCCGGCGAGGTCGGGAACCAGAGCGTGTGGACCCAGATGCAACTCCGGCTCGAACAGGATCCACCAACCGCCCGGACCGTGCGGCCCACCTGATTTGCGGTGGAAGGGGTTCAAATCCATGCCCAAGGTCGACGACGCGTTGGCGTGCGGCGGTGCAGGCCTCGGGCTGACGATCAGTTGGCCGTCGATGATCTCGCCGACGACGTGCTCGGGCAAGGCGTCGATGTCGGCCTGGGTGGCGGGACCGGGTGGAGTTCGCGCGACCATGGGGCACCTCCACTGCCAGCATGCGCGAGGCGGTTGGCGCGGGTCAACGCGAGGTTGGGGCCGGTACGGATGCTTGTGGAACACAACTTCGCAACGCGACTGGCGCTAGCACAAAGCCTGTGCCACCGTGCAGAAACGGAAGCAAGGAGACAACATGCGCTGTTCAGGGTGGATCACAGTGGCAGTGCTGGGCCTGGCAGCGGCACAGGCGGACGCAAGCTGCGTCTGCAACGGTCTCACAGCGCCTCTGACACTGACGTCGGTCCAGGTGGCCGGCGTCACGCAAGCCGATCTGTCGGCCTGGCAGGGGTGGCAGGCGACGCTCGATCACGCGTCCGTGGACGGTTTCCAACTGCGGATCCGCAACCTGGACTCAACCTGCGCCGGCTGCAGCACGGAGGAATTCTATGCGACGAAGCCTTGAACTCCTGGCCCTGCTGGCGCTGCTGCCCTGCTGTGGCCTGACCGGCGAGTGCGATGACGTGAACTGTCCGCAGCCGGCGATCCGTGCAGCCGACTACGGCTCGGTGCCGAGCCCTGCGCTGACGGTCGGACCGCACGCGAAATCCACCAACCGCAGCGCGACCATCAGCGCCGATGCGAAGACCCTGGTCGTGCGCTACCAGCGCGACGGCAAGGCAGTCATCGAAACGTGGGCGATCGGGCCGTAATCCCAACCCACTGCCCGCCCGCGACAAACCGCCAAGCCCCCCCTTGCCCGAACTCCCACCTCAGCGCATGGTGCGTCGCGGTCCAGCTCGACCAAACCACAACGCCGTCGCTCCACGGGAGCCGAAGGCCCGGAGGCCCCATGAAGTACTGGTTGATCGCAACTCTCGCCCTGCTCATCGCCGCGCCAGCGTCGGCTCAAGACCCCAAGGCGGGCGCGCCCGACATGACCAAGATGGGACCGTGGAGCCGCAAGCCGACCGACGAGAAGAAGACCAAGAAAGAGGTCGCCGCTTTCTTCAAGGCGCAGGACGACTTCGGCAAGAAGGGCGACTTCGAGGCCGGACTGGCTGCGGTCGACTTCCCCGTGTTCATGGTGACCGACGACGCCAAGGGCGTGCCCGAAGCGGCGCTGTGGAGCAAGGAGCAGTACTCGGCGATGATGAAGCCGATGTGGGAGACCATGCCCAAGGACACGAAAACCACGCACAAGTTGAATGTAATGGTGCTTTCGGATTCGCTGGTCAACGTCACCGACGAATTCACCATGACCACCGGCAAGCAGAAGATGACCGGCCGCAACTTGAGCCTGCTAATCAAGCGCGACGGCGTGTGGAAGTGGAAGGCGATGGCCGAAGCCGGCTGGGGTGGCATGAGCGCGCCGCCGCCGCCGCCGAGCGAGGTCAAGCCTGCGCCCGAGACCAAGCCGGCCGCCAAGCCCGAGCCGCCGAAGCGCTGACCCTGTCGATCACTTCGCGTCAGTCCCCGTCACCGCCTCGCACGCCGCCGTCGCGTCGTCGTTGTAGCGGTTGATCGCATCCCAAAGGTGCGGCGGCGCGCTCGACACGTAGACCAGCCCCGCCACTTCCAAAACCAGGCTCACGCCCAGCCCGCCCAGCGCCACTGGCAGCAGCGGTCCGGTCTCGCCGCGCCGGTTGTCGGTGGCCACGACCTGCTGCACCAGCAACACGCTGCTGCCGATCTCCAGCAGCAAGCCGCCGACCGCCATCAGCAAGCCCGTGGTGTTGCGATCCCGGAACTCCAGCGCGTGTTCGGTCGCCTCCGGGTTGTCCGCCACCGCTTCGACCAGCCCGTCGCCCAGACCGATGGGAAAGCGCTGGCCGCGCTTGACCAGCACCGGCCCGCCGTTTTCCAGCAGCACTGACAGCCGCGGCCCGCGCCTGGGCTCGTAGGTCGAGGTGCAGCCCAGGGCCAGCACCGCCAGCAGCGCGAGCCCCTGCCCTGCTCGCGACCGTGTGTTTCGTGACCGGACCATGCGCACCTCCGCCTGCAAGCGCGGCGACCTTACACCTTTGCCAGACCCGCCGCACATGCCTACCATCGCGGCCATGCGTACCTTCCCTTCGTTCATCGGCGGCGACTGGTTGACCGGGCACCGACTCCACACCGTGCACTCGCCCTGGGACGGCGAACCGGTGGGCGCGGTCCATCTCGCCAGCGCGGCTCAGGTCGAACTGGCGCTGCTGGCTGGCAAACGCGCGCTGCCGGACATGGCCGCCCTGCCCGCCTGGAAGCGGCGCGCCATCCTGCAGCGTACGGCCGAGCTGCTGCGGTTGCGCGAGGAGGAACTGGCGCACCTGATCTCGCGCGAAGCTGGCAAGCCGATCACGTTGGCGCGGGCCGAGGTGCAGCGCGCGGTCGACACTTTCGGTTTCGCGGCCGACGAAGCGGCGCGGCTGGGCGGCGAAGGCTTGGATCTCGGCGCAGCCCAGCCGGGGCAAGGGCGCTGGGGCCTGGTGCGACGCTTTCCGATTGGCCTGGTCACCGCGATCACGCCCTTCAACTTTCCGCTCAATCTGGTGGCGCACAAGCTGGCGCCGGCCCTCGCGGCGGGCTGTCCGGTCGTGCTCAAACCGTCGCACCAGGCGCCGCTTTCGGCGTTTGCGCTGGCGGAGATCCTGGCCGAAGCAGGTCTGCCGGCGGGCGGGCTGAACGTCGTGTACTGCGCGGTGGAGGATGCCGAGGTCCTGGTCACCGACGCCCGCGTGCAACTGCTGACTTTCACGGGCAGTGCCGCGGTCGGCTGGCGGCTCCAGCCGTTGGCGGGGCACAAGAAGGTGCTGCTCGAACTCGGCGGCAACGCGGCTTGCCTGGTGTGCGCCGATGCCGACGTGGCCCATGCCGCCAAGCGGATCGCCGCGGGAAGCAACGCGTTTGCCGGGCAATCGTGCATCTCGGTGCAGCGCGTGCTGGTGCACCGGTCGAGGCTGGATGAACTGCGCACGGCGTTGCGGGAGGAAACCGTGCGCATCGTCGTGGGCGATCCCGCCGACGCCTCGACGGTGTGCGGACCGGTCATCGACGTGGGCGCGGCGGAACGGCTGCAGGCGTGGTTTGCGGAAGCCGAAGGGTTCGGGGCCACCCGGCTGTACGGCGGCGAGCGCGACGGCAATCTGGTGCTGCCGGCGATCTTCGAGAACGTGCCGCAGCACGCCAGGTTGCAGGCGCAGGAGGCGTTCGGTCCGGTGCTGTGCCTCGATGCGTTCGACGAGCTGGACGAGGCGGTGCGTTTGGCCAACGACTCGCCGTATGGCCTGCAGGCCGGCGTGTTCACGGACTCGGTGCAAACGCTTTGGCAGTGCTATGAACAGCTGGAAGTGGGCGCGGTGATTCACGACGATGTGCCGACGTTCCGGGTCGACCACATGCCGTACGGGGGTGTGAAAGAGTCCGGATTGGGGCGGGAAGGGCCGCGCGAGGCGGTGCTGGAGTATACGGAGCCGAGGTTGTTGGCGGTGCGGGCGGGTGGGCGATGAAGGGCGGGAACGGAGACGGGAACGGGGGCGGGGGCGGGAACAGGGGCGGGTTCGGGCTCGGGAACGGGTTCGGGTTCGGGAACGGGTTCGGGCTGGGGTTCGCGCTCCTCCTAGCCGGCTGCACGACCAAGCCCGCGGCGGTCCCGGCCGACGTCGCCACAGCGATCGATGTGACCGAAGTAGCCGAGGTGACCGAAGTTGCCGATGTGGCCAGCGCCGATACCGCCGAAGTGCAAGCGCTTT
>CAYHHL010000339.1:0-4256 GCA_964356325.1 uncultured Enterobacteriaceae bacterium | reverse complement strand
TTCCGCGATTCCTGCCTGACGAGCTATCCGCTCCTCGCCCCTCGAAAACGGCTCCCGGTTCCGGCTCCCGCCGTTACTTCTTCTGGCTCAGCCAATCATCATAAGCCTGGAAGCTATAAGGCCTACCCAAGAAGTCCGCCACCAGATCCGCCGCGTCTTTCGATCCGCCCGGTTGCAGCACCGCCTTGCGGTAGGCCAGGGCGGTCGCCGGGTCGAGGATGCCCTTCTGCTTGAACTTGCTGAACATGTCCTTGGCGATCACCATCGACCACATGTACGTGTAATACATCGCGGAATAGCCGTTCAAGTGGCCGAATGAGGCCTGCATGTGCGTCTCGGCCACGTAAGGATACGGGCTGTAACGGTTCATCAGTTCCGCCACGGTCTTGTCGAGGTCCACGCCGGCCGGATCGCGATCGTGCAGCCGCAGCGACAACCCCGCGTAGAACATCTGCTGCCGCACCCACAGCGCCTTGCCGAAATCGTCCGAGGCCACCAGCTTCTCGACCAGCGCCTTGGGCACCACCTGGCCCTTGTCGTCGGTCGCGAATGCCTTCAATACCGCGTAATCCTTTGACCATTCCTCGAAGATCTGCGAGGGCGCCTCCACGAAGTCCCATTCCGTCGCCACGCCCGAGAAGCGCTGCCACTTCTGGTGCCCGCCGATGACATGGTGCAGCAAGTGTCCGAACTCGTGGAAGAAGGTTTCTACGTCCTTGTGCTCCATCAGGCCGTTGCCAGAGCGCGGATTCGGGAAGTTGCACACCAGCACGCCGATCGGCAGTTGCTTGCCCTCCACGCCGTTCTGCATCGAAAACTGTGCGGCATGCTTGAACTTGTTGTCACGCGGGTGCATGTCCAGGTAGATCGTGCCGAACAGCGTCTCGCCCTCGTACACGTCAAACGCCTCGACGTCCGGGTGCCACTTCGGCGCGCTCGCATTGGGCTTGAACTGGATCGCGAACAGCTTGGAAGTCAGCGCCAACAGGCCGTTCTTCACCTTGTCGTAGTGCAGGTAGGGCCGCAGCGCCTGGGCGTCGAAGGCAAACTTCTGCTTCTTGACCAGGCCCAGCAGGTACGCACCCTGCCAGTCTTGCAGCGCGGTGGCCGTCTTGTCGGTCTTGCGCAGTTCCGCCAGCAGCAGGTCCCGCTCGCGTTTCATCCTGGCATCCGCGGACTTGCTGATGCGTTCGACGAAATCGGCCACCGCCTGTTCGGTGCGAATCATCTTGTTGCCGACGATGTACGCCGCCCAGTCCTTGTAGCCCAGCAGCGTGGCGAGTTCGTGGCGCAATTGCAGGATCTTGGTCAGGTTCTTGCCGTTGTCCGGCCAGCCGCGCTGCCTCGACACGGTGTACAGCGCCTTGCGCGCGGCATCATCCTTGGCGTAGCTCATGAACGGGATGTAATCCGGGTAGTTGGTCGTCACCCGCACCTTGCCGGCGCTGCACTTCTTGGCCAGGTCCGCTGACGCCGCGTCTTCGGCACTGCATGGCTTGTGCGCGTCGATCCAGTCCTGTGGCAAACCCATGAGTTGACTGGGATCCAGTTCGACCGACCGCACATCACTGGCAATCGTCTTGTCGAATTCCTGACCTACCGCGACGATCAGGTCGTTCAGTTCCTTGATCCGCACCCGCGCCGGTGCGTCCTTGTCCACGCCAGCGCGCTTGAAGTCCTCCAGTGTCTTGCCGACGAGTCGTTTGATATCAGCGGGTTGACTGTCGATCCGCATCTGCACGAATACGTCGTACAGGCCGCGATCCAGAGACAGATCGGTTCGCAGCGTCGCGACCAACTTCTCGCATTCCGAAGCCGCATCGCGCACTTTGGCGTCAGGATGCACCGCCCGCATCAAGCTGGACTCGCTGTCCGCGTTGTCCGCCTGCAGCGACAGGTCGTTGTACGCCGCGAGAGCCGCGCCGACGTCCACCGGAATGGTCCGACCCAATCCGACGATGGTGTCGCGGTCCTTGCGCGCCGTCGCGATGCGGTCCCGACAGCGCTGCAGCAGCGGATCCACCACTTCGGGCGGCGGCGCCGGCTGCGCGGCCTCGACCACGGGCGTGGGCTTCGCTTGGACGACCTGGGCCTGCGGACTGCCGCAAGCACTCAACCCGAGCAGGGTGGCGAGCACGCTACGGGCAGGAAAGTTCGGGCGGTGCATGGGCTTGTGCTCCAAGTGAGGTCGATTCGGCCGGGCGATGATGCCACGGTCGCGCACGGTTTGTCTCGGCGCCCTCGTAGGAGGCCCGGTGTCAGCGATCGGCAATTGACACACCCCGGCTGGTACCGCATCGTCCGCGCCATGTGCGGAATCGTAGGCATCGTAGGCCCGCGGGCGGTCGAACTGGGGCAGGGTTGGATCGAAGGCGCCGTGCGTGGCCTGTTCCACCGCGGTCCCGACGCGAGCGCGATCTGGCGAGGCCAAGGCGCGTTGCTCGGCCATACCCGCCTGGCGATCCTCGACCTGACCCCCGCGGGTGCCCAGCCCATGACCTCGGCGTCGGGGCGCACCGTGCTGGTCTACAATGGCGAGATCTATGATGCCGCGGTGTTGCGCCAGACGCTGCCCGACCTGCAGCCTCGCGGCCACAGCGATACCGAGATCGTGCTGGAACTGCTCGAACGGCAAGGCGAAGACGCGCTGCCGCAACTCCATGGCATGTTCGGGCTCGCGCATTGGCACGTCACGGAGCGCACGTTGCTGCTGGCCCGCGATCGCACGGGGATCAAGCCCCTTTATGTCGCGGATCTCGGCGGTGCCGTGGCCTTTTCTAGCGAAATCAAGCCATTGTACAGTCTGCCGGGACTCGATCGACGCCTGGACCCGGAGGCGCTGTCCCTGTACCTCGCGCTGGGATTCGTCCCGGCGCCGTGGACGTTGTGTCGTGGCATCCGGCAGTTGCAGCCGGGCGAGGCGGCCCACGTCGATGCGCAGGGCAGTCTGAGCGTCAAGCGCGTATTGCCGCCGATCGGTTTGCCGCACCACGACGTGCCCACCGATCCTCACGAACAGGACGAAGTGCTGGAAGCCTTGCTGATGCAAAGCGTTGCCGACCAACTCGCGGCCGACGTGCCTGTGGGCGTGCTGCTTTCGGGCGGCGTCGATTCCACGCTGGTGGCGGCAGCGGCGGCGCGCAAGGTCGGGCGGATCCGCACTTTTGCCATCGTGCATCGCGATCCGGCCTACGATGAGCGCAAGGCGGCGCGCGCGGTGGCCGATCACCTGGGCGCCGACCATACCGAGATCGAGCTGCCGGACGCTGGCCTGACACGCGAGGAACTGGAGCAACTAGTTGATCACCATGGCGATCCGTTCGCCGACAGCTCGTCGCTGCCGACCCGGAGGCTGGCGCGCGAGGTCAAGCGGCACGTGACGGTGGCACTTTCGGGCGATGGGGGCGACGAACTGTTCGCCGGCTATCCCCGCTACACGCAAAACCTTCTGGTGGACAAGGCGTTGCACGTGCCACGTCCGGTCGCCGCGGTGCTGCAGCGGGCCGGCGAGAGTCTCGCGGCGCACGTTCCCGACGATCGCGTCCGCGGTTTGCTGCGGCGGGCGACCCGGGTGTTGTCGCTGCGCCAACGCTCGCAGGCGCAACGGGCGATCGGCACGCTGACGTGGTTCTGGCCCGACGAGCAACGCGCGCTGCTGCGGCCGGACTGGCACGCGCCGCTCGATGGTCTGGACCGCTACGTGACGGAGCGCGTGCCGCCCGGCTTGGATCCAACCCACCCAGAAGGATGCCATCGTCTGGAGCAACGTATCGTCTTGCCAGAGGAAATGCTCGTCAAGGTCGATCGCATGACCATGGCCGAGTCGCTCGAGATCCGGCCACCGCTGCTGGACGATCGCCTGGTTTGGTTCGCCGCCGGGCTGCCGATCGAACGCAAGCTGGCCCGGCGTGAGGGCAAGCTGGCCGGGCACGAGGGCAAGGCCATCCTCAAGTCGCTCGCGCGCCGCTTGGCGCCGGCCTGGGTGATCGATCGGCCCAAGAAGGGATTCGCCTTGCCTCTCCTGACATTCGGAGGCCCGGTGCTGGACGACGCGACCCGCTGGGCGCTGCAGGATCCCGGCTCGCCGCTGCAGCGCCTGTTTCGACCCGAAGCGTTGGTCGATCTGGGCCGCGAATTTGCGCGCCGGGGTGAAGGCCACACCGCTGAGGATTCGCCGTATCGCCGCGCGCACCGGCAGTGGGCCCTGGTGTTGCTCGCGCTGGCGATCGAACGGCACGGCCTGCAGATCTGACTCA
>CAYHHL010000338.1:0-4304 GCA_964356325.1 uncultured Enterobacteriaceae bacterium | reverse complement strand
GGCGGCTGCACCTCCAAGTCGGACAAGGAGTACATCCAGAAGCTGGCGAGCGATGCCGAAGAGCAGAAGGAACTTCAGGACGTGCTGTACAACTGCATTCTCGGCGGCGGCAGTTCCGGCGGCTGTTTCGGCCAGTTGCCCGGCTCGCAGCGCGCCACCTGCCTCGCCAGTTGCACGATCAGCAAGGGGATCCCCATCTCCGCGGTATGCAGCCTGTGTTGGGGCTATTATGGCGACTGTGTTTCGACCAACTGCCTGACCGCTTGCGTCGGTGGCGCAGGCTCCAGCGGCTGCCAGAGCTGCCAGAACAGCAAGTGCGGAGCGGCAAAGGATGCTTGCGTCGCCGGCAAGTAGAGCGGGAATTCGCAAGGGGGATCATCATGCTATTGGAAGCGCCCACGTTCGTTCACCAGGGCGACATGCCCAGCCAGCACACTTGCGAAGGCGCCGATCGCGCGCCCGCCCTGCACTGGAAGGCCGTGCCAGCGGGAACGAAGTCGCTGGTCCTCATCGTCGACGATCCGGATGCGCCCGACCCGGCGGCCCCGAAGCGCACCTGGGTGCATTGGCTCGTGTACAACCTGCCGGTGACCGCCCACGGCCTGGACGAGGGCGGCGCGCTGCCCAAGGGCGCGTTGGCCGGCACCAGCGACTTCAAGCGGCAGACCTGGGGCGGGCCGTGCCCTCCGATCGGCAAGCACCGGTACTTCTTCAAGCTGTACGCGCTGGACACCATGCTGGCGGACCTGCACGCCCCCGACAAGCGCACGCTCGAGGCGGCGATGAAGGGGCACGTGCTGGGCCAGGCGGAACTGATTGGATTGTACGAGAAGCACAAGCACTGACCGCGCCGTCCGCACCCACCCAGCAAGGAACTTCGTGAACCAGCCATTGCGTCCCAGCCGCCTCGTTTCGTGCGGCCTGCTCGCCTGCGTCTTCGCTTGCAGCAATAACACTTCGGCACCCGGCGGCACTGCCGTGCTGGACATCGTCAGTGTCCCGGACAGCGCAACCGACGTGTCCGACGGTGCCAGCGACGCTGTGGGCGACAGCGCGGCCGTCCCCGACAGCCTCGGCGACGTGACGCCTGCCGAGACCAGCGCCTGCCCGACCGGCAAAGCCTGCGACGACGGCGACAAGTGCACGACCGGCGACAAGTGCGCCAACGACCTGTGCAAAGGCACTCCGCTGGTGTGCGACCAGGGCCTGCCACCTTGCAAGCAGGGCGTGTGCGAGCCGGGCAGCGGCCTGTGCCTCATCAGCGACAAGGACGCCTCGTGCGACGACGGCGATCCGTGCACGCAGGCCGACAACTGCCTGCTGGGGACCTGCATGGGCTTTCCGAAACCGGGTTGCTGCACGGTCAGTTGCGTCGGCAAGAGTTGCGGCGACGACGGCTGTGGCGGTTCGTGCGGTTCCTGTAAAGGCGGCGAAGTCTGCGGCAAGGGCGCCTGTGTCGCCAGCACCAGCGCGGGCGAGACGTGCGCGGACGCCCAGGTCATCGCAAGCCTGCCTTTCCAGCACGCCGGCAGCACGCTCGGCAAGGCCAACGACCTGAAAGCGCCGGACAAGGCCTGCTACAATGGCTCGTTGGGCGACTACGGCCCCGACGTCGTCTACAGCTACGTGCCCACCCAGGACGGTTCCGTGGGCATCCACCTGACGGGCTTCGACAACAAGCCGGCGTTCTATGTCTTCACCGACTGCGCCGACGTCAAGAACAGTTGCTTGGGCGGCACGTTGGGCTTCGGCCAGAACGAACTCGGGCCCGTGTACGTGCCGGTCACCAAGGGCAAAGCGGTGTTCATCGTCATCGACGCGGACGACAAGGGCGGCGACTACACCTTGGACGTCAGCGCCTGCACGCCGCAATGCACGGGCAAGGTGTGCGGCACCGACGGTTGCGGTGGCGTGTGCGGGTATTGTCCCAAGCTTTCCGCGTACAACTGCAGCAGCGCCGGCACCTGCGTATGCGTGAAGTCGTGTGCCGGCAAGACTTGTGGCGACGACGGTTGCGGCGGCAGTTGCGGCACCTGCGGCTCGGGCGACGTGTGCGACGGCGGCATCCAGGGCGCGTACCAACTGAAGTGCGTCAAGGCCAACCAGGCGGGCGACACTTGCGCCAACCCCATGGTGGTCGACAAGCCGGTGTACACCTACAGCGGCACCACGGTCGGCTTGGGCAACAACTTGTACGGCTGGGCGTTTTGCCAGGGCAACGGCACCGGTGCGTATTACGGCAGCGAGGCCCCGGACATGGTGTTTGCGCTCGGCGGCGGCAAGGCGGAGACCTGGCGCGTTGAATTGACCCAGGCTGGCAGCAATCTGGAGATCTACGCGCTGACCGACTGCAAGGATCCGGTGACTTGCACGCAGGCCGGCTACAAGGGCGCGACGCTGAAGACCCAATTGCTGGTCGAAGCGCCGACCGGAGCCGCGTTGTTCGTGGCGGTCGACGGCTACAACGACCAGGCGGGTACTTTTACCCTGCAGGCCAAGAAGTGCGTGGTGCCCAGCGACTGCCCGCAAGGCGAACCGGGCGAATACTGCAGCTTTCCCGTGGTGATCGACGCCTTGCCGTACAAGAAGGCGGGCAGCATCGGCATCGACAGCTATGCGTTGCCCAAGGGTGCTTGCGGGGCGCCCAAGCAGTTCGGCCATGGCGGCGGCAACCGGGCGTACGCGTTCACGGCGAGCCAGGCGGGGACGTACACGGTGACGGTGAAGGGAAGCTTGGGGATGGATCCGATCGTGTATGCGGCCAAGGACTGTACGAAACTGGCGAGTACTTGCGCGGGGTACGCCGACAAGACCGGCGAGAACGGCGCGGAGACGTTGGCGATTGCTGCCAAGGCTGGGGAAGTGTGGTATGTGGTGGTGGATGCGCCGACCAGTGTGGGTGGGGCGTTCGAGTTGGGGGTGGTGGGACCTTGAGAACGAGCCCCGGCTGCGCGCGTTGCCTCCTCGCCGCCTTCTCCTTCGCTGGCACCGCTGCCTGCCGTGCGCCCGCGCCCGCTGTCGCCACTATTGTGGTGCCCGCGGCGACATGGGTCATGGGCTGCGATTCGCCTGCATGCGCGCCGACCGAGCGACCCGCCACCCGGGTGCGCGTCGACACATTCAGGATCGACGTCACGGAAGTCACCCAGCGCGCCTATGCGGTTTGCGTCGAGGCCGACGAGTGCGCGCGACCCCCGCGTGGCTTCGATCCGATTGCGCGACCTCACCGCCCGGTCGTCCACGTGAAATGGGCCGACGCGGTCGCGTACTGTGCCTTCACCCACCAGCGGTTGCCGACCGAGCGCGAGTGGGAACTGGCGGCGCGCGGCACCGACGGCCGGTCGTATCCGTGGGGCGACAGCAAGCCCGACTGCCAGCACGCGCACACGGCCGACTGCGGCGAGGGCCCGGACGATGTCGGCAAGAGACCATTGGGCGCCAGTCCGTATGGCGTGCTGGACCTGGCCGGCAATGTCGACGAGTGGGTGGCGGACGTCTATTCGACTTACGGACTTGCGCCGGTCGGCCCGATGCAGCGAGTCGCGCGCGGCGGTGCTTACGATGCGTGGCACGTGCGGTCGACGGCGCGCAGTGCGCTCGATCCGGAGTTTCGGGATGCGACTTTGGGATTTCGCTGTGCGGGAGCGCGGTAGTAGCGCGTTCCCCGAGTACGGCGTTTCCCAAGGTCGCTCCGGGTTGCGTGGGTCACATCCGCGGGTGGTGGGCCGGCGGCTGAAGCCGCGCCTACCCTTGCAAAGCCCGGCCTTCGCCGGGCTGGGTCACGTGATTGCCAGAGGCCCGCCGACGAGTCGAAGAAGACTAGCACGGCGTTCCCCTACCGCCGTGGCCGCACCAAC
Source organism: uncultured Enterobacteriaceae bacterium (assembly GCA_964356325.1). Lineage (GTDB taxonomy): Bacteria > Myxococcota_A > UBA9042 > UBA9042 > UBA9042 > CAYHHL01. The sequence goes on along the minus strand of CAYHHL010000338.1, from coordinate 447 downwards.
GCGCAGCGCGGCTCAGCACCGGCCGGCACGGCGCAGGTCTGCATCGGCCCGCGCTCGTCGCCGACCTGGACCGCGACGCCACCCGCGGGCCGCAGCAGCTTCAGCTTCGACACGCGGTAGCCGTTCAGTTCCCGTGTGTACCAGCCCGCCGCGGTGTGCAGCGCCAGGAGTCGCCGCTTGATCGGCGTGCAACCTCGGCCGCCGTCGACGCCGAGCAGCAACGCCTGCAGGCCGCTCGTGGAATCATTCAAGGTCTGCAAGGTGACCAGCGGGCCGACCGGGATGCGTTCCTTGCACGGCCGGTCCCACAGCAGGCTGGCGCGCACGGTGTCCAGGTCGGCCAAGGGGCCGACCAGCGGCACGGCTGCCAACGGGTCGCGCCAGTCGCCCGAGGTCACGGTGGCGGCGTGTTGCAGACGGTACAGCAGCCGATCGATGGGGAAGTAG
>CAYHHL010000337.1:2106-4316 GCA_964356325.1 uncultured Enterobacteriaceae bacterium | reverse complement strand
CACGCCAACCCCGCGCGCCGAATCAGTTACCCTGCCGCCGTGCTTGGACGCCGCTGTGCAGATCCGGGAAGCTTTGGGTACAGCATCGGAGGGCGCCATGCATGCAGATCGAGGTGCGAGTGTAGGGGTAATCTTGGCTTTGGCCGCGGCACTCAGCGTCACGGCAGCCTGCGGATCGACGGTGGCCGGACCTTCAGGTGGGGATGGTCAGGGCGGCGGCGTGAAGGACGTGAAGGCGGTCGACGTGGCCAAAGTGGATGTAGCCAACGTGGATGTAGCCAAAGTGGATGTAGCCAAAGTGCCGGACGTGGCCAAGCCGGACGTGGGCAAAGTCGCCGATGCGCTGGCTCCTGATGTGGCCAAGCCCGACGTGGGCCAGGTCCAGGACGTCACCGTCGGACCTGACGCGGGCTGCACGAAAAGCTTCTGCGCCAACACCAACGTCTTGCAGCGGTGCGAACCCCAGTCCGGCACGTTCACGACCGTGGCCTGCGACGAAGCCGCTTGCGTGCAGATTGGTCAGGCCAACGCGCTGGGCTGTGGAATTGGCGCCGACGGCACGATCGGCTGCCTTTGCTCGGGCCAGCCCAGCGGGTGCAAGGCCGCGGACGGCTTTTGCGACTTCGGCGGCAATGCGCACATCTGCAACGCGCAGTCGGGGCAACTGGAGGTCGCGACCTGCAACGAAACCAACTGCGCGAACAAGGGTTTGGGCAAATCGTTGGGCTGCGTCACGAGCCTGGACACCGGCGCGGTGACGTGCGAGTGCGAGTCCATCGTCACGTTCTGCAAGCTGGAAGACGAGAAATGCCAGGGCAACACGCTGATCTACTGCGACCCCGACAGCGGAAAACTGCAGACCCTGGAATGCACCAACGCCCTGTGCGCAGAGTTTGGCATGGGGCCGCTCATCGGCTGCCAGTTGGACTCGACGGGCCTGCTCAACTGCATTTGCGAGTTCTGAGGCCGCCGCCCAACAGCCGCCGCAGCGCCTCGCCGGTATGACTGCCCTCTGTAGCCGCCACCTGCTCCGGGGTTCCCTGCGCAATCAGCAGCCCGCCCGCCGCTCCACCTTCAGGACCCAGATCCACCACGTGATCCGCGACTTTCACCAGGTCCATGTGGTGCTCGATCACCAGCACGGTGTTGCCCTTGGCCACCAGCCGCTGCAGCACTTCGATCAGCTTGTTGACGTCGTCGAAGTGCAGTCCCGTCGTCGGTTCATCCAGCACGTACAAGGTCTTGCCCGTGCCCGGCCGCGCCAGCTCCTTGGCCAGCTTGATGCGCTGCGCCTCCCCACCCGAAAGCGTCGTCGAGGGCTGGCCGAGCGCGATGTAGCCCAGGCCGACCTCCTGCAGGGTCTTCAGGATGCGCTTGATGTGCGGATGGTGCGCGAACAGTTCCGCCGCCTCGTCCACCGTCGTGGCCAGCACATCCGCGATGTTCTTGCTTTTCCACGTCACCGCCAGCGTCGCCTCGTTGAAGCGCCGGCCCTTGCACACCTCGCACGGCACGTACACGTCGGCCAGGAAGTGCATCTCGATTTGCAGCACGCCGTCGCCCGAACATTGCTCGCAGCGCCCGCCCTTGACGTTGAAGCTGAAGCGACCGGGGCCGTAGCCCGCCATCTTGGACTCGGGCAACTCCGCGAACACCGTGCGAATGAGATCCCACAGCTTGGTGTAGGTCGCCGGATTGGAGCGCGGCGTGCGGCCGATCGGCGCCTGGTCGACCTCGATCACCTTGTCGAGCTGGGCAATCCCTTCGATCGCGGTATGCGCGCCTACTGGCAGCCGCGCGCGCATCAGTTGGTTGGACAAGGCCGGCAGCAAAATGTCGTGTACCAGCGTGGACTTGCCCGCGCCAGACACCCCAGTGATCGCCACCAGACAGCCCAGCGGCAGCTCGACATCCAGGCCCTGACCGTGCGCCCCGCGCAGGTTGTGCGACTGCGCCCCGCGCACCTTCAGCCAGCCCTTGGCCGGCCGCCGCGTCTCCGGCACTTCGATGCGCAGCCGCCCCGAGATGTAACCGCCCGTTCGCGAAGTGGGATGCGCCGCCACTTCGGCCAGCGTGCCCTGCGCCACCACCTCGCCGCCGTGCCGTCCCGCGCCCGGCCCGAAGTCCACCAGGTGGTCCGCCGCGCGCATCGTGTCGTCGTCGTGCTCCACCACGATCACCGTGTTGCCCAGGTCGCGCAAGTGCGCCAA
>CAYHHL010000337.1:0-2006 GCA_964356325.1 uncultured Enterobacteriaceae bacterium | reverse complement strand
AGGACCGCGCGGGTTTCCGGCGACAGGCGCGTGCCGTGGCAATTCGGGCAGTCCGCTTGCAGGAAGAACTGCGCGTACTGCTCGCGGGCATTCTCGCTGGTCGTTTCGCGCCACCGACGTTGCAACTGGGGGATCGCACCCTCGAATTTCGCTGCCCACGAGCCCGAGCCGTTCTTGCCCTCCCAACTGACCTGGACGCGATCCGGGGTGCCGTGCAGGACGATTTCGCGATGGGCTTGGGGCAGATCGCGCCACGCCACGTCGAGATCGATGCCGAACTGCTTGGCCACGCCCTCGAGAATCCGCCCCAGCCAGCCGGTGTCCATGCCGTGCGACCAGACCGCCACCGCCCCGTCGCGCAGGGACTTGCCCTCGTCGGGCACGATGGTCTGCGCCGCGATCTGCATGGCGAATCCCAGGCCCTTGCAGTCCGGACACGCGCCCAGCGGCGAGTTGAACGAGAACATCAGCGGCGTCAATTCGGAGAAGCTGCGGTTGCAGGCGTCGCAGTACAGCGCTTCCGAGAAGGCTTTTTCGCCCCACGGCAGGCCTTCGCCCATCGCTTGCACGACGATCTTGCCCTTGCCTTGCTTCAACGCCGTCTCGACGCTGTCGGTCAGGCGCGCGCGCTCGTCTTGCCGAACAACGGCGCGATCCACCACCAGATCGACGTCGTGCTTCTTCTTCTTGTCCAGCGCGAGACCCGGCGTCAGGTCGACCACCGCGCCGTCCACCCGCGCCCGCGTGAAGCCTTGCGCCAGTGCATCCGCAAACACCTCGGTGAACGTGCCCTTGCGTTGCCGTTCGAGCGGCGCCAGGATGAGAATGCGCGTACCTTCAGGTAGTTCGAACAGGGTCTGGACGATCTGCGCCGGCTCCTGGCGCCCGACCGACTGCCCACAGCCCGGGCAATGCTGCTGACCGACCCTGGCGAACAGGACACGCAGGTAATCATACACTTCGGTGATGGTACCGACCGTCGAGCGCGGATTGCTGCCCGCGGCCTTCTGCTCGATGGCGATGGTCGGCGACAGGCCCGAAAGCTTGTCGTACACGGGCTTGTCCATCTGGCCGAGGAATTGCCGCGCGTAGGCCGACAGCGACTCGACGTAGCGGCGCTGGCCTTCGGCGTACAAAGTATCGAAGGCAAGCGAGGACTTGCCCGAGCCCGACACGCCGGTGAACACGATGAGACTGTGCTTGGGCAGGCGCAGGTTGACGTGCTTGAGGTTGTGCTGAGCAGCGCCGACGATGACGATTTCATCGCGCGGGCGGGGCGTGGTGTCGACGGGCTGGGTCATGGTGCGCTCCGAAACGGGCGGGCAGTGTACCGCCTACTGAACAGGTGTCCAGTCCAAATGGGCCAGGAAGCGGCGCCACGCGATTTCGCCTTCACAGTGCAACCTCCTGTTCCAGAAAGGAGTCCGCCCCACGAGTTGACGGCGCGGCGGAAATCGCCACTCTGAGTAGTGGGATGCTGGAATTCCGCGCTGGAGGCAGCTATGTTCAAGGATCTCCGCGTGATCGAGATCGGCGAGGGCTGGGCTGTACGCCGGGAGGGCGAACTGACCCTGATTTCGACCCACGATTCTCCGCAAGAAGCCGAACACGCCGCGCTCAAGGTCGCCCAGAAAGACGGCGTCGGCGTGCTGGTGCAAGGGCGCGACGGCCGCTACCGGCGCACGATGCCGATGGGGACGCCCGCCGACGTGAAGCCGAAGAAGAAGGCCGGCAGCAAGGCGGCGCCGGTGCCGGCGAGTCGGACCCTGCGCCGGTAGATCGATAGAACTCTAGCGAATCTCGACGCTCCAAGCGCCCGGCTCCAGGCGTACCTTCGCGCCGTGTGGAAGCCACTTCGGCGCGCGCCAGTGCAGCGTCCCAGGCGGCGGCACTCGCCACGCGCCGGCAATCCACAGCCAGCACCGTGCAGAATTCGCCTGGCAGGACGGGCCGTTCCACGCCCACCAGCCGGCGATCCACACCGCGCCCGCGAATGGCGGCGGCGG
>CAYHHL010000336.1:0-4353 GCA_964356325.1 uncultured Enterobacteriaceae bacterium | reverse complement strand
CGCCAGCAGGGCCAGCCAGAAGTGCGCGGCGTGGTAGTAGAAGGTCACGGCGAAGGCGCAGGTGCCGTGTCGCTACTGCCTGTACATGGACCAGCAGTTCGGTATGAAGATCGATGGCTTGAGTGAGCGCGAGTTGCGCGAGGCCGTGGCGATGTCGGCGCTGGTGCGGCACTGGAGCACGATGCTGAACGGCGCGCAGGTGGACGAAGCGAAGTTCAAGCGCGAGGTCGACCAGGTGTTCGCCCGGGCCCGCCGCGCGCAAGTGCAACGGCCCGCGGGTCCGGCTTTGAAGCGGACGCCACAGGTGCAGCCGCAGATGAAGACTCTGGACCGGCCCAAGCTGGAAAGGCCGATGCAGCCAAGGCTGGACGACTCGGATGTGCGCTAGGTGATACGGTAAGCACGCTCAGTCCTTCCAGAATCCCTTGCCGGCCCGGCGCCTCCCGGCTAGACTGCGCGTTCACCCGTGGAGGCTGAGATGCGCGACCTGACCCACTTGCGGTTGTTCTTGCTGGCGGCGATGGGCTTTGGCCCCGCCGCGGGCTGTCAACAGGCGTCGGCCGGCATCGCGACGGGCACGACCAGCGACGTCAACAGCGTTCAGGACGCCGCGCTGGGCGAAATCGCGGGTCTCGATGCGGGTCAGGACGGGGCCGGCGCCGACACGGTGGCCGACGCCAGCGCCCCGGACTCGGCCGATGCCCAGGCCGATGCGGCGACGGTCGACGCGGCTGATGTTCAAGGGTCAGATACTAAGGCGGATATTTCGCCAGACGCTGGGCCCGACACTGCCGACGTCGCCAGCGTTTGCTCATTCGGCGCGGCATCGACGGTCTGCTACGGCGCCGCAGAGCTGAAGGCGGTCATCGAGAATCCGCCGATGGGCGGCGACACCGACCCCAAGTCGTACACGGGGCCGCTACCGCCCGAGGCGTGCCCGGACCGCAATCTGGTCTTGGACGGCTGCTGCAACTCGGCGCAAACCGACGGCGTGCTGCAGGGCGACACCTGCTGCTATGTCTTTTGCGCAGGCGCCTGCTGCGGTCGGCCGCTGATGGTGCAAGGCCTTGCTCGTACAGCGGAACTGCGCGGGCACTCGGCTTGGGCGGCACAGGCAGAGGCCGTCCACCGCCAGTTCGAGCCCGAACTGGCCGCGGCGTGGCGGGCCGACGGTCGGGAGGAGCACGCGGCGATCGCGAGCTTCTACAGGTTGGGCATGGAGTTGCTCGCGGTCGGTGCGCCACCGGCTTTGGTGGGCGCTGCCAGCCACGCGGCCTCGGATGAGGTGGCCCACGCCCAGATCTGCTTTGCCTGGGCCCGCGCTCTGGACGGCGCCGACGACGGGCCGGGTCCTTTGCCGCTGGCCGACCTGACGTTGCGCCGCGATCTGCCATCGCTGGCGGTCGCCTCGGCTCTGGAAGGCGGCATCGGCGAGACGCTGGCGGCGGCCGAGTTGGCCCTGGCGGCGGCGATGTGTCCGGATCCAAAGAAAGCCCAGCTCCTGCGCGCGATGGCCGACGATGAAGCGCGCCACGCTGCCTTGGCCTGGCAGGTGGTGGCGTGGGCCCTGGCCGAGGACCCAGCCGGCGTGCGGCCGCTGCTGACTGCGGCGCTGGGCCAAGCGCTGAACACCCCGCCGGCGCCCTTTCGCCGCATCGGGCAAATGGCCGGCGTTTCCCCGCAGATCGCGCACCTGGCAGGTCGGCTGACCGCCGCGGAGGCCGAGCGCACCGCCCGCCGAGCGCTCGCCGAAGTGGTCAGGCCGTGTGCGCTGGCGTTGCTGCCCGAACTGGCGCCTGCTTTCGGTGGCCATGCTTCGGTTCTTGCGTGAGTCCGCCTCGGGCATTACGCTCTGGCCGCCCACTGGACAGGAGAGGTGCATGTCATGCCGCCCACGTTGCTCAGCGACAGTGTTCTGAGTGGCGACCTGGAGAGCATGGTGCGAATGCTCGAGTCCGCGTGTGCGGCTGCGGAGGCTGGGCTGCTGTACCAGCACAGGCCGGACGAGTGGATGCGCATCGGCACGGCCGAGCTGGAGCTGCCTGCGAACCTGGGGTACAGCGCCGGCCAATTGGTGCGGGTCCAAGGCAGGCAGGCCACATTGCACCGCCCCGACGGGAGGCTGTGCGGCCTGCTTGCCTGGCGAGGCGACGCGCCTGTAGATGACCGGACGCAGACCTTCTTGGAGGACCTCGGCAGGCAGATCCTGCGCACCTTGGAGCGACACCGCGCTTTGCTGCTGGCCAATCTGCGACAGCGGCTGCTGCAGGGGGTCCTCGACGGCACCACGCTGACAGACGGCCTGCAGCATTGTCTGGCGGTGGTGTGTGACGCGCTCGGCTGGCCGGTGGGCCACGCGCTCTTGCGCAACGGTGCTGAACTGAACAGCGCGCGCATCTGGCACCGGCCGCCGGGCGAGGCTTTCCACGATCTCGTGGAAGTGACAGAGGCGTTGACGTTCGGTCCTGACGTCGGACTGCCCGGCATTGTGCTGGCGACGCAACGGCCGATGTGGATCGCGGATGCCGCACGCGACCCCCGGTTCGTGCGCGGCGCGGGCCGCGACCTGGGCGTGCGCGGCGCATTCGGCGTGCCGTTGAGCAGCGAAGGTCAATTGCTGGGCGTGCTGGAGTTCTTCGCCACCGCACCACAGGAGCCGGAACCGGACCTGCTGGAAGCATTGGGCTCCATCGGTCCGCACCTCGGCCGCGCGCTGCATTTGCGGCGCGCGCTGGCGGAACTGCTGGCGAGCGAGCAGTTGAAGTCCGCGATGCTCGGCTCGGCGTTGGATTGCATCGTCGCGATCGACGAGCACAGCCACATCCTCGAGTTCAACCCCGCGGCCGAGCACGCCTTCGGCTGGACCCGCGCCGAAATCCTCGGCCAGACGTTGACGGACACCATCATCCCGCCCGAGCACCGCGACGCGCACAGCTCCGGCCTTCGGCGCTATCTCGAGACCGGCGAGCAGCGCCTGCTGCGACGTCGGGTCGAGATCACCGCCCTGCGCAGGAATGGCGAAGTCTTCCCGGTGGAACTGGCGATCGTGGAGGTCGCCCAGGCTGGCGAGCGCCGCTTCACCGCGTTCCTGCGCGACCTGACGCAGTACAAGCAACTGGAGGAGCAACTCCGAGAGTCGCAACGCCTCGACGCCATGGGCCAGCTGGCTGGCGGCATTGCCCACGATTTCAATAATATCCTTTCGGGAATTCTGGGCTTCGCGTCATTCGTGCTCGATGCGCTGCCGGCCGAGCATCCCAACCGCGCCGACGTCGAGGCCATCCGGACCGCAGGCGAGCGCGGCGCGGCGCTGGTCCGGCAACTGCTCCTGTTCACGCGACGCGAGGCGTTGCAGGCCGAGCCCCTGGACGTCAATGCCGCCATCATCGAACTGCAGCGCCTGTTGAGTCGCACGATCGGCGAAGATGTGGAGCTGGTGCCACGCCTCGGCGCGGATCTGCCGCCCGTCAGCATGGACGCTGGGCAACTGCAGCAAATTCTGATGAATCTGGCGCTGAATGCCCGGGACGCTATGCCGCAAGGCGGGCGGCTGGTGCTGCAGACGCGGGTGGTGACGCTGGGCGAACAGGATGCCGAGATGCACGCCGGGCTACCACCGGGCGAGTACGTACAACTGTCTGTGGCCGATACCGGAATCGGCATGACGCCGGACGTACAACGGCGCCTCTTCGAGCCGTTCTTCACGACCAAGCCGCGCGGTCACGGCACTGGGCTAGGTCTGTCCATCGTGTACGGCATCGTCCAGCAGGCGCTGGGTGGCATTACGGTGTACTCGGAAGTGGGCAAGGGCACGACGTTTCACGTGTACCTGCCGGCGCTGGCGGGGCAGGCTGCAGCAGCGGCCGAGCCGCGCGAGCCGGAAGAGCCGCGGCGCGGCCAGGGCGAGGTCGTTCTCGTGGCCGAAGACGAGGAGCAAGTGCGCGAAATTGTGAAACGTTCACTTGCCATGTTCGGCTACGAGGTGCTGGCGGCGGCGTCGGCGAAGGAGGCGCTGGGACTGGCCCAGGATCCCCATCAGCGCATCGATCTGTTGCTGACCGACGTCATGATGCCCTATCAAAGCGGGCCTGAGTTGGCGGTGGAATTGCTGCGTCAGCGACCGGAGTTGCGCGTGTTGTACATGAGCGGCTATGCAGACGACACGGTGATGCTGCGCGGCGGGCTGCCGCAGGGCTTGACGCTGTTGTCCAAGCCGTTCACCCGCGTGGCGCTCTTGTGCGCAGTCGCGGAGATGCTGGACGCGCCGAAGAGCGCGCAGCCATAGGCGACCGGGCCGTTCAACCCCCGTCCAACCGCGGTCCCGCGCCCCGCCTGCCGCGATAACTGCACGCC
>CAYHHL010000335.1:0-4410 GCA_964356325.1 uncultured Enterobacteriaceae bacterium | reverse complement strand
CCACGATCCGTTCGACTTCCCGGCCGGCGCGCACTTCGATTCGGTCAGCTGGGACATCCAGCTGAAGGGGGTGTGTCCTGGCAAGTGATCGCAAAAGCCATCGCTTTTTGGATCCCGGCGTGTGGCATCCGTACACTACGGCGACCGGCGCAGGCGAGCTGTCCGCGGCTTCGGAGCGTTCGTGACCCGTCCCCTGCCCCAATCCCGCTGCGTTGGCCTGCTCGCCTTGCTCCTGTTCTCAGGGGCTTGCGGCGTGATCGACGTCAATCCGCCCGCTTCGGCTGGCGGCGCCTGTGCGCAGGATTCGGACTGCAACGCCGGGCTGAAGTGCTACCAGCAGCGCATCTGCGTGGCCAAGGACGTGCCGCCGACTCCGGTAGTTCTGCGCCTGACTCCGCCTGCTGACTCGGGTTTGTTGGTCGAGCAGTTCGATTTCGTCCTGGACGGGGCGAGCCAGGCCACGCCGGTCAAGCTCGTGCTCACCGATCCGGCGATCGTGCGCGGCACCCTGACGCAACAGGGCAATCCACTGGCGGAATCGATCCCCGGCACGCTGATCGCCACGGCACCGGCGGCGGTCGACGGCCGCGATCTGAGCTACACGGCGACCTCGTTCGCGGTGCAGAAGGTCTTCCCCGGCGCGGATCAGGCGCACGGCTATGAACTGCGCGTCCAGCCCGGCTACACTTACGCGCTGGCTTTCTGGCCGGAATCCAAGGATATTCCGCCGTTCTACCCGCAGCCGATCAAGGTCAACGGCAACATCACCGCGTGGCAGCTGGAATTGCCCGGCCTGGCGCAACTCCTGCACGTTTCCGGGCAGATCGTGCTCGCCGGCCAGCCCCTGGCCGGTCTGCGCGTGGCCTTGGAGGACAAGCAGGGCCGCGTGCGTTCGACCCTGGCCGTGACCGATGCCAGCGGCAGTTTTGCCCTGCTCGTCGACCCGACCGCGCCCTCGGGCGTGCTGCACCTGGAACCGGCCGTGGCCAAGGATGCCTTGCCGCGCGGGCGGTTGCCGGTGCTGCCGGACCTGTACAAGGCCGCGCTCAAAAACGCGCCGATCGAACTGGGCATCCTGGACCTCGGCGATTCGGCGGTCGCGGTGCCGGTGCAGGTGCGCGTCCAGGGCGTCAACGGTGCCAAGGTGCCGGGCGCGCTGGTGACGGTGTCGCGCGTGCTGCAAGGGCTGAAGAAGTCCGGCGACAAGGGCGCGACCGGCCTGGAGATTTCAGTGACGGGCTACGCGGATGGCAACGGCGTGTTCTCGACCACGATGGCGCCCGGCCCACTCGCCGTGACCGTGGTGCCGCCGCCCAAGTCCGCGAGCGCCGTGCAACATTGGGCCGGCGTGTTTCCGGGCGGCGATCTGGTCATGCAGTGTCCGGCCCGGCTGCAAGTGCAAGGCAAGGTACATGATTTCGCCGCGCGTGAGATCGAGGACGCCCAGGTCTCGCTGCGCCGGGTCGGCACTTCGGGGCCCAGCGACGCTTCGGTGGTGTCCGACGATCAGGCGATCGCGGCGCTGGTTGACGGCCACGGTGGCTTCACGACCCTGGTAGACCCTGGCAGTTACGACGTGTGGGTCGAGCCGGCCAAGACCTCGGGCCTGCCCCGGGTGCTCGCGGCGCGCATCGACGTCGCCGCGGACAGTGTGCCGGCGCCCCTGACGCTGGTGTTGCCACCGCCGATGGTGCTGGCCGGCAGCGTGCTGTCAGTGCACGGCAAGTCGGTGGCGGGCGTGCTGATCGACGTGCTGACGGTCAAGCCCGCGCAACCTTTGGCGGGCGGCAAGCCAGGCGAGGGCAAGGCCACGCCGGCCTTGGGCGCGATGTTGGACAGCCACCTGCTGGCGACCACAGTCTCGGGCATCCACGGCACGTTCGAGGTGTTGTTGGCGCCGGGTCAGGTCAAGTAGCGGCGCGGGCGCGTTGACGCTAGGCCGTCGCCGTGCCAAAACCCGCGCCCCTTCCCGTCTCGCGCCCGAGGATTCCATGCACAAGCTCGTCATCATCGGCAGCGGCCCCGCCGGCCAGACCGCCGCGATCTATGCCGCCCGCGCCATGTTGCAGCCCCTGGTGTTCGAAGGTGGCTTCTTGCCCACCGGCGAACTGATGACCCCCGGCGGCCAGCTGATGATCACCACCGAAGTCGAGAACTTCCCGGGCTTTCCCGACGGCATCACCGGCCCCGAACTGGTCGAGCGCTGCCGCAAGCAGGCCCAGCGTTTCGGCAGCATCCACCGCGACGAGGCCGTGGAAGAGGTCGATCTCTCTGGCTTTCCGTTGCGCCTGCGGGTCGGCGACGAGTGGATCGAAACCGCCACGATCATCATCTCGACCGGCGCCAATGCGAAGTGGCTCGGCATCCCCAGCGAAGAGAAATACGCCAACCGCGGCGTCTCGGCCTGCGCGACCTGTGACGGCGCTTTCTACAAGGATCTCGATGTATTGGTCGTGGGCGGCGGCGATACGGCCATGGAGGAGGCGACCTTCCTGACGCGCTACTGCAAGTCCGTGACCCTGGTACACCGCCGCGACTCGTTCCGGGCCAGCAAGATCATGGTCGAACGCGCGCTCAAGCACCCGAAGATCAAGGTGGAATACAACGCCGTCATCGAAGAAGTGCTGGGCGACGGCAACAAGGCCACCGGCGCGCGGTTGAAGTCCACGGTCGACGGTTCGTCCAGGGAAATCGCTTGCGGCGGCATCTTCATGGCGATCGGCCACTCGCCGAACACGCAGATCTTCCAGGGCAAGATCGACCTGCTCGACAACGGTTACATCAAGCTCTACGGCTTGACCGGAACCAACGTGCCCGGTGTCTACGCGGCCGGCGACGTGGCGGACAGCCGCTATCGGCAAGCGATTTCCGCCGCGGGCATGGGGTGCATGGCGGCGCTGGACGCCCAGAAGCTGGTCGAGGACTACGAGGCGGAAGGCAAGATCAAGCACTCATAGCAATTACGCGTGGATCCGCGCGACAGGCGGCAGCGTTTCGAGAATTTCACGTTCCGCTTCCGCCAGTTCGGTCAGCCGCGCGCGCACCCGATCGCGATCGGTCACCGTTTCGGCCAGGCGCACGAACACCGCGTGGTGGCGCGCTTCGCTTTCGAGCAGGGACCGGAACGCCGCGCTCAGCTCCGGATCCGGGTGGTGTTCGGCCAACAGCCGGAAGCGCTCGCACGATCGCGCCTCGATCAGCGCGCCGACCAGCAGTTGATCGACCAACGTGTCGTCGGCAAAACCACCGCGGTTCACCAGCTTGAACAGCCGGGCCTGATAGCCCGACGGCTTTTGCACCCCCATCGCGATGTGCCGGCTGCGCAGAAGTGCCAGGACCTGCTCGAAATGCTCCAGTTCCTCGCGCGCCAGGCTCAGCATCGGCTCGACCAGCGCCGGCCGATCCGGGAAGCGCGCGAGCAGGGCCAGCGCTTGCGACGCCGCCTTGCGCTCGCAGTGGGCGTGATCCACTAGAATCTCAGGGGTATTCTCGATGGCGCGCTGCAGCCAGGCGGGCTCGGTGCGCGAACGCAGGCACAGCATCGAATCCCCCGGCGGCGGCGGTTTGAGAAGGCGGGGCGCGCGTGTACCATGGAATGAGGCGGTTGCGAACGGGCACAGCCTGAGCAAAGGCGGCAAGCGATGGACATCGGCAGGCGGCAGGTAGCTTTGGCGGCAGCGGGCAGCTTGCTGTGGGCGGTCGGAGCGCAGGCGGTGGGCAAGCCGAAGGATGCGCCTGGACCAGATAAAGGCGCGCAGATCCTGGCCAATGTGCGCAAGGCGGTGGCGGACGCGCGCAAGGGCGGCGAGAAGCAGGACCTGGGCGGCGCGATGCTGACCACGATCGCGAACTTGTCGCTGGTCAATGCACTGCACGGCCACTTCGCGCTGGCCGGCGTGGGTCAGGCCTTGCGTTCGGGCGGCATTCCGGCCAAGGAAGCGCTCGAATTCGCCAAAAACATGCGGGAAAACTTCAAGTTCCTGGCGCAGGACTACGACGATCTCGCGGATCAGAAGGGCTTCGATGCCGATTTGCGCGACGTGTTCCGCACGCTGCAGATCCTGGCCGGGCGAGCCGAGCATGCCTCTGCCGCACTGGTGAGCTATGCCGAAGGGTCCACCGACACCGCGCGCGCCCATGTGTTCGAGGCGGCGCTGGAGGACTACCGCAGCCGGGTGCAGGCGTTTTATGCCGGGCTGAAGAGCAAGTAGCGGCGCTCGATCTAGAACGGATTCCACAGCCACAGGGCCGTGCGCGGCGCGAGACTGTCCGGCGCGATCCCGCCACCGATCAGCACATGGCCGGTCGAAAGCGCCACGGCGTTGCCCAACGTGCGAGAACCGCCCAGGCCGTTCTCGACCGGATGGACGATGTCCTTGTTGACGGCGCCGTCGGTGAAGAACAGGAACT
>CAYHHL010000334.1:0-4435 GCA_964356325.1 uncultured Enterobacteriaceae bacterium | reverse complement strand
TCACGCCGCGACATGCACCACCTCAGCTTCGCGCACGACGGCGTCCCGAAAGTGCGGACTGAGGAACCCCGCGGTCTGAAGGTCGACGCGACGGCCCAGCAGAGCGGACAATTCATCCTGCAGGCGGAAGAAACCGAAGCCCGGCGTTCGACCGGGCGCGAACTCGACCAGGACGTCGACGTCGCTGTCCGGGCCGAAATCGTCGCGCAGCACCGAACCGAAGAATGCCAACTTGCTGATGCCGTGAACGCGGCAGAACTCGGCGATTTGGCGGCGGTCGACGGCGAGGTTCATCGCGAGTTCCTGCGGCCCCGAGCGGGACTGCGTGAAGGATAGTCCTGTTCGGGGGTGTCGCCAATTCGCGGCGTATGCGGGTGAGCCCTGAGCCGTACTCCGAGCCGGAGCCGAGGCACCCCTTGTCCCCCGCAACCGAGGCGTGCCATCGTGACGCACCTGCCGCGCTTCCTGCGCCGCTAGGACGGCACCTTGCGAACTGTGCGATCTTGCCTGGTTGTCTGCCTCGTCGGCAACGCGATGCTGGCGCGCTTCGCCATCACGGCGTGGCTGCTCGGTTGCGCGGTTGCGTGCCATAGCAAGGGCGCAAAGACCCTTGATTTTGCCGGTATAGCGGACAGCTTTGCGGATACGGTCTACGGGGACCTGACTGCTGCCGACTCGCTCGCCGACTCCCTGGATACCGACGACGCCCCTGACACGCCAGCGGACAGCTCGACCAAGCCCGACAGTGAAGACGCCAGTCCTGCGCAGCCTTGGACCACCTGCCCGCCGGATTCGACCCCGTTCCCGTACGACGCGCTGTGCAAGGGCTCGCTATCCTGCGACTACGGCCAGGAGTGCTGCTGCGGCCAATGCTCGGCGGCCACCCACTGCACCTGCACCGGAGGCCACTTCCTGTGCACCGCCAATGACATCTGTATGGGGCCTCCGTGTTCGCCCGGCTGCAGTTTCGGCAAGTACCAGACCCCGAGCGGTTGCGCGTACTGCGCCGAAATCGATAGCCTGCTCCCGGCCGCCGTCGCCAGTATTCTCGCGCCTTTGGACGCTTGCGGCGAGGACTCCGACTGCACGATGGTCGTCCTACCCAAGGTTTGCGGCTCGGCGTGCCCCACCGCGCTGCCTGCCGCCGCCACCGCGAGCGCCATCGGCCAGGTCGGCGTCCTCGCTACGCAGTGGTGCGGCACCAACTTCGGTAGTTGCGTCACGCCCTGTGCCGCCAAAGCCACCGACGAGCCCCTGTGCATCCAAGGTCACTGCCAACTCGTCGGTTTGTGCGACGCCAAGGTCGCGCCTCAAGGCACGCACTGCGACGACGACAACGCCTGCACGATCGATGACTCCTGCCAGGGACCTGGGCTCTGCGCAGGCATGCCGGTGAACTGCGACGACGGGAACCCTTGCACGTTGGACGTCTGCAATCCGCTGTCGGGCTGCCAACATACGGATTCGAGCGGCGCCTGCGCGTCCAGCCAGCCCTGCGGTTTCGGGCTGTGCGTGGCGGGAAAGTGCAAGGACTCCGAGGTCAACGGCTGGATCCACGACCTTGCGGGCAAGGTCTCGCCAGCCGGAGCCTTGGCGCGTGTGGACACCGGCGGCTTCGTGCTCGCAGTCGGCGATCCAGCCGGCCACCCGCGCGTCGTGCGCTTGAGCGAGGGTGGCACAGTGACCTGGGACGTCGCCGCGGTGCCGGTCCAATACGCGGTTCCGCGCGATGTCGTCGCCCTGGCCGGCGGTGGCATTCTCGTGTCCGGATCAGTCGTTGCATTCGAGGGCGGCGCGTTCCTGACCCGGCTGGGCGCGCAAGGCCAGACCGTGTGGGCGACTCTGGTGCCGATGCCGGCACCGAACGGCGTGCACGTGGCGGTGCGACCCGAGGGAGGCTTCGCGCTCGCCGGGATCAACAAGCCCAAGCCGAACGAGTGGCACGCCTGGGTCGCGCGGCTGGCCGATGACGGCACGCTGTTGGGGCAAACAGACTTGGGCAAGGCTTCGGGCACCGGCAATCGAGCGCTGGTGGCGGCGAGATCCGGCGCGATCGGCGTGCTGACTTCGGTGCCGGGAATCGCCGATGCCAAAGTCGGTGAACAGGACGACGTGCGTTTCGTGCGGACCGACGCGACCGGCAAGGTTCTGGCCGACGTGGTGATCCTGCCGAACGCGACGCACGAGGCTGCGAGCGGACTGGTCGCGCTGCCGGCGGGCGGTTGGCTGGTGGCAGTGGCGGGGCTGAGCTATGGCAAGGTCTCGAAGTCCCTGATCGGGCGAGTGTTGCGCGTGGACGATCAGGGCGCTGTGGTGTGGCAGCAGGAGTTGACCGACGTGCCGCTGGTGGCGGTGGCCGATGGCACCAACCTGCTCGTGTGGACGGTCGAGGCGTCGGGCAGCATGCAGTCGATCCGCCACGCGCAGACCTGGACTGCCGACGGCCAGATGACGACCGACCTGATCGTGCCGGCGAGCGCCATCGACAGCGTGAACTACGAATGGCTGGCGGCGGACGGCGCGGGAGGCATCTTGGTCGCGGGGCAGGTGCCGAAGTCGGGGCTGGTGCGCCTGATGCGGGTGCTGGGCCCGGGCGTGAGTTGCTCGCCTTGACAGCCAAGCCCGAGCCCGGAGCCGGTGCCGCTGCCGGTGCCGCTGCCGGTACGGCGCATCGACCCACGGTCCTACCAGAAGCAGCGCAGCTTTGATTTCACCGCTGCCAGGTCGTCTGGGTGGAGTTGTCCGAATACGCCAACGACCAACCCAGCGTCAAGCGTAGCCAGCTTGTCGAGGCGAACGACGGACGGCCGCAGCAGGCCGACGCTTTCCCAGTGGACCAGCGTAAGGTCTCGCTCTGTTCGCTGCAGCGAGGTGGTGACGCGAGCGACCAGGATGTCATCGTCCAGCGGGTCGAGCACGATGAGCGCCGGTCGCCGCTTCGACCGAAGCCCGTCGGCGAAAGGAAACGCCAGGAGGACAACGTCGCCCTCGCGCAGACTCATCGCCGGTCCTTGCGCAGGTCGAGGTCGTCATAGATGGCATCTTCGCTGCCGTAGCCCCGCAAGAATTCGCGCGCCGTCGGCTCAGCCCAATCGGCTGATTCGTCTTCCAGCATCACGATGACGCGCACCGGTTGACCGTCGTGCAGGCGCCGCACCACCGCCGCGGGGACCGGCAGTGAACCGTCAGGACTCGGGATGGTTTCGAATTCGAATGCTTGCATCGCACACCTCGAAAGTATCGTAGCGCATCTGGGGTCTGGTGTAAGCCGTTCTTGGCGCACCGCCCCCAGCTACGGCTCCGGCCCCGGCCCCGGCCCCGGCCCGCATCTCAGGCTGCCCGCGCGACGCCAGGTCTCCCAGCCGCAAGGTCCGCTCGATGCTCCGAGACGTGGCCGTCGTCACCCCCGCCTCTTCGGCAAACCCCGCCAACGCTGCACGACCTCTCGCGTCTCCTCGATGATCGCCTCGGCCCTGGCGCGCTTCACGCCCGCGGCGTCCGCGACCCGCAGCAGGTGTTGCTGAGTCGGCGCCGTGCCTTCGCCAGCGACACTGGTCGTGTGCTGACCACCGGCAGCTTCATGATCTGGCTCACGGCGACCTCCGGCGCGGGGCGCGGACGCGCGGAGGCGTCTGACTGACCGCTTCGTCCAGGCTGCGAAACGGCGGCGGCTGGAACAACGCCTGCAATCGGTCGATCTGCCCGAAGGTCATGGCGATCTTGAGCAGCGAGGCCAACGCAATCTCGCCGGTGCGCTCGAAGCGCTTGTAGCTGGCCAGCGTCATGCCGGAGCGGGCGGCCGCCTCCACTTGGGTCCAGCCGCGTTGCAGACGCAGGGCACGCAGGCGCGCGGCGATCTCCTGGGCGACTTCGGCGGTGGACATCAAGTCAAAGGGCAACATATGAACCGTTGGACCGCGAGAAGGCGGGTAGTGGATCATATGCTGTGTTTTGGGTGGCGGCGCGAGGATTCTGCCGGCCCCGCCGACAGGAAGACCGGTTGTCGCGACGGGAAGACTGGTTGTCGCGACGGGAAGACTGGTTGCCGCGACGGGAAGACTGGTTGCCGCGACTATCACAGCGATCGCTTCAGCAAAACGACAACGAAGTCGACCTCGTGCGGGCTTTTCTCCCACTCTCTGCGGTGAATTCCAGAAATTCGGCCAGCACCGGTGCTTGGGGCAGCAGTGTGGCGAGGATCCAGCTTGCTTGTAGGCGGTCGCGAACGTACGGTAACGCTTCGGCCCCTCCAGCGAGCAAGGACGAAACATGCGGCGAAGAGTGTGGTTGGATGGATCGGGCACGAGCAAACGCGAGCAGGCGGGGCGCGGGCGATGGACGTTCTCAGTGCTGCTTCTTGCTGCCTCGTGTACGCAGGCGACGACTTCCTTGCCGACGGGCGGGCAAATCGCTCCCGGCTCGCCGTGCAATCCCG
>CAYHHL010000333.1:0-4438 GCA_964356325.1 uncultured Enterobacteriaceae bacterium | reverse complement strand
CCCCGAACCCGGAGCCCGCCCATGACCGCCTCCACCGTCCAAACCGCCCGCCGAGTCCGCGCGCCCCTGCCCAGCGAAGTCGACGTCGCCATCGTCGGTTGCGGCCTGGGCGGCTTGCAGGCCGGCGCCTTGCTCTCCCGGGCCGGACTGCGCGTCGCCTGCTTCGATCAGCATTACGTCGCGGGCGGTTGCGCCACCATGTTCGAGCGCGGCCGGTCCGACGCGCGCTACCGGTTCGACGTCGGCCTGCATTACGTCGGCGATTGCGGCCACGACGGCGCGATTCCTACGCTGCTGCGCCAATCGGGCGTCGAGGTCGACTGGGTGCCCATGGATTCAGACGGTTTTGACACGCTGGTGTTCCCCGGCCTGCGCTTTCGCATCCCGGTCGGCCACGATCGCTACCGCCAGCGCCTGCACGAGCACTTCCCCAAGGAAAAGAAGGGTATCGACCGCTACGTCGACTTCTTGCAGCAGGTCGACCGCACCGTGCGCAAGATGGACGCCAACAAGGGCCGCATGGGCCTGACTTCGCTGGTGGATCTGGCGCTGCATGGCCGGCTGGTGGCGCGCTACCGGGACGCGACGATTGCGCAGGTTCTCGATGATTGTACCAAAGACCCGCTGTTGCGCGCGGTGATGCTCGGTCAGACCGGCGACTACGGCGTGGCGCCCAAGCACGCGAGCGCGATGTTGCACGCCGGCCTGGCCAACCACTACTTCCACGGTGCGTTTTATCCCAAGGGCGGCGGGCAGGTACCGGCCGACAAGCTGGCCGAAGTCATCGAGGCGCACGGCGGCAGCGTCCACTTGCGCCACGGCATCGAACGCATCCTGGTGCAAGGCGAACGCGCGGTCGGCGTGCGCACCGAATCGACCAAGCCGGGCGAGCCGGGGCAGGACGTGCGCGCCAAGGTCGTGATCTCCAACGCCGACCTGAAGCGTACCTTGCTGGAGCTGGTGGGGCCCGAGCACCTGCCGGCCGACTGGCTGAAGCGCGCCGAAGCGTTTCAGATGGGTGGCGCGCTGTTCCTGACCGTGCTGGGCGTGCGCGGCAAGCTGGCCTCGACCGCGACCAACTGGTGGCAGTTCGACGGCACCGACTTGGACGCGTTCTACGACACCACTGGGCCCGACGGTTCGATCCAGCTGCGCGGTTGCTACGTGACCAGCGCCAGTTGGAAGGATCCGGACACCGCCGACCACGCCCCGGCGGGTCACAGCGCCGTCGAAGTGATGACGCTCGTGCCCGGTTCGCCGCAAGCGTGGGGTGTGACGCCCGAGCAACTCGCGGACGGCAGCTATCGCAACAACCCCACGTACATGCGGCGCAAGCTGGCGGTGCAGGACGACATGGTCCGCCGCCTGGACCAGCTGTTTCCCGGCGCGGCGGGCCAGATCGCGCTGTGCGAGTCCGCATCGCCACTGACGCACATGCGCTACACGCGGGCCTCGGACGGCACGGGCTACGGTTTGGCGGCGATCCCCGCGCAGTTCCTACAGAATCGTCCGGGTTATCGCGGCCCGCTGCAGGGTCTGTACCTCGCGGGCGCGTCGACGCGGGCGGGGCACGGCATCGTCGGCGCGCTCACCAGTGGCACGCGGGCGGCCGAGCGGGTGCTGCGCGAGTTTGCCAAATAGGGTGCCCGGCTTCAGAGCATGTCCACCTGAATCTGCTTGGCGCTCAAGGCCTTGCTGTAGATCCTGACCTCGTCGAGGTAGCCGTTCAAGGGCGCGTAGAAGCCGTCGTTGCCCATGTAGAGCACGCCGGGCCCGCCGACCGTGGCGCTGCCGAGCGGGTCGGTGTTGACCAGGACGCCATTGATATACAGAAGTTGTGAGTCGCCGCTGTGTACCGCCGCGAAGTGGGTCCAGGTTCCGAGTGGAATCGCGCCGGTGCCAGGCGCCGAGTAATGGTTGCCGTCCGCTGCGGTGCCCATCACGCTGAGCATGGTCTGTGAGCCCGGGTAGAAGAACTGCGATGGTGTGCGCAAGCCGCCCGAGCAGCAATCGCCGCCACTGGCGTCGGACTTGTGGAACGGCGACACCCAGTTGGCGCTGGTGGCGATGACGTATAGCCAGTACTCGACGGTGTAGTCGGCGTTGTTCGCGCCCCAAGTGAAGGTCGGCCCGCCATTGCTCACCTTGGCCATCGCCCCGCCGGCAAACGCCAGCGCTTTGCCTTTCTTGCCCGTGACGTACGGCGCGTTGTGGGCACCGTCGTTGCCATTGCCGGAGCTGTCGAGCAGCTTGCCGCCGGTGCCCTCGTCGAACTTGTACCACGCAATCAAGCCGGTCAGCGCGCACGACCCGGCCGAGCACGTACCGCCGCTGCAGGTCGCGCCATCGCCCACGTTGGCGTGCTGGCAACCCTTGACCGCGTCGCAGGAATCCGTCGTGCACTCGTTGGCGTCGTCGCAACCGACCGCGCTGCCGAGGCACTTGCCGCCCGAGCAGGTGTCGTTCGCACTGCACACGGTGTTGTCGTCGCACGCGCTGGCGTTGTCCACCTTCTGGCAACCCTTGGTACTGTCGCAGAAATCCGTGGTGCACGGGTTGGCGTCGTTGCACACCACCGACTTGCCGCCGCAGCCGCCGCCCGAACACGCATCGTTGGCCGTGCACGCGTTGCCATCGTTGCAGGTCGCGCTGTTGGGGACGAACTGGCAGCCCTTGGCCGCGTCACAACTCTCCGTGGTGCAAGCGTTGTTGTCGTCGCACTTCACCTTCGCGCCCGGCACGCACAGGCCCACTGAACACACGTCGCCGGAGGTGCAGAGCGAACCGTCGTCGCAAGGCAGCGTGTTGGCGGTGAACTTGCACCCGGCCAGGGCGTCGCAGGCATCCGTGGTGCATGCGTTGGCATCGTCGCAGGCCGTGGCCGCGCCGGGCAGGCAGGCGCCGCCTTTGCATGCGTCGGCGCCGGTGCAAACATTGCCGTCGTCGCAAGCCTCGGTATTGTCCGCGAACAGGCAGCCGGTCTTGGCGTCGCAACTATTGGACGTGCAAGGGTTGCCGTCGTTGCAGGCCGAGAGCTTGCTGCCCACGCAAGCGCCATCCACGCAAGCGTCGCCGAGCGTGCAGGCGTTGCCGTCATCGCACGCCGAAGTCGCCAGCGTGAACGTGCAACCCTTGACCGTATCGCAGGAATCCGTGGTACAGCCGTTGTCGTCGCCACAGAACTTGGCGGTGCCGGCCGCGCAACTGCCACCTTGGCACACGTCCCCGACCGTGCAGACGTTGTTGTCGTCGCAAGTGTTCGTATTGACGGTGAACACGCAGCCGCTCGCGGTTTCGCAACTGTCGCTCGTGCACGGATTGCCGTCGTTGCAGGCCACCGCCTTGCCGGCCACGCAACTGCCGCCTGCGCATGCGTCGCCCGAGGTGCAGGCGCTGCCGTCGTCGCAAGGCAAGGTGTTGACGACGTTCTTGCAGCCCTGCAACGGCTCGCAGGTCTCGGTGGTGCACGGGTTCTTGTCGTCACAAACCGGCGGCGTGCCGGCGACGCAGATGCCCGCCTGGCAGATATCAGCGGTAGTACACACGTTCTTGTCGTCACAAGGCTTGCTGTTGGCGGTGAACCCGCAGCCGCTGGCCGGGTCGCATACGTCGTCGGTACACGGGTTGCTGTCGTTGCACACCACAGCCTTGCCGCTGCCACAGGCGCCGCCCGCGCACGCGTCGCCCAAGGTGCAGGCGTCGCCGTCGTCGCAGCCGTTGCCGTTGTTCGCGTGCACGCAGCCGCCGATTGGGCTGCAACTATCCGTGGTGCAGGGGTTCTTGTCGTCACAGTCGATCGCCGCTCCCGGCACGCAACCGCCCTTGCCGCAAGCGTCGCCCAGCGTGCAGGCGTTGTTGTCGTCACACGTCGCGGCGTTGGCCAGGCTGACGCAACCGACCTTGGCGTCACAGCTTTCGTCGGTACACGGGTTGCCGTCACTGCAAACGGTCGGTGCGCCGGGCGCGCAACTGCCGGCCTGGCAGGTGTCGCCGCCGGTGCACACGTCGGCGTCGCTGCACGGCAAGCTGTTGTTGGCGAAGGTGCAGCCCGTCTTGGCGTCGCAAGTGTCGGTCGTGCAAGGGTTGGCGTCGTCGCATTGGGTGACCTGGCCGGGCAGGCAGAGGCCGACCTTGCACGCGTCGACGGCCGTGCAGGCGTTGGCATCGCTGCAGGTCGCGGTGTTGGCCAGGCTGACGCAACCACTCTTGGCGTCACAGCTATCGTCGGTACATGGGTTGCCGTCGTTGCATGCGAGCGCGGCGCCGGCCTGGCAGGAGCCGCCCTTGCACGAGTCCCCGGTCGTGCAGGCGTTGTCGTCGCTGCAGGCGGTGCCGTCGGGCTGGGCCGCGGCGGAGCAAAAGCCGTCCTGGCAAGCCGTCTTGCACTGGACCTGCGGGCAGTCCTTGGCGGTGCTGCACGGCATGCCGGCGTCCTTGG
>CAYHHL010000332.1:0-4443 GCA_964356325.1 uncultured Enterobacteriaceae bacterium | reverse complement strand
TTAACACGCAACGCCAGGACTTGTGCGTGGCGGCAGTCCGGTCCACCCTCGGCGGCGCGGCCGATTCGGGCGGCGGCCGGGAGACAAGGCGCGTGTGTGGCATCTATGGGCGCGTCGGCCCTCGCAACGACGAACTGGACCGGCGGGCGACACTCGCGCTGCGGCACCGTGGCCCGGACGATGCCGGCCTGGCCGTGGACATGCGCGGTCTGCAAGGGCTTCCGGTCATCCTCGGGCACACGCGGCTGTCTATCCTGGACCTGAGCCCCGCGGGTCACCAGCCCATGGTGTCGGCGGACGGGCGCTACGTGCTGGCGTTCAACGGCGAAATCTACAACTTCCAGGCCCTGCGCACTCAGCTCGAGGCGGCGGGGCGCGTCTTCGTCTCGCACACGGATACCGAAACGATCCTGCACCTGTACGATCTACATGGCGACGCGATGCTCAGCCATCTGGAGGGCATGTACGCTCTGGCGCTATGGGATCGCTTCGAGCACCGGCTGCTACTGGCCCGCGATCCTTCCGGGATCAAGCCGCTGTTCTGGCGCCAGGAGCCGGCCGGCCGCATTGCCTTTGCCAGTGAGATCAAGGCTCTGTTGGTCGATCCACAGGTCGCGCGCGTCCCGGATCTGCGCGCGCTCGCCGGTTATCTCAGCTACTTGTACGTGCCGCCGCCCGCGACCGCGTTCCAGGGCATCCAGCGCCTGCTGCCGGGGCACAAGTTGGTGCTGGATGCGACCGGCCAGCGCACCGAGCGTTTCCACCGCTACGCTATCGCCCCCAAGCTCGTATTCCGCAACGAGACCGCGGCAGTGGACGCCCTGGACTCGCTCTTGCGCGATGTCATCGCCGAGCACGTGGTCGCGGACGTGCCGGTCGGTGCGTTTCTGTCGGGCGGCATCGATTCCGGGCTCATCGTGGCCATCATGGCACGGCTGCAGCGCGAGCGGGGCGGCGGACAAGTCCGCACGTTCACGGTAGGTTTTGGCGAGGAAGCCCAGCACCTCGACGAATCGGCGCGCGCGGCCCAGGTCGCGGCCCAGCTCGGCGTGCAGCATCGAATCCTGCGCGTATCGGCGGACCTGGCGACCGATAGGTTCCGCTACATCGCCGGGCAACTGGATGAACCTTTTGGTAATCCTACTGCGCTGATGACGGATGCCCTGTGCGAGGGGGCACGGCAGGAAGTGACCGTGGCCCTGACCGGCGATGGCGGCGACGAGGCCTTCGCGGGCTATCCGCGCTACCGTGGCACGTGGATTCTCTCGGCATGGCGCCACCTTCCGGAGCGGGTGCGCGATCGTTGGCTGCCCGAACTGGCGGCGCACCTGCCTGAGCGCACCGATGGCATGCCCTTGCTCCGCCATGCCCGGCGGTTCCTGCGCGCTTCGGGAGGTTCGTTCGCCCACACCTACCGCGACTGGCTGGGGCACTACACCCCCGCAGATCTGCGTGGATTGCTGACGGATCACGCGCTGGCCGCGGTCCTGCTGCCCGGCGGAGCGATGCCCGAGGACCTGGGGCAAACCGTCGCCGCCATCCGTTCGCTCGGTCCGGACGCCGATCCCCTGGACGCGGCCTGCTATGCGGATCTGAACGGCTTCCTGCCCGACAACGTGCTACAGCTCTCGGACCGGATGTCCATGCGCCACGCCCTGGAACTTCGTGTTCCCCTGGCGGATCGTCGCGTCGTGGACTTCGGGCTGCGCCTGCCACGCGCGCTCAAGATGGGCCCGGCGGCGTTGTTCGGCTCCTCGGGCAAGACAGCGTCCAAGCGGCTTTTACGTGCAGTGGCCGCGCGTTACCTCAAACCGACCTCGGTGCGCATGAAGAAGCAGGGGTTCGTCGCGCCGATGGGCACCTGGCTCGCGGGGCCGCTGCACGGGCTCCTGGACGAAGCGTTGGATCCCGCGACCTTGGCCCGGCGCGGCGTCGTGCGTCCCGAGGTCGTGGCCGCCATGCGCGCGGAACATGGCGCCGGGACTCGCGATCACACCTGGCACCTGTGGTCGCTGGTCGTGCTCGAGTCGTGGTTCCGCCAGCGCATCGATCACCTGGACCTGCCCGAGACGCCAGCGACCTTGCAGGTCGCGATCCGCCACCTGGGCTGAGGCACGCAACCGCACCCCACGCGCGTCTACTGCTTGAACACGAACGCACATTCGTAGTACGCGCCGGTCACCTTGGCATCCTGAGAGCCGGCCGAAACGCGCATCGTCAGCTTGGTCGTACCGGCCGGCACCGCGACGTCTTTCAGCGCCAACTGCGTGCCGGTCTCCTTGCCGCTGCCGCCTGCCAGCGCCTTGCCGTCTGCCTTGAGGATGTCGACCTGAAGATCGTGCAGACCAGAGCCCATCACCGCAGCACCGCAATACGCTGCCACCGTGCTCGTCCCGGACGGCACCGAGACCGTGAAGTGGTCGACATCCTGGGCGTTGTTTACCAGGTCGCCGGCCACGAAGTAGATCGTGCTGCCATCTTGCTTGGTCGGCGTCAGCGTCTCCGCGCCGGTCAGCAGGTCGTTGCCGGCCTCGCTCTTCTCGACCGGGTTGGAGCCAGCCGCGGATTGCATCAACACATAGAAATCATGGGCAGCCGCGGCGCCGGGCGGGTGTTGCACGAACAGCAGGTACGCTTCACCCAACGTCACCGGCATGGTCAGATCACCTGTGCTCAGGTCCACTTGCGCCAGAATCGTCGTTGGCTTGGCTTGCGTGGTCACCCAGGCGATACCCGGATCGCTGGACGAGCCGTTGCCCTCCACGCCGCCGTCGGTGCCGGTGACGTACAGCGTGGCCCGACCTTGTTTCACCGCGGTGTCCAAGGGTAAGGTCACCAGGAACACATCGATATCGCTGATACTTTTGAACATCCCATAGACGATGTCCTGGTAGTAGCCCTTGCCGTCCGGGGTCTTCTGGAAGGTCATCGGCGTCGGATTGGCCGCGCCGTCGCCCAGTTCCTTGTCCAGGATCACCGACTTGTCAGTCGACGAATTGGCGACGTTGAAGAAGATTACGTAGTCCGTGTCCGCCTTGTCCGCCTCGCCGCCGCACGTGCTGCCGGTCCCGGGCGATTCCGCGATGAAAGTCCAACATTCCTCGACCTTGGCGTAGTAGGTGCCGTCGGCGGGCAACACGGTCCACAGGGTGCTGTCGTTGTCGCCGCCGCTGTCATCGTTGAACGCATAGGCTTTCTGATCGGGCCCGTACAGCGAAAGCGTGGTGTCGATGATCGTCGGATCAAAGGCATTGCCGGCCTGAGCCTGGCTCGTGGACAGGGCGACGAGGACCAATTGGCCCTTCTTGCCGACGAACTTGTACCAAGCGACCTTGCCGGTGGGATCGAGCGTGCCGGTCACTTGCTTGCCCACCGTCAGCAGCGTCGCGGTGGCCATGCTGCTGGCGCCACAGCCACTTACCGGCGCGTGCTTGCACAGTCCAGACGTGCAACTGTCGTTCGTGCAGTCATCGCCGTCGTCGCAATCCTTGTCCATGCCGCTGCACTGTCCGCCCGCGCACTTGTCGCCGGTCGTGCACGCGTCGCCGTCGTCGCAGCCGCCCGGGGCGTTGGCATGGCTGCAGCCGCTGCCCGTCTGGCACAGGTCCTGCGTGCACGGATCGTCATCGTCGCACAGGACATTCTGCGGCTTGTGGCTGCACACGCCATTGGCAGGGCAGGCATCGATTGTGCACGGCAGGCCGTCGTCGCAGTCGCTGGCCGAGGTGCAGCCGGTGTTGACCTCGAGCAGCGTGACGTCCAACTTGCCAGCAATATCCTGCGCTTGAACACCGTCGCCCATGGCCGTGTCGCCGCTGACGCTGTCCGAGACCAGCGCATCGTTGCCGCCCTGTCCTTGGCTGTCGGTGCTGCCGGCGTCGTAGATCGGCGTGCACACGGTGACCAGCGTCCCCGGCGTAGCGCCGACGTGGGCGAGACACATCTGGCCGGCGGGACACACCTCGGTCGCCTGCCAGATGCCGGAGACGCAGGCCATTCGCAGCACGCCAGAGCATAACTCTTGCTGTGTCGCCGAGTTGCACGGACTGCCGGACACGATGCCGCCGCCGCCACCCCCGCCGCCGGTGCCGGCGCCGGAACTGCAAGCGGCGACCAGCAGCACTGCGCCGATCAGGGCATTTAGGACAGTCGAGTTCAAGGTGAGGGCGCGCATGGAGCCTCCCGCGGCAGGACCGCTCGGGGAACGGCAGCGTAGCACCGTCCGGCGCTTGGCGCATGCGTGGCGCTGAACCCGAGCCCGCACCCGCGCCCGCGCCCGCGCCCGAACCCGAACCCGGAGCCGGAACCGGGGCCGGAACCGCACGCGCAGCGCGGGCCGGGGCCGAAGCCGGCCCGGGTTGCGGGATGTCGACAGAGGATGATTCGCGAACCTGCCTTACCGGTTGCCGACAGGTCGGTAACGATGCTGCTTTGGGCGAATGT
>CAYHHL010000331.1:0-4452 GCA_964356325.1 uncultured Enterobacteriaceae bacterium | reverse complement strand
CCGGCCCAGAATCAGTTCGCGGATGCGCCCGGTCGGCCCGTCGCACAGCAGTCGCATGTCCGGTGCAGGTCTCTTGCGGAGTCTCTACTTCTGGTCGCGCATGACCGCGCCTGTGCCATCGAGTCGCACGATCGTCATCGGCTCGGTGACCTTGTCGGCGTCAAAGGGCCGATGGGTTTCTTCGGCTTCGTGGGCCATCGCCTTCTTGGTCTGCTCCAGGGTCAGGGCAATCTTGCGAACCGTGCCTTCCGCGACCGCGTAGCTGCCTTTGGCCGAGATCGGGAACGTCATCACGCCGTCGACGACCTTGAAGCGCATCCGTTCAGCCGGCGTGGCACCCGCGATCTCGAACCAGCAACCGCGCATCTGGCAAACGTCGGTGACTTCGCCCTCTACCCGGACGCGCTTGCCGACCCACTTGTCTGGTTCCGCAAGCAACTGACCCACAGCCACGGTCTCGGTCAGGGTAATACCGTCGCCATACTTCGTGCCGGGCATGGCGAGAACCGGACCGGGTCCAGCCGGCGCCGCAGCCAAGACAGCTGTGGGATCGTCCTTGCCATTACAAACACCACCCATGCAAACAGGGCCGGATCCCGTGACTTTCTCTGGTGTTGCAGGGGGCGAAGGGGCCGGTGCAGTGGCCTTCTCCTGGCAAGCGATCAGGACAGCGACACACGCGACGGCAGCGAAAGGCAAGGCGAATCGAGACTTCATGGCGGCTCCGGCCGCAAGCGCGCGGCGACGAGGGCCGAGGAGTATAACTGCGGACTCGGGGCGTGCCAGCGGCATCGACGGATCGCCGCCGCGGGTCGGCCGATGTCTGGGAACGCCTTGGCAAGGCCGCGCCGTTCGGGGATGCTGACCGGCACGCCCATCGGCGTTGGCGATGCCCATGCAGTCCTTCGCTCTTGCCGCCTTGCTCGTGTGCTTCTGCGCGTGTTCGACGCGGGCGCAGACTCCTGTCAACAGGGCCGACGCGACCGCGGCCGCGCCTGATGCAGATGCACTTGATATGAAAGACGGTTTGGTGGACGCGGGGCCGCTGGTCGAAGCATTGCCCGGTCCCAATCCGGTGCAATGGACGCGTCCTCTCATCGGCACCAAGGGACCCGGCAACACCTTTCCCGGCGCGACGTTGCCGCACGGCATGGTCAAGCTGAGTCCGGACACGGCCAACGGTTCGGCCAGCATCAAGAGCTACGACTACGACGCCAAGCGAATCCAGGGGTTCTCGCACACTCACCTCGACGGTCCAGGCGGGTCGGCGAACGGCTACGGGCAGATTTCGCTGTTGCCGACCATGGGTACGCTGACGGTGGACGAAGGCCAGTTCGCGGCGACCTACCGCCATGACGACGAAGTGGCTTCCCCGGGCTGGTATGCCGTGACCTTGACGGAGCCCGACATCCGCGTGCTGCTGACGGCGACGGCGCACTGCGGCTGGCATCGCTATCAATTTCCAGCGGGTACGGCGCGGGTTCTGCTCGATCTGGGCCACACCCAAGGCTCCAGCGTCGGCGGTCACCTGCAAGTCGAAGCCAAGGGTGTGCATGGCCACGGCAAGTACTCAGTGCACCCGGTGTTGACCACGCTGCTGGAGGACTTCCAGCCGCCGACCGGTCTGGTGACCGTGCATTTCGTCACGGAATTCCAGCGCGCCGCCGATCGGACTGGCACCTGGGCGCAAGGCAAGGCGAGCGCGGCTACGCAGGCCGATGGCGCAAACCTGGGGGCGTGGGCGGAGTTCGATTCGAAGGTGGCACAGACGATCGAGGCGCGCGTGTGCCTCTCGCTGATCTCGGAAAGCCAGGCGGCGGCGCATCTGGCCAAGGAGATGCCGGCGACCCTGGGCTTTGAAAGCGTGCGCGATCAGGCGGCGGCGGCGTGGCACGCCCTGCTCGGTCGCGTGCAACTCAAGGGCGGGTCGGACCAGGACCGCGTGCGTTTCTACACCGCGCTGTACCATTCCCTCTTGCAACCAGCTGATTACACGGAGAATGGTCAGTTCTGGAACGGCAGCGCGAATCCTCCCGCGGTGCAATCGACCCAGGGCCGGCGCTACTTCACGGACGACTGGTGCATCTGGGACACGGCGCGCACGACGCATCCGCTGCTGACCCTGATTGAGCCCGAACTGGTTGGTGACATGGCGCAATCGCTGCTGTGGCTGTACGAGAAGTCCGGCTGGCTGCCCAAGTGCACCTGGCACGCGAGCGGCGATTCGCGCGTCATGACCGGGAACTTCCAGTTCGCGGTGCTGGCCGACGCGGCGGTCAAGGGCCTGCTCGGTTTCGACACGGACAAGGCCTTGGCGGCCATGGAGAAAGGCTCGATGTCGGAGGGCGATGGCCCGGGCGCGGACCTGTTCTGCGGCTACCTGTCCGATCAGGGCACGCCACTGGCTTATGTTTCGAAGGGTTGGGTGCCGGACCAGTGCGACCCCGGCCAGGCCGCCTCGATGACGCTGGAGTATGCCTATGCCGATTGGTGTGTCGCGCAGTTCGCCGATGCGGTAGGCAAGCCTAACGTGGCCGCAACGTACCGGAAGCGTTCGCAGAACTGGAAGAACGTCTGGAACCCGGCGCACGGCTTCATGCAATCGCGCAAGGCCGACGGCTCGTGGGTCGAACCGTTCGATCCCACCGCCGCGGCAGGCTTCACCGAGGCCAGCAGTTGGATCTACAGCTGGTTCGTCCCGCACGATCGCTGCGGTCTGGTGCAGGCGATGGGCGGGCGCGACGCATTCGTGAAGAAACTGGACGAGTTCTTTGCGGGCAACCACTTCGACATGAGCAACGAGCCCGATTTCCACGCACCGTGGCTGTATCTGGACGTCGGGCGACCGGATAAGACTGCGGATCTACTGCGTAAGTTGATGGCGCAGCACTTCGGCGACGGTCCGGACGGGCTGCCGGGCAACGATGACGCCGGCGCGACTTCGGCGTGGTTCGTGTTGACGGCGCTCGGTCTGTACCCGGTTGCGCCGGGTGACGGCGACTATGCCATCGGCAGTCCGCTGTTTCCTCGTGCGACCCTGCTGGTGGGCGGGCGTGTGGTCGTCATCGAGGCGACGGGGACTTCTGACTCCGCGCGCTACGTGCAATCCGCCACCTGGAACGGCGCGCCTCTGACCCAAGCCCGCTTGCGCCATGCCGATCTGGCCCAAGGCGGCACGCTGCACCTGGAGATGGGCGCGCAGCCGTCGACCTGGGCGAGCCAAGGCATTTGCCCATGACCGACTCGGACGGTCAGCAAAAGGAAGCGATGTCGAGAACCTGCCTGCAGTGTGGCGAGACGACCGAGGGCCTGTACTGTCCGCACGACGGCATGGCGACCATCCTCTCGAACGTGAGCGCGCCCGACAAACCGTTGGATTCAGGTGGAGTCTTCGCAGGCCGGTACCGCATCGGCGTCGTGATCGGCCGCGGCGGCATGGGCGCGGTGTACTCGGCCCAACACACGGGCACGGGCCAGGCGGTCGCGATCAAGACCTTGCTGCTGGACGCCGCGGCGGATCCCGGCCTGGTGCGCCGCTTCTTCCAGGAGGCACGCGTCACGGCTGCGCTGCAACATCCCAATACAATTCGCGTGTTCGACTTCGGGCAAGCGGACGACGGCACTTTCTTCCTGGCGATGGAGCGCTTGCAGGGCGAAACGCTGGCCGAAATGCTGCAGCGGTTGCGCATCGAGGGCCAGACGCTGGACGAGGCCCAAACGGTGCGCATCGGCATCGACGTGTTGCGCAGCCTGGCCGAGGCCCACCGCGCGGGTCTGGTGCACCGCGATCTGAAGCCCGCCAACGTGTTCCTGCACGATCTGGGCGGCGGCGATCGCGTCGTGAAGGTCCTGGACTTCGGCATCGCCAAGAGCGCGGACACGCAACTGACGCGAACGGGAACTTCCTTGGGCACGCCGGCCTACATGAGCCCCGAGCAGGTGATGGGCGAAGTGGTGGACGGGCGCAGTGACCTGTATTCGCTGGGTATCGTGCTGTACGGTTGCGTGACGGGCGAGTTGCCGTTCCAGGCGGATTCCTCGTACGCGATGATGATGAAGCACGTGGGCGAACCACCGCCGGACTTGCGGACCCTGGCGAGAGTTCCGGTCTCGGCGGGGTTTGCCGACGTCGTGGCCCGAGCCCTGGCGAAAAAACCCGAGGAGCGTTTTGCGGACGCGGTAGCCATGCGCGAGGCTCTGGAAGCGATTGGAACTTTGGTGGATGCTGTGGCGGCTCCGGCCCCGGCTCCGGTCCCGGTCCCGGTCCCGGCGTCGGGCACGGGCTCGGGTGCGGGTTCGGGCACGGGCTCGGGTTCGGGCACGGGTTCGGGTTCGGGCACGGGCTCGGGTTCGGGTTCGGGTTCGGGTTCGGGCATGAGTGCCCATCCGGCATCGGTTCCGGCCCAGGGCAGGTCTGACGCTCCTTCGTCGCTCTATGACCTGCCCGTTGTC
>CAYHHL010000330.1:0-4465 GCA_964356325.1 uncultured Enterobacteriaceae bacterium | reverse complement strand
GGGTTCACCACGTGATCGGCTATGCGGACGACGAGCGCGCGCAGTTGGAAACGCTGTTCGGTATGCCGGAGCTGCTGGCCCAGCTGTCCACGTCCGAAGTGGCGGTGAACATTCCGTCGCCGACCGTGGACCGCGAAGTCGCCAAGACGCTGCTGGAGCGCGCCGGCGTGACCTCGGCCATGCTCGTGCCGATGGCCGCGAGCGGGCGCCGGATCGGCCTGCTGTTCATGGGCTCGCGCGGCACGGAGTCACCGGGGGCCGATTCTGGGCCGATGGCACGGGCACTCGGCGCGCAGATCAGCCAGTCGGTGGCTCTGAGCATGGCGTTCTCGCGCATCTCCGCGTCGGAAAGCAACTTCCGCGACCTCATCGAACGCGCGCCGGATGCCATCGCCATCTGCCGCGACCTCGAACTGGTGTACGCCAACTCCGCGCTGGCGCTGTGCTTGATGGTCAGCAGCGTCTCGGAGCTCATCGGCCGCAGCGTCCTGGACTGGGTGCATCCGGATGATCGCAGCCTGGCTGACCAACGCTTCAGGGCCAACGACGTGCCGACGGGTGAGATCCGCCTCAAACGCGCGGACGGCGAAAGCGTGACCCTGGAATTTTCGCCGCCCCGGGACATCGAGTTCGAAGGCTCGGCGGCCATCCTGCTCCTGGCCCGCGACGTCACCGAGCGCAAGAAGACCCAGGCGCAGCTTCTTGTGTCCGACCGCATGGCG
The DNA here is from genome assembly GCA_964356325.1 of uncultured Enterobacteriaceae bacterium. Classification (GTDB taxonomy): domain Bacteria; phylum Myxococcota_A; class UBA9042; order UBA9042; family UBA9042; genus CAYHHL01. The sequence goes on along the minus strand of CAYHHL010000330.1, from coordinate 3,743 downwards.
TCAGTGGGCCTGCTGGCGGCAGGAGTCGCGCACGAGATCAACAACCCGTTGGCGGCGGTGATCGCCAACTTGGACTTGGCTCAAGAGCAGTTGGCGGGCAGTTCAGCCGACGGTGACACGATGATGCAAGGCGTCCGTGACGAACTGGCCGACGCGCGCGAAGGCGCCAGAAGGGTCAGCCAAATCGTCGGCGACATCAAGCTGTTCTCGCGCGGCAACGAGGACGTGAAGGAGTTGGTGGACGTGCGCGCGGTGCTCGAATCGACGCTGCGGCTGGCATCGAACGAAATCCGCCACCGCGCCAGGCTCGTGATGAACTGCGCGGATGTGCCGCCGGTGGATGCCAACGCCTCGCGGCTCGGCCAGGTATTCCTGAATCTCCTGGTCAATGCCACGCAGGCGATGGACGACGGCGATGCCACGCACAATGAGATCCGCGTCAGTTGCGGGCAGGACGACCGCGGCCGGGTGGTCATGGACATCGCGGACACGGGCCGCGGCATCGCGCCTGAGGTGCAGAGTCGCTTGTTCACGCCGTTCTTCACCACCAAGCCGGTCGGCCAGGGCACAGGCCTGGGCCTGACCATCTGCCACCGCATCGTGACGGCACTGGGCGGCGAGATCACCTTCGAATCGACGCTGGGCGTGGGCACGACCTTTCACGTGGCGCTGCCCGCTGCGCAACGCCATGGCGAGGTCGTCAAGGCAGATGCTGCGGTGGCACCGCGCGCGCGCGAGCCGAAAGTGGCGCAGGGCCGTATCCTGGTCATCGACGATGAGGACAGCGTCTGCCAGGTGGTGCGGCGCGCCTTGCGCGGCGACTTCGACGTGACGGCCCTGACCCACGCCCGGGATGCGCTGGTACTTCTGGCTGGCGGTGCGCAGTTCGACGTCATCCTGTGCGACGTGATGATGCCGGAGATGAACGGAATCGAGCTGTACGAGGCAATTCTGGCCCAGGCGCCGCAGCAGGCCGAGCGTGTGATCTTCCTGACCGGCGGGGCGTTCACGGAGCGGGCGCGCGAGTTCCTGAATCAGCGGCCGGAGCGGTGCGTGGAAAAGCCATTCGATATCCATAAATTGCGAATCGTCATCGAGGATGCGGTGCGACGCTGGAAGGCTGGCACCTGACGCACTGACTTGCTCGAAAGCGTCACCCGTCGAGCGGCACCCCCAGCCGCGCCGCGCAGTCCGGACAGATGCCATGGCTGATGCCAACGCCCACGTGGTGGACGAGGTATTGCTCGACCGGGACGAACTCGCCGTCGCCCTCGCGTATCCGTCGGCACCAGGCGCACATCGGCAACACGCCCGCGGCCGGCATGAGCCCGCCCGGGTGCGCGAGGCTCGGCGTGCCGTCGGGACCGTGGATGTGCCCAGCCTCGCCGACGTCGAGCATCACCGTGCGGCTCATCTCGAACTGCCCGGCCTCGTCGCGCACTGCCGACGCGCTGATCATCGCGTGCAGCAGCGTGCCGTCCTTGCGCACGAAGTCCAGCGCTAGATCCTCGATGTGGCCTGCCGCCATGAACCGCGGATAGTGCACCGCGACCACGGCCTGCGTCGCCGCGGTCTGGAACTCATCGATCCGATGGCCTTCCATCTCCTGGCGCGTGTAGCCCAGCCAGCCCAGTTCCGTGTCGTTGATGCGCAGGATGCGCCGGTCTGGCCCGAGCGAGTGGTAGCCGACCGGCGCCCGGTTCCACAGGTCGACCACTTCGGTCTGGTAGCGGTGCAGTTCCGCCTGCACGCGCCGCTGCTCGGAGAAGTCGCGGATCGCGCACAGGACGAAGTCGCGCTGGTCCACGCGGATCGGACTCACGCTGATTTCGACCGGCACCGCGCTACCGTCCTTGCGCACGGCATGCAGGTCCAAGCCCACGCCCATCGGTCGCGTCTTCGGATCGGCCGCGAAGTCCCGACGGTGCTGCACGTGCGCGGCACGCAGCGCCGAGGGGACCAGGACTTCCAGCGGCTGGCCCTGCAGTTCGGCCGGCTCCCAGCCCAGGACGGCGGCGGTCTGGCGGTTGGCATACTCCACTCGGCCATCGGCGGCAATCAGCAGCGTCGGGTCCGGCAAGCTGTCGAGCAGGAGGCGCTGGCGCGCGAGGTCCCTGTCCCGCCCCAACAGATCACGGCGCAAGAACACCAGCAGGATCACCAGGATCAAGGCTCCCGTCAGGTCCACGGCCAGCGCAGCGTAGCCCGACAGCCGAGCTGCGCTTGCCTCCTCCACCTGGCGCAGTTGCAGCGCTTGCCATTCGAGCGCGGACATCGCGTCCAACTCGGTCACGAAGGCGTCGAAGCGGGCATCGGCGTCACCGTCTCGCAGCCGCGCCAGCGCCGCGTCCCGGCCCACGTTGGCGGCAAGGTCTATGACCGCCTGCAGTTCCGCGAGCAGGGCGGTCAGCTCCGGCTGCAGGTTGGCCAGCCCCTGTCGCAGGTCGGGGCTCACGATGAGCGCCCTCAGGTTTCGGACGTGCTCATCGACTCGCAGCCGCGTGCGTTCGTAGGCCTGCAGAGCGCTCGGGGAGCCGCGCAGGAGATGGATGCGGGTACTGCGTTGCAAGTCGCGAGAATCCGTATCCAACTCTTGCAGTGCGCGCAGGACTTCGTGCGTGTGGCTGACCCATTGCAGACGCCGCACGTGCTGATCCTGGGTCGTCTTGGCGATCCAGGCCGAACCAAAGAACATCGCGGTGACGAGGCCGAAGGTCGCAATCAGCTTGAGAGTCGGAGTCGTGTCCATGCCAGCCACGATGCCCGCCGCGGCGATTCTTGACAACCGTTTGCGTGGCCGTGGTTACAACTCTACTTGCCCAGCACCCGCCGATGCACCAGATGCTGCGCCGCGGTCGCGCACACCAGCAGCGCCACTGCCGAAGTCAGCGCCAGCAACGGCAGGTGCATGTCCAGGTCGCCGCGCAATAGCAACGATCGATAGGTTTCCGCCAGGTGGTACACGGGGTTGAGTTGGCTCAGCGCGTAGATCAGCGGACTCGCGCGATCGGTCGGAAAGTAGGTGTTCGAGATCAGGCCCAACGGGACACCGACCAAGAAGACCGGGTAATTCATGTGGTCGATGTTCGGCACCAGCGCGGTGAAGATGAGCCCGAACGCCGCGAACGCCCAGCCGGCCACGAAACCGATGAGCGGAAGCAGAGGCAAAAACTGCCATTTCACGTGCACGAAGCCCAGCAGGTGCATGACCAGGATGACCAGGGCGACGACGATGGAGTTCATGACGCCGCGCGCACTGGCCCAGGTGATTTCGCCCCAGACGATGTGGCGCAGTTCGACCTGGGTGGCGAGAATGCCGTCCCAGGTTTTCTGATAGAACATGCGGACGTAGCTGGAGTAGAGCGACTCGAAGAACGGCGTGGAGAACGCGGTGTAGGCGACCATGCCGGGGGCCATGTAGCTGGCGTAGTCCACTGGGCGGCCGTCGTACTGCATGGTGCCGACGTAGGCGCCCAGGCCGATGCCGAACGCCAGGAACTGCACCACGGGTTCGAGCGCGGGCGGCAAGAAGGCGGTGCGCCAGTTGCGCAAGTAGACGCGGGCGTTGCGCAGGAAGACCGCGCGGGTGCGCCAGTCGATGAGGGAGGTCAGATGCGGCGAGAAGCTCATGGTGGCGGAGGATAGGCGGGGCGTGAGCAGGGCGGCAAGTCGGGGTCGGCTCCGGCCCCGGGTTCGGGTTCGGGTTCGGGTTCGGGTTCGGGTTCGGGTTCGGGTTCGGGTTC
>CAYHHL010000329.1:0-4480 GCA_964356325.1 uncultured Enterobacteriaceae bacterium | reverse complement strand
CCGAAGTCGTAGGCATTCCACCGCCCGGTCGCCACCGCGCTCCAGAACGGGTTCAGCTCCGGCGAGTTGGCCGGCGTCGCCCGGTTCAGTTGGCTCGAGGGCAAGGCGCCAGGACGCTGGATGAAGTTCGCCGTGGTCTGGGTGTGGCTCACGTCGACGGAAGCGGTCGGCAACTGCGGCACGTGCGCGGCATCGACCCGGGCCTTGGCCGCGTCCTTGCCCGCCCGCGCCACCAGCAAGGACGGATGGTGGGCGACGGCCAGCGCGAAGGCTTGGTCGAGGTCGAGCGCTTCCTCGGCCAGCGCCGGCCGCGCCAGGGCCAGCAGCGCCCACGTCAGCGCGAAACGAGGGATCGAATGCCCCAACGTATGCCTCACGGGCACGTGTTCAGCACCCGCAAGTCGTCGAGCAACACGCCGAGACCGCCGTTGCCGACGCTGTCCCCGGTGTTGAAGTCCAGATGGACCTGCACCTGCTTGCCCACGTACGGCGTCAGGTCGAACGAAATGTCCTGCCAGGCCTGCGTGCTCGTCAGCTTGTTCTTGTCCCATACCGGGATCTTCTGCGTGCCGGACAGCAGGTAGATCGACAACTTGTCGTACGTCATGCCCCCCTCCGTGTCCATGTACAGCCAGAAGCGCAACATCGGCTTGGTCCCGGTCGGAATCGTGATGAGCGCGGAGGTCGCGAGGCCCGACGTGGCGCCAAAGTCGAACGTTTTCAAGGCAGGATCGCCGTAGTACAGCACACCCTTGCCGCTCTTGGCCTGCGTGGCGTCCTTCCACAACTGCCAGCCCTTGGTAGCGCCCGCGCTGTTGGCCAGCGTCCAACCGGGCAACGCGGTGCCATCGAAACTTTCGCTGTACAGCACCGGCGTGCAGCAGCCCGGCGCGTTGGTCGGCGCGTGGACGCAGGTGCCGTTCGCGCAACTGTCCGTGGTGCAAGTGGTCTCACCGTCCGCACAGTCCGCGTTGACCTTGCAGCAGATGGCCGGGTGACTGCAGGTATTGTTGGCCCCACACACGTCGCCGCTGCAGGCGTCGGCATCGTCGCATTCGCTGTTGCTGGTGCAGCAGTCGGCAATCGTCTTGTGGCTGCACTTCTTGTCCGTGCCGCACGCGTCCCAGGTGCACGGCTTGCCGTCGTCGCATTCGGCGTCCTTGTTGCAGCAGTTGGCAATCGCGGTGTGATAGCACTTGCCGCCCGAGCACGAGTCCGTCGTGCAGGCGTTCTTGTCGTCGCACTGCGAGGTCGCGGTGCAGCACTGGACCTGCCAGTTGCACACGCCAGCGACGCAACTGGTCACCGAACAACCGACCGGAGAGTAGCACTGGCTCGCGCTGGTGCAGGTCTTGGGCGTGCACTGCGCCGTGATCGTCACCGCATCGACGTAGATGCCGGTGCCCGACATGGGATTGCTCGAGGAACCGCTGAGTTGCGCCTTGATCGAGACCTTGGCCTTGGTGCCCATGATCGGCGCGATGTCAAAGGTCGCGGTCTTCCACGTCGCGTCGCCCGACACCAGAGTGTTGACGAGCCACACGTTGCCGCCGCCCATGTCCATGGACAGGTACAAGGCGGCTGCGGTGACCGGCAGCACGTCCATGCGGTACGAAACCGACAGTGTGTAGCCGACGTTGGGCAGCAATTGCAGGTCCACGCCGTTGACCACGCCCAGGGATTGGCCCTTCAAGCCGCTGAACGATCCCGCCGTCGTCGAGCCGTAGACCATGGCGCCCTGCCCGGTCTTGCCGGTGATGCCGCTGCGTTGAGTCCAGCCGAAACCGGACACCGCGGCGGCGGGCACCCAGCCCTCGGGACTGGCTTCGAAGTCGAACGCTTGCGCGGGCGTCAACGGCTGGGGCAATGCGACCTGGCTGCAAGTGCCGGTGCCGCTACAGTTGTCCGTCGTGCAGGCGTTGCTGTCGCTGCAATCGGCGGTGCCCGAGCAGCAGGTGTTCTTGTGGGCGCACGCGTTGGCGGCGCAGACGTCGATGGTGCAGGCGACCTTGTCATCGCACTCCGCGTTCTTGAAGCAGCAGTTCGCAACCGGCGCGTGCGCGCAAGCACCGCCCGGTGCCGTGCAACTGTCGGCGGTGCAGGGGTTCTTGTCGTCGCACTTGGCGAGGTCGGGCGTCGCGACGCAGCCCTTGGTCACGTCGCACTTGTCGCCGGTGCAGGCGTCCTTGTCGTCGCAGACCTTGGCGGTGCCCGGCGCGCAACTGCCGTTCTTGCAGACGTCGTTCTCGGTGCACTGGTTGTTGTCGTTGCATGCCAGCGTGTTGTTGGTGAACGTGCAGCCGACGTTGGTCTTGCACGCGTCATCGGTGCAGGTATGCGAGTCATCGCACGGGGTCTTGGTCGAGCCGGGCACGCACTTGCCGCCGACGCAGTAGTCGTTGACGAAGCACGGGTCGCTGTCGGTACACGACGCCAGGTTGTTCACGTACTGGCACGTTCCGCCCGAACAACTGTCGCTCGTGCACGGGTTGCCGTCGCTGCAGACTTTCGCGCTGCCTGGGCTGCAAGTGCCGCTGAACGAAGAACAGGTGTCGCCGACCGTGCAAGCGTTGCCGTCGTCGCAAGCGCCGAAACCACCCTGGTGCGTGCAACCGCTGACAGGACTGCAAGCGTCGGTCGTACATACGTTGTTGTCATTGCAATCCTTGGCATTGCCCGTACAAGCGCCGTTCTTGCACGAGTCGCCCGAGGTGCAAGCGGTGCCATCGTCGCAAGCCTTGGCGTTCACGCTGTGGTTGCAGCCGCTCGATGCGCCGCAACTATCGGTCGTACAAAGGTTGCCGTCGTCGCAGTTGAGCTTCTGGCCTTGGCACGTCCCACCCATGCACGACTCGCTGGTGGTGCACGCGTCGTTGTCGTTGCAGGAGCCGCCGTTCTTGGCGCCGTGCTTGCAGCCGCTCGAAGGACTGCAGGTGTCCGAGGTGCAAGGGTTGTTGTCGTCGCAATCGGTGGCCTGGCCCAGGCAGCCTTCAGCGGAACAGGCGTCGTTGTCCGTGCATGCGTTGCCGTCGTCACAACCGCCCGACTTGAGCGCGTGGGTGCACGACGCGCCGCCTGGTCCCGGCGTGCAGGCGTCGGTGGTGCACGGATTGCCATCGTCGCAGCCTTCCGGGGCGCCGTAGCCACTGCCGTCTGCCTTGCACGCGAACACGGACTGGCCATTGCACGCGCCGCCGGTACACACCGCGGGCTTGCACAGGTGCGCGGCGGTGCAGAACTGGCCGTCGATCGTGCAGTCGTCCGAGGTCAAACAGTCCACGCACACGCCGCCTTCGAGATCGCACACCTTGGCGCAATCTTTGCTGCTGCTGCACGGCACCGCGGTCTTGCACAGGTGATCGACGCAGGCCTTGCCGGCGCCGCAATCGCCCGGAACGTTGCAGTCCACGCACACGCCATCCTGCTTGGCGCACACCTGCTTGGCGGCCTTGCAGTCGATGTCGGACTTGCACACCGAGCCCGACTTGCACTTCTGGTCCTGGCAGTACAGGCCTGAGCCGCCGCAGTCGCTGCTCTGCAAGCATTGGGCACACGCGCGGCTGCCGAGATCGCAGACCCCCTCGCCGCACGCGTGGCTGGCGTCGCAAGGCTGGGCCGAACCGATGCAACCGGCGATCGCGGCGTGGCTGCAGGCGCCGGTGCCGGCGTTGCACAGGTCCGACGTGCACGGGTTGCCGTCGTCGCAATCGGCGGGAGTCTTGCAGCAAGTGCCGGTGCAACTGGCGGTATCGGTCTTCAGTTCGGTGGCGTTGGCGTCGGTGCCGACCGCGGGGCTGTCCTGGCCGACGGAATCGGCGGGGCCCGGGACGTCCGAAAGGCTGGTATCGCCCAGGGTATCGAGATCGATGATATCAGGCGGAATGTAGTACGAACCGCCGCCACCGCCCGCGCCGGAGTTGGCTGTGCAGGCGCCCACGAGGAGCAGGACCGCCAGGCACGTGAGACGCGCGAAGCTGGCGAGGGAACTGTGGCGCATGACGATCTCCGGCCGGACGACGGTCGGGGGGGCGCCGTCGGGCGCGGAAGGATAAGGACGGCGCGGCTTGGCTGCAATGGGGAATGTGAAGCCGACCGGTCAACCCTGCGAACGCCGCCGTTCCCGAAGCGCGGACTGCAGCGCATTGTCGAGGTCGAGCGCCGTGTAGGGCTTGGCGGCGATGCCAGCAAACCCATGGTCCGCGAACTCCGCCATGACCGGAGCGTCGGAGTAGCCGCTGGATACGATGGCAATCACTTCCGGATCCAAGGCTTTGAGTTCTGCCAGCGTCTCGGTCCCGCCCATGCCACCGGGCACGGTGAGGTCCAGAACCGTGACGTCGAAGGGCGTCCCCGCCTCGCGCGCCGCGCGCCAGACTGCCACCGCCTCGGCGCCGTCCTTGGCCACCTGTACGTCGTAACCACGCGATTGCAGGATGGCTCGGGCGACCGCGCGCACCTGCGGGTCGTCGTCCATCACCAG
>CAYHHL010000328.1:0-4488 GCA_964356325.1 uncultured Enterobacteriaceae bacterium | reverse complement strand
GCAAGGTCGCGCTGTACAAGTAGCACCCTGGCGCACGCGCCTTGCCTCCGGTACAACTCCCACCGATGCCTACCTCGCCGACCATCCGCCTCGTCCGCCTGCACCCCGAGCGCGACGCCGACTTGCCGCTGCCCGCCTACCAGACCGCCGGTGCCGCGGGGTGCGATCTGGTCGCCGCGATCGAAGCGCCGGTGACGCTGGAGCCCATGCAACGCCTGGCGATTCCGACCGGTCTGGCGCTGGCGATTCCGCCTGGTTTCGAGGGCCAGGTGCGGCCGCGTTCGGGGGCGGCGCTGCACCGTGGGCTGGGCATGCCCAACGCGCCCGGCACCATCGACAGCGACTACCGCGGCGAGCTGAAGGTGGCAGTCATCAACCTCTCGCGCGAGCCCCTGACGATTCAACGCGGCGAACGCATTGCCCAGTTGGTCATCGCGCCAGTGGTGCAGGCCCGCTTCGAGGTCGTCGCGACGTTGGACGACACGGTGCGCGGCGCAGGCGGCTTCGGCTCGACCGGGACCGGCCGGACGGGCGACCGGTGATGCGAGGCATCCTGCGATTGTGGCTGGTGATCGTGCTGTCGTGCGTGGCGATGCTCGGCCATGCCGCCGTGCCTGCCGCGGTGATCGTCGAGCCCACGCTGACCGGCCCGGTGACGCCGACCTGGCCGGCCATGGTGCAAGACGAGGAGTTGCGCGGCGACGTGGTGATCGATGTCGACCTGGACGTGCTGGGCAAGGTGACCAAGGTCGCGATCGCCAAGAGTTCCGGGCGGGAACCGATCGATGCCGCGGCGATCCAGGCGGCCCGTCAGTTGCAGTTCACGCCCGCACTGCAGGACGGCAAGCCGGTGGCCGTGCGCCTGCGCTACCGGTTCCAGTTCGCCCCGGAAGTGCGCATCGATCGCCGCAATCCGGCGCCGTCGCAGGGGCGTTTCGATCGCCGGCCTTCCGAGGACGCGCCGAGCGGTTTCTCCAGCCTGAACGGCCAGGTACTGGAGCGTGGCACCGGTCGGCCGGTCCCGGGAGCGTTGGTCACCGTGCCCGCGCTGAACGCCGAGACCGTGACCGATGGCGAAGGGCGCTTTCGCTTTGGCCTGCTCAAGCCGGGCAGTTGGGAGCTGTACTTGCCGGGCGCCGATCACAAGCCGGTGCGCACGCGGGTGGCGATCGAGTCGGGCAAGACCGCGACCGTGAAGCTGCGCGCCGAACGTCTGTCCTACACCGTGTACCGTGCGAGCGCCGAAGCGCCTCCGGAAGCGGGCGAAGTGTCCCGGCGTTCGTTGCAAGCCGAGGAGATCCAGAAGATTCCGGGCGCGAACGGCGACGCCTTCAAGGTGGTGCAGAACCTGCCCGGCGTGGCGCGTCCGACCGCGGGCGGTGGCCTCATCGTGGTGCGAGGTTCGGCGCCACTGGACACGATTGTCAGCGTGGAAGGCGTGCGGATTCCACTCATCTACCACTTCGGCGGCGTGTACTCGGTGCTGAACACGGATCTGCTGGAGTCGATCGACTTCTACCCGGGCGGCTATCCGGTGCGCTACGGCCGGCAAACGGGTGGTCTCGTGCTCGCCCGCCTGGCCGTGCCGAAGTACGACGCGCCGTGGCATGGCTACCTCGAAAGCAACGTCTTCCACACGGGATTCTACCTGCAGGGCCCGCTCGGTCCCGACACCCAACTGACCCTGGCCGCGCGCCGGTCCTACATCGACACGCTGCTGACGCTGTTCGCCGGCGACCGGTTGCCGTTCACCCTGGCACCGCGCTACTACGACTGGCAGGCCCGCGTGGAGCATCGGTTTTCCAACAAGACCGACCTGACGCTGTTCACTTTCGGCAGCGACGACGGGCTGCGCGCGGTGCTGAAGACGCCGCCCTCGGCCTTTCCCGAAGCGCGCGGCGGTCTGGAGTCCTCCACCAGTTTCGGCACGCTGATGGGGATCTTGCGTCACCGCGGCAACAAGTGGACCTCGGCGACGACCGTGGCCGCGCTGCTGTCCGGTGCCGACGCCAACTTCGCGAACATCTTCCGCTTCAAGCTCTCGGCGCGCGAGTACACGTTGCGCCAGGACTTCACTTTCGGGGAGGGCCCGGTGCAAATCCGCACCGGTCTGGACATCCTGTGCAATCCGTTTGCCGTCGAGGTCTACGCGCCGCCGATTCCTGGCACCGGCGAGCGCGGCACGGGCACGGGCGGCGGCGTGCTAGGCGAGCGGATGTTCGTGCGCCAGGAGGGCCTGTTCGTCACGCCGTCCGCGTACTTCGACACCGTGCTGAGGCTGTGGCCGCGCCTGGAAGTGGTGCCGGGGCTGCGCCTGGACGTGTACCGCGGTGCTTCGGGAGGCGAATCGCTGACCCCACGGCTGAACGCGCGCTTCAAGTGGACCGACAAGCTGACGCTGAAGGGCTCGACCGGCCAGACCACGCAGCGCCCAGACCCGCAGTTCGTCAGCGAGGGCTTCGGCAATCCCGCGCTGTTGCCGTTCCGCAGCTACGAGACGGCGGCCGGGCTGGAGTACAAGCTGACCGACGTGATCGACATCGATCTCCAGGGTTTCGTGAAGGAATTGCGCGGCCTGGTGGTGCAGCCGGTGGGCGCCAAGTTCAACGTCGGCCTGCCGTACGTCAACGAGGGCCAGGGCCACGTGGTCGGCCTGGAGCTGTTGGCGCGGCACCGCTTGAGTGAGCGGCTGTTCGGTTGGGTGGCGTACACGCTGCAGAAGGCGACGCGGGTGGACCATCCGGGCGAGGTGGAACGGCCGTTCGGGTGGGACCAGACGCACATCCTGACTGCGCTGGCGAGTTATCGGTTGCCCAGGAACTGGGAGGTCGGGGCGCGATTTCGCCTGGTGACTGGTAATCCGACGACGTTGCCGACGACCGCGGTTTATGACGAGAAGGCCGATAGGTATGTGCGCGTGCCGGGGGCGTGTACGCTGTGCGACCGGTTGCCGGCGTTTCACCAGTTGGATGTGCGCGTCGATAAGAAGTGGGTGTTCGATTCGTGGTTGCTCAATGTCTATCTCGATGTGCAGAATGTGTATAACCGGGATAATGCCGAGGGGATCACGTATAACTTTGATTCGACGCAGAAGGCTTATCAGGGTGGGTTGCCGATTATTCCGAGTTTTGGCGTTCGAGGCGAGTTTTAGCTGCTTGGCTGCAAGCTGCAACAAGGAGGAACCGATGTTTCCTCCTTGACCACCTCCTTTTGAGACCCTTCGCTCGGTCGCTACCCCCACGCCGGCCGCGTTGCGGCGGGGCGCGAGGGCCCCTGCTTCCGGCTCTACCGGGTTACGGATCCGCTTAGGAGTGTGGGACCGCCGGAGTGTCCTCTCGCCCTCCGGCGAGCCTCGATGACTCGGCATGCAATTCCGGGCTCGGTTGGGGTGGAGGGAGGGCGGACACGGGCTTGCTTGGCCGATCCGCGTCTGGGGAGCGCCGACCGGTGCCACGGGAAGGCTGGCCGGTGTTGCCGGAATGTTGTCGGGCACGCAAAGAACTGTCATCCCGAGTGCATCCGGGGGACCTCACCCCCTGGGTGGACGCCGCGCGCCGCAGGGGGCATCGCAGCCCCGCCGAGTCACCTACGGCGCGGCAAGAACCCGCGCGGGCCGATCACCTTGGAGGAGGCAACCCCACCTTGTCGCCAGCGCCTTCCAGCGCTACAGTCCGCGCGCGTTCAGTTTCCCCGACCGCGCCCGCCGCCCGTACCGTAACCCACAATCCGGAGCCCACCATGCACGACCACCCCACTACCATCGCTCTGGCCATGGTCGCCGAAGACATCGTCTTCACCCAGGCGCGCTTGGAGGCCCACGCCGAGACCCAGCCGTTGGCGCCGGCCATCGCCAAACTGTTGGCCAAGGTCGACGCCACCCAAGCCGAGCACACCGCCCTGCAGCGCGCCATCGCCAAGGCCGACGCGCTGGCGGCCGGAGCGCGCGCCGATGTCGAGACGTTCTGCGAGGATCTGCAAAACATCCTGCTGGCGCTGGTGGCCCAGGACCGCCAGGCGCCGCTGTTCCGCACCTACTTCGCGCAAGCCGCGAGCAGCATCGAAGCGCTGGACGAAGCCGGCCTGCGCAAGTGGCTGGACGGCGTGGCGACGGCGCTGGCGGTGGCGGCGGAGAAGGCGCTGAAGGCCGAGGCGGCCAAGGCCAAGAAACTGCTGGCGAGCTGGACGGCGGCGGAGACCGCGCAGGCGGCGGCAGGTACGGCGAACAGCCAGCACGACGCGAGCCAGCGCGTACCGCTGCGCACGGCGGTCAACGCGGGGCGGCGCGAGTTGCACGCCGACCTGACCAAGCTGGCGGTGAAGACCAACCGGAACAAGCGGTGGGTGGAGAGCTTCTTTCGCAAGGGCCGCGGGTCGAAGCCGGCGGCTGTGGCGTGAGATCGGGTAGTTGACGCGTCAACAGAGGTCTCAAGGCGGCCTTGATACAGGTGGTGACGCGTCACTGGAGGTCTCAAGGCGGCCTTGATACAG
>CAYHHL010000327.1:0-4494 GCA_964356325.1 uncultured Enterobacteriaceae bacterium | reverse complement strand
GCTCCCGCTCCCGCTCCCGCTCCCGCTCCCGCCCCTCTCTGCGGCGGCACCTGCGACGCCTACTCTCCTCCCGCTTCGGCCGGCCAGGTCGCCGACGGCCAACTCAACGAAATCTCTGGCATCGCCACCAGCCGAGCGACCCCGGGCGTCCTCTACGCCCACAACGACTCGGGCGATTCGCCGCGCCTGTTCGCCCTGAACCCCAAAGGCCAGCGCCTCGCCGAACTCACCGTCGCGGGCGCCACCGCCAAGGATTGGGAGGACATGGCCATCGGCCCGTGCGCCACTGGTTCGTGCCTGTTCGTCGGCGACGTGGGCGACAACGGCATGGTTCGCAAGGACTACGCGATCTACCGCATTCCCGAGCCGACGGTGGACCCGACCAAGACCGGCGTAGTGACCAAGGTCCAGGCCGACAAGCTTCCCTTCCAGTACCCCAACGGAGCGAAATACAACGCCGAGACGCTGCTCGTACACCCGCAGACCGGCGCCGTGTACGTGGTGACCAAGTGGGGCGCGGGCAAGCCGAGCAGCGTGTTCCGCCTGCCGCAGCCGTACACGCCCGGCGTGCTGGCGACGCTGGTGAAGGTGGCCGACCTGAGCCTCTCGACAGCGGATTCACCGATGACCGCGGGCGACATCCACCCGTGCGGCGATCGCATCCTCCTGCGCACCTACGGCAAGTTGTACGAGTTCCAAGCGCCTGTGGGCGGCACCTTCGAGGCGGCCTTCACCCTGCCCCACAAGGTCGTGCCGGTCGCCAAGGAAGTGCAGGGCGAGGCAGTCGCGTGGCGCGCGGACGGTCTGGGCTACCTGACGATCAGCGAGGGTGGCGGGCAGACGCTGTGGTCGAGTGGCTGCATGTGAGACTGCAAGACTATTTCACGCAGCGCACGCCGACCCAGGCACTGGCGCCCCCTGAAAGCCACGCCCGCGCAGAAGTCCTTGCCTCGCCCGCGCCTCCGGCGATGCTGCCGCCGCGCAGGACCCGCGCCAGTCCCGGCCCGTCCCGCTTGGGATCCAAGCCGCTAGCCTGCGCGCTCTTGTAAAACTCGGGATCGTAGCCGTCCGCCACCCACTCGCGCACATTGCCCGCCATGTCGAATAGCCCGAACGGGCTCAGATCCAACGGCCGCGCCCCGACCGGAAACGTCGCGTCGAAATCGCACCCCGGCTTGACCTTGCCGAACAGCGCCGCCATCGCGCACGTCGCCACCGGCAGGCTGCCCCACGGCCAGCGCGGCGCTTCCTGCTTGCAGGTCGGGGTCTTGCACGCGCCTCGGGCCGCCAGTTCCCACTCCGCTTCGCTCGGCAAGCGCTTGCCCTGCGCGGTGCAGAACGTCTTGGCCTGATCCCAGGTCACGCAATTGATCGGATGGTCCTTCCGCCCCGCAACCCCCCAGTTGCAGTGCGGATCCCCGGCGATCGGCTTGCCGCACGTCCCCGCCAGCACGCACGCCTCGTACTGCGCCACCGTCACCTCGAAGCGATCCACGAACAGTGGCGTAATCGTCACGAAATGCTGCGGTTTCTCATCGGCTTGGCATTGGCCGTCGACCACCGCGTTGCAGCCCATCCACACGTTGCCGCCGGCCCACGCCATGCCCGCCGGCACCGTTTCGCACTGTCCGATGAGGCACAGCTTGCCCGGCGCGCACGCCCCACCGTCCGGTAACGCTTGGTGTTGACAGACATTGCCACCGCTCGGAGCCTTGCCGCACAAGTCCGCCGTACACGCGTTGGCATCGTCGCAGCCGCCTGGCACTGGCGCCGTGCACAGGCCGGTCAGCTTGTCACAGGCGCCGGTGCAGCCCTTGGCGCTGCAGGCCATCGCCGTGGTCTTGTCTTGCGCGCACTGCCCGCCGACGCAGATCGCCAGGCCGTTGCACAAGTCGCCGTCATCCTTGCAATCGCTGGCCTTCTTGCATGCGCAAGTGTCAGTTCCGGCTTGGCACGCGCCGTTGGCACACGTGTCGCCCGCCGTGCAGGCGTTGCCGTCGCTGCACGGCACGCCGTCGCCCAGCGCCTGCAGGCCGCACACGCCGCTGATCGGGTCGCAACTGCTCGTCTTGCAAGCCGGACCACTCACGGCGCATAGGACGACGGTCTTGGCCACGACCTTGCATTGGTGCACGCCCAGGTCGCAATACAGCGTGCCGTTGCACACGTTGCCGTCCTCTTGCGCCAGGCAGTCGGCGTTCGCAAGGCAGCCGCACACGTTGGTGCCGCCGACGCACTGCCCGGCGACGCAAGTATCTGTGGCAGTGCAGGGGTTGCCGTCTGCGTCGCAGCCGAGGCCTTCGTGTATCGCCTGCATCGCGCACTGGCCGGACTGGGCGTCGCAAACATTCTTCGCGCAAGCGGTATCGCCGACGCTCGGGCAGTTCTTGACCGTGGCCGGATTCAGCGCGCATTGCGGCGTGGCGCCCGAGAGGTCGCAGTACAGCGTGCCGTTGCACAGGTCGCCGTCCTCGAACTTGGCGCAATCGCTGGTCGTCTGGCACACGCAACCGTTGCCGCCGGGCACGCACTGGCCCGCCTTGCAGGTGTCGCCCGCGGTACACGGGTTGCCGTCGGCGTCGCAGGCGGTCACGTCGGGCAACGGTTTCATTCCACACTTGCCGGTCGCGGGGTTGCACGCCGCCTTGGCGCACTGGGTGTCCTGGGCGCTCTGGCAGTTCACCACGGTGGCAGGATTGATCTTGCAGCCCCAAGTGCTAGAAATCATCTCACAAAACAACGTGCCATTGCACAAGTTGCCGTCTTCTTGGGCCTTGCAGTCCGCGTCGCCGCCGCAACTGCACACGTTGGCGCTCGGCACGCACACGCCGGCCTGGCAACTATCGCCCGCACTGCAGGAATTGCCGTCGCTGCAAGGCGATGCGTCGGCCACGGGGGTCTGCACGCAGGTCGTACCGCTGGGCAGGCCGACCGCGTCGACCACGGTCTTGCACTGGTTGGTGTGGCACGCCGTGTCCGCGACGCTGGGGCAACTGACTACCGTGGCCGGGTTCAACTGGCACTGGCCGCTCGCCTTGTCGCAGAACAGCTTGCCGTTGCACCAGTTGCCATCGTCCTTGGCCAGGCAGTCCGCGTCGCTCTTGCACGCGCACAAGTTGGCGCCGCCGCCCTGGCATGTGCCGCCCTGGCAGGTGTCGGCCGAGGTGCACGCGTTGCCGTCGTCACACCCGCTCGGCGCGTTTTTCGAGCCCGCGGGCAACAACTTGCAAAACCCGCTGGTCGCCGTGCAGTCGATGCTTTCGACCGGCGCCTGCACGCACGAGCCGGACTTCGGGTCGCACGCATTGTGCCGGCAAGCGGTGTCGGCGCCGTGCGGGCACTGGACCACGGTGGCGGGGTTGAGCTTGCACTGCCACTTGCCCGCCAGGCTCTTGTCGCAATACCACGAGCCCGTGCATAGATCCGTGCTGTTCTTGCCGGCGCAGTCGGCGTCGCTGGCACAGGCGCACAAGACCGTGGTCACCACGCACGCGCCCTGGTCGCACTCGGATTGCGTGCATGCGGTGTCGCTGGCGTTGCACACCTGGCCTTGCTTCCAGGGCTTTTGCACGCACTTGCCGCTGGCCGGCTCACACACCGCATGGCTGCAGTCGCTGTCGGCGTCGGTCGCGCACTGGACGGGACCGCCCGGCTCCAGTTCGCAAGTATGGGTATCAACGCGGCAATACAGGATGCCGTTGCAGTGGTTGCCGTCGCCCTTGGCCTTTTCGCATTCGCCCGGATCGTCGCCCACGCACTCGCCAATCGTTTTGCCCGGCTTGCACTTGCCCGCGGCACAGGTCGTCGAACCAGCCGGGCAGCAGGCGTCGCCCACGGTCAGCGGATTGCCATCCTCGCAAGCCACGGCGGTCGCCACCGCCACCGTCGAGCAAGCCCCCGTAGCTACGTCACAAACCGCGGTCGTACACGGATTGCCGTCGTCGGCACAGGCACTCGCGGCTCCAGGCAGGCACTTGCCCGGCTCGGCGTCGGCCCCGGCATCAGCATCGGCCCCGGCATCGGCCCCGGCATCGGCCCCGGCATCGGCTCCGGCCCCGGCATCGGCTCCGGCATCGGCCCCGGCATCGGCTCCGGCCTCGGCTCCGGCTCCGGCCCCGGCCCCGGCCCCGGCTCCGGCCCCGGCATCGGCCCCGGCATCGGCTGGCCCCACCGCGTCGGCAGCCGCGTCCGCCGCGCCATCGACCTGGCCAGGCACGTCGGCTGAACCACACGCGGCCAGCGAGCCCAAAGCCAACTGACACGCGAACATCCGGATGAGTGGTGACCAACGCATGGCGGCTCCTGCAAGTGCTCCCAGGAGCGAGTCGCCACAGTCTAGCTGCACGCTTGGATCGCCGACAAGCTGGCTTGTGCTGTGAGGGTGAGGTTCCGAAACCTCGGTCGGGGTCCGCGGCAAAAGCGCCGAATCAACGATCACGTGTAGGGGCGGGCTTCCAGCCCGCCCTCCCACGCGCAGCGTCAATCCCAGTCCGG
>CAYHHL010000326.1:0-4503 GCA_964356325.1 uncultured Enterobacteriaceae bacterium | reverse complement strand
AGCCGGAGCCGGAACCGGAGCCGGAACCGGAGCCGGAGCCGGAGCCGGAGCCGGAACCGGAGCCGGAACCGGAGCCGGAGCCGTGTCGAGCGAGCCGGCGTCCTGGCTCGGAGTCGGGACCGGGGTCGGAGTCGGTTTCGGGGTCGGCAGTGGCTTCGGCCCTGGCGTCGCGACCGCTGCATCGGTGTCAATCAAGGGCGATGGTGCCTCGGCAGAATCCACGCTGCCACCGTCCTGGCGACCCTCTGCATCTGCGCCCGAGACTTGGACGTCTCGCTCGTACGGGTCGCTCCTGTCGAGTGCCGCACCTCCGCTGTCGTTGGCATTCACGTCGGCAATGCCGGCCGCGCCGGAGTCGGTTCCGCAAGCGGACACGGCAAGAGCCGCTACGGTGCACAGCGCGACGAGTGCCCTGTTGGGAACGCGGTAAGAAAACAGGCTAGACATGGGCAGACTCCGACGGTCGCCGCACCCAGGAGGTGCGGACGGTTCGAACGTGGGGAGCAAGACGCGCAATTGCGCTGCGTTGCACAGATCTACAGCCGCCCGGGTGAGGCACGCGGGCGACTGTCCGACCGTGGGAAGCGGGCTGCGGGACCCCGACGCGAAACCTGCGCCTGGAAGTCCCCGGCCCGCTTGGCCGGCAATGAGCGTCCCGTATCCACCTGCGCCGGGGCCGGGGTCGGGACGGGTGTTGTCGTAACGCGGACCTGACCGGGTGGTCAACAAAAACCGTCCGACCCGGCACGCCGGACCGTCCCGCCGCGCTTGGAAATCGCCCGAAATCACGAATCTTCCACCCCGGGTAAAATCGCCTTCGCCTTGGTCAGCGCGCGGGACCCGGTCGCCGCTCGGCCTCGCTCGTCTCGCCACGCGTGTCTTGACCCTGACCTGCCGCCGATCCACGCTGCTGGCATGCCATGCCTTCACCGCAACCATCGCGTCCTGATTTGTCTCAGCCTTTTCGCTTGCATCACTGCGACTTGCGCGCTCGGGGCCGAACCGCCGCAGGTGCAGCCGTGCCTCGCTCCGGTGCCGAACGGGCTGGCGTGCATTCCGGGCGGCTGGTTTCAGCGCGGTCGCGACGACGGGCCGAAGAACGAGGGGCCCCAGGCCAAGGTCTGGCTGCCGACCTACTACATGGACGTGCTGGAAGTGACCTTCGCGGCTTACCAATCGTGTGTCCGCGCCGGCAAGTGCAAGGCGGCGAGGCCCATCTACAGCGACTTCAACCGACCCCGGCAGCCGATGGTGCTGGTGACCTGGTTCGAGGCGGTGGACTTCTGCAAGGCGCAGGGCAAGCACCTGCCGACCGAGGCGGAATGGGAAAAGGCGGCGCGCGGCGAGACTGGCGATCTGTATCCGTGGGGAAATGAGCCGGTTACGTGCGAGCGGGCGGTCATTGCCGACCAGCGCGGGCGCAGTTGCGGGCTGAAGAAGGCGGGCCTGCCCCGGCTGGCCGATGTCGGACGCACTCTGGAAGTGCCGGCGCGGCCCGCGTATCGCTACGGCCTGCACGACATGATCGGCAACTCATGGGAATGGGTGGCCGATTGGTACAGCGAGACCTACGGCCCCTGCGGCAAGGATTGCGTAGGCATCGACCCCAAGGGACCGTGCGGAGGAGCGGCCAAGTGTCCGGGCCACAAGCTGAAAGTGCTGCGAGGCGGATCGTGGTACTGGGACGCGAGCCAGGCGACCGGCACGTTCAGGCGGCCGTACGTGCCGGAGAATCAGCCGGAATCGCACTTCGGGTTTCGCTGTGCGGCGAGCGTGGCGGAGGCGATGAAATTGGGAGGCAAGCGATGAGGGGCGGGGACGCTTCCGGTCCCGGCTCAGGGCAGGGACGTCCGCTCCCTGCGGTCGCTACACGCCCTGCCCGTTTTCGAGGAATCGGAGCTATCCGCTCCTCGCCCCTCGAAAACGGCTCCGGCTCCGGCTCCGGGAACGGGCTCGGGTTCGGGCTCGGGAACGGGTTCGGGTTCGGGAACGGGTTCGGGTTCGGGAACGGGTTCGGGTTCGGGCTCGGGCTCGGGCTCGGGGACGGGCTCGGGTTCGGGGACGGGCGCCGGCCCACCTCCTTCATCACCAATCTACTGTCCATTCTTGTGTTTCTCGTCGCTGGTCCCGCCCAAGCCGTCACGTCCATGTCCCCGCCCGGCGAAACCATCCTGCTCGGTCCCAAGACCGTGCCCGGCCCCGCCGACCGCACCGGACCCTGGCAGATCGCGCCCGGTCGGCTCGCCCTGCCCACCGTCGACGACACCCACGAGCATTGGTTCGTGCCCAAGGCCCCCGACTTCGCCGATGGTTTCGTGCGCTTGCGGCTGGAGACGCCCCGCGCCGGCAAGGTCGCGCTCGGCTTGCGGATTGCGACAAGTCCAAAGGATGTCGCGCTGTCATCAGGTTACGCCGTGGTGCTGACCAAGTCCGACGTCACGCTTTCGCGCTGGGACAAGGGCCGCCTGCGACCGCTCGATCGTCCCGTGAAGTTGCCGGGACTTGCCGCGACCCAGAGCGTGGAGATCGAGGCCTGGCTGGTAGGGCCGCACCTCGGCGCGCAAGTGCTGGACGGCGCGACGTTGCGGCCACTCGGCTCGGCGAGCTTCACCGACACGACCTATACCCATGGCCGCACAGGTATTTTTGTGTTGGCGCGCAAGGCTCCGGCGCCCGCGATCCTCGACTGGCGAGTGCGCATCGCCGGTCGCGACGCCGGCAAGGCTGAACCGATGCCCGCGGGATTGTACCGTTACGTCCGGACGACGGCGCCCATTGCCCCCGAAGCCCAGCCGCTGCTGCAGCCCGTCGCCGATCGCGTCGCCCAGGTGCAACCCGCTGATCTCGAACGGCTCCAACGATCCGGGCTGGAGTTGCCGCTGATTGACGCCGACACGCCGTTTCGCTGGTTGCTCCGGGCCCACGGCGGTCCGGCCTATCGCGACGCGGCGGCAGTGGAGCGGACGTTGCGCGCCTGGCAGCAGAAGTATCCCCAGCTTTGCCGGCTCGTGGAGTTGGGTCGCACGCACCGAGGTCGACCGCTGCTAGCCTTGGAAATCAGCGATCATCCGGGCGTCGACGAACCGGAGCCGAGCGTGCTCCTGAACGGCGCGCACCACGGCGACGAACTCGTGTCGGTGGAATTCGCCCTGGACGCGGCGCGCGGCCTGCTCGAAGGCTATACCACTGATCCCGAAGCGAAAGCCTGGGTCGACGGCCTGCACGTTTGGGTGGTACCGATGGTCAATCCCGACGGTGTGCAGACCTTCTTGGACGTCTCGAGCTACGCCGGCCGCAAGAACGCGCGCGACACTTCGCCCGAAGACGGCCCGCTGCCGGACGACGGCGTCGATCTGAACCGCAACTATCCGTTTCGCTGGCGAGCCTTGGGTGAACTGGGCAGCCGTTCGCGCCCGCAGCACGACTGGTACCGCGGGCCGCAGCCGGGCTCGGAGGCGGAAACCCAGGCGATGATGCGACTTGCCGACAGCCAGCACTTCGCCACCGCGCTGAGCTACCACACGCTGGGCACTGTCATCCTGGCGCCGTACACGACCGACGCCATGCGCAATCCCGAGCCCAACGAGGCCTGGGCACTGGCTTTGCGCGTCGCACGGGCCTTGCCGATGCAGTCGTGCGGGCGGCGGTTCGTGGTCAAGCGCAACATCTATCCGGTCGACGGCGTGGACCAGGACTGGCTGCGCGCGGCGCACGGCACGGTGGCGTTGCTGCTGGAAGGCGCGGTGCAAAACCCGTTCTCGCAAGGGCTGTTGGATCGCACGGTGGCGGCGACCCGGCCGTCCTGGCGCGCGCTGCTGGAGGCGACGCTGCACGGTCCGCGGGTGTCGGGGCAGGTGCGCGACGAGCGTGGCCAGCCGGTTTCGGCCGAGGTGATCGTGCTGGAGCAGGCGCCACGGCAGGGCGAACGGTGGCTATCCCGCTGTCGGGACGGGCGCTTCGACCGCCTGCTGGCCAAACCAGGCCGGGTGACGTTGCGCGTGACGGTGGCAGGGCAGACGCCGGTAGAACGGACTGTGGATGTGACGGGGCCGATGGAGTTGGACGTGCGCGTGCCGGTGGCGGGCCCGGAGCGGCACGCGTGTGCGGTGGCGGGGCTGTGTGCGCGGGAGGCGGTGGAGGCGGAGAAGGCCGGGAGGTGTCTCGCGTTGCCGTAGTTGCGGGGGCGGGCTCGGGGACGGGTTCGGGGACGGGTTCGGGTTCGGGCCTGAGCGTCGTTCCACCTGTGGCTCCGGCTCCGGCCCCGGCTTCGGCTCCGGCCCCGGCTCCGGTCAGGGCTTCCGACCCGCGATCGCCACCGCGACGAGTCCTGAACGTGCCACCGCGCCTCGCGCTTGGGCCAGTCGAGCCGGAAAGCTAGACTGCGAGGGACCTATTCGCGAGGTGTCTCGATGCGTGCCTGGAAGCCGGCGGTGCTGCTGGGATGGCTGGCAATCGGTTGCGGGTTCTAACCGGCGCCGCTGGCTGGATCTACGCAAATCGCAG
>CAYHHL010000325.1:0-4529 GCA_964356325.1 uncultured Enterobacteriaceae bacterium | reverse complement strand
AAGTTCGACGACGAGCCGGCAAACGAGTGGTGGATCTCGTTGACGCCGTCGCCGTACCGAGCGCCTGATCCTGCGTCTGCCGCGGCCCACCGACGTGCCGGCCATCGTGCGTCATTTCGCCAGCAACGCCGCGCACTTCGCGCCGACCGACCCGCTGCGGCCGGTGGACTTCCTGACGCCGGGGTACTGGCAGGTGCAGGTGCGCGCGGCGCAACGTGACTTCGCCGAGGACAACGCGCTGCGCCTGGTGCTGGTGCCGCGGGTCGATCCGGAGGCGATTGCCGGCACCGCCAACTTTACCCAAATCGTGCGCGGGCCGTTCCAGGCGTGCTCGCTCGGCTACGGGTTGGGGGCGCGATGGCAGGGCAAGGGGCTGATGACCGAGGCGCTCGAGACGGCCATCGGCTACGTGTTCGGCCCGCTGCAGCTGCACCGGGTCATGGCCAACCACTTACCGGAAAACGCCAGGAGTGCTGCGGTGTTGCAGCGGCTTGGCTTCGAGGTGGAGGGGTTTGCGCGCGACTACCTGATGATTGGCGGGCGGTGGCGGGATCATGTGCTGAATGCGCGGGTGAACGGGGCCTGGACGCCGCGGGTGTCGGGTTCGCGTTGACGGGCTTTCCGGTTGCCTGCTGCGACCGCACTTGGGGCCCTCACCCCCTCGCCGCGCTTGCGCGGCTTCCCCCTCTCCCGCTGAACAGCCTGTGGTTCAGGGTCTGGGCGGCGAGGTTGACCGTGTCGCCCCACAGGTCGTAGCTGAACTTGCGCTTGCCGATGACACCCGCGACCACGCCGCCCGCATGCAGGCCGACGCGTACCTCGATGTCCAGGTCGCGTTCCTGGCGCACGCGGGCCACGGCGGCGATCATCTCGCAGGCGGCACGCGCAACGGCGGCGGCGTGGTCGGTGCGGGGTGAGGGCAAGCCGGACGCGGCCATGTAGGCGTCGCCGATGGTCTTGATCTTCTCCAGGCCATGGCGGTCGGCAATGCCGTCGAATTCCGAGAAGATGCGGTTCAACAGCGCCACGACCTCCGCCGCAGGCAGCCGAGCCGACAGGGGAGTGAATCCGACCAGATCCGCAAACAGGACGCTCACTTCCGGATGATCGTCTGCGATGGGGTGCCCCGCGGCTTTCAAGCGCTCGGCGATCGCTCCGGGCAGGATGTTCAGCAGCAAAGCGTCCGACTTCAGCCGTTCGCGGGCAAGCTGCTGGCGGGCCAGGAATTCGAGGCGTTCGGAACGCTCGGTGCGGTACAGCGTCAGGGCGCCGAACGCCACGGCGAGGCCGAGGAACACCAGGTGCCGCGCCACATCCTTTGCCGGCACGCCCGCCAGCGTCACCACGGCCACGTAGAGCAGTGACGTACAGATCGCCGACGACACGTGATCGGCTGCAGGTGCCTGGCGAACGACGGCCGGTACGACCACGCACCCAACCCGACCATTGCCAGGCACGTAGCCACGCCGACGCGGCTGATGAAACCGGCGAGGCCCGGCACCTCGCTGAATGCCACCAGCACGCTGAGCCACAGGACGATGCAGAACACCGCGACGACGACCGCGACCCAGCGGATGAAGGGCAGCGTGGCGGCCAGGTGCGAACGGATGAACGCGGCTTCGACGCGCGGCTCGTCGAAATGCAGCGTCCAGCGGTCGAGTTGCACGGTGGCCAGGGTGTCGGCGTCGTGCCCGGAGGCCGGCGGCGAATCGAGCGTGTCGAGCAGCGCGCGCGCCTCAGCGGGCCGGGTAGCGGTCAGGGTCTCGAAGGTCTCGGGCATGGTCGGCTCGCAACGGGTCCGCGTGGGCACGGACGCGGCGGGCAGCATAGCCGTGAACGGTAGTTGTTGAAGCCCGGCTCGGGTCCTCACTCACTATCTAGTTGAACACCCACGAAGACCAGTACCGTTAACTATTTGAATGCAATCTTTAAACGCTACTGTGGTGCTGGTGCCGTTGCCGTTGACCGAAAACACGACCGCAGGCGGCGCAGACGGCAGGTGGTTCCCGTTCGCGTCGACACGCTCCAGGCCCACCGATGCGCCCGCCACGATGCCGCCGCCACCGCCTGGCGCCAGCTTGCCGATCTCCATCTTGCCGCGAATGTAATGCGCCGAGAGCTCCACGCCGGCGCCACCGAGGCGGTAGCTGAACCCGCCGGAAAGCTTGCCCCTAGTCCAGACCAGCCAGTCGCCTTGGCCCTTGGCCGCCTTGGGCGTGTACAGCGTCACCGTGGCCTGAACCTGAATGCCCGCGGCATCGCCCGAGAAGCCGATGCTGTGGGCGAACACGATGGCGACGTCCGACTTCAGCGCGATCGACACCTTGATCTCTTTCGCTGCGCCAATGTCCTTGGTTTCGCCAGGGTTCTGGGTCACGGGCGCGCCCTTCGTGTCGCCGGTGCCGGCTGTCGCGTCGTCGGCTACAGGAGTGATGCTGGCGAAGATCGGGCCGACGCTCAGCAAGTCGTTGAGGCTCTTCTGGCTCTGTGCGTACGCGGTCACCGACAGCGACCATTGCCGGTCGCCTTTCGGGCCGACGACCGAACTGAAGACCCAGCATTGGCCGTATTGGCAGACGCCGCTGGCGCGGTGCAGCGAGCCATCCGGCAGGATGTCCACCCGGCCCCCGGAGCCGACGGTGAAGATGAGCTTCGTCTTCCCCGAAATCAGCGTGAACGTCTTTCCGGTCGGATCGCTGCCGAAGTCGATCGGTGCCGAGCCGCCGACCTGGTAGCTGTTGGCGGACATGGTCAGCGTCGGGCCGTCTTTCAGTTCGATGTCA
The DNA here is from genome assembly GCA_964356325.1 of uncultured Enterobacteriaceae bacterium. Taxonomy (GTDB): domain Bacteria; phylum Myxococcota_A; class UBA9042; order UBA9042; family UBA9042; genus CAYHHL01. The sequence goes on along the minus strand of CAYHHL010000325.1, from coordinate 1,746 downwards.
GCGTGGGTCGGCAGCGCCTTCAGCATGTCCCAGCCGTGGCTGACGACGACGACGCTGTGTGCCGCCACGGTGCCACTCGCCGTCGCCTTGCCTTGTTGTGCCGCTTCCAACGGCAAGAGCGCGATGCTGGTCAACGGATCGTCGTCGGTCGGCAGCGCGGAGATGCTGTCGACGTCGCCTAGCCACGGGCTGGTCACCGTGGCCTGGAACGTGTCGATGGTGGGCAACTGGCACATGCCGGAGATCACGCCGGAGAGCATGCAGACCTTGGACTCCTTCTTCCACGACGCCACCTTGCCGTGCAGCGTCCACACGCCATCGGTGGCGTCATAGCCAACCGGTAGCGCGCACTGCCACGCTGACTCGACGGCGCCGAACGCGAGGCTGGCCGACCACAGGATCTTGGTTGCGGCGCCGCTGACGTTGTCCTTGCTGGTGTCGGCCGTGGCGCAAGCCGTTTTGGACAGGCAGGCGCCGGCCACGTCGGTGTCGGCGCTGACCGCGAGTACGCCCTTGGCGACCAACCCGACGTCGGCGCCAAAAAGCGTGACCGCCATCCCTGCTCTCCAGCGCAGGTAGCTCTCGCCGGCCACGCCGATGTCGCTGTAGATGCCCTTGACGCCGATCGTCTTGAGCGGAAACAGGCTCAAATTCCCGGCCGCGTCGAGGCTGCCGGCGAATGCGGCCAGGAGGTCGCCGTTGGCGTCGTAGAGCGTCAGGTCTGCCGCGCCACCGACCGATTCGGCGACGGACTGCAAGCCGGCACCGCGCCGCGACAGGTAGCTGGCCACGCACGTCGCCGGTGGCTGCTTGTCGACCGCCAGCGTCACGACGACGTCAGGGTCCACCCCGTCGAGGCTGACCAGGGCGTGGGTCGGCTTGCCGTCGGCCTCGCCGCCGACGAGTGTCACGGACCTCGCCTTGACTTCATCCCTCTGGATCTTGACCGAGCCGGCCCAGGCGGCGCCAGCGGTCAGGCTGAGGACGCTGGCCACGAGCAATTGGGCGGCGCGCGCCAGTTGAGAAGCGAATCTAGCGTGTTGGGTGGGCATGGGGGTTCCTTCGTGGCGTGGCGGGGAATGTTCTCGAAGCGGTTGGACCGTGACCGCACGGCGGGTTGCGGCGACAACGCACGCTCGCAAGCGCGTAGAACTGCAAACGGCCATGGTCGATCATGCGCTCCCGCCGCCGGCGCCCGTCGCCCGCCACCAGACCCTCCGGCAGCTTCGGAAAGCGCTGATTCCACGTCTATGCCAGCGCATCCACGCCGTCAACACACGTTGAGCCACTCTTGAACAAAGTCCCGATACAGCGATACAGCACGCCTTGCTCGGGCGTGCGGCGCGTGTTAGCTGACGGTGGCCATGGCCAACCTCTGACGACGGCAAACACGCCGTACTCAGAGGTGTTCGTAACCCAGCGACAAATGCCGCGATCTGACCCGTAAACGATGGGGTCGATACGCCCCAGCGCGAGTTTGGCCGCCACCGGGCGCAGCAAGGCTCCGGCCTACTATTTCCTCAAGGTTAAAGTTAACTACCCGGAGTTCCGTATGAATCGCTGACGAGCGAGACCGCCATGCCCAAGACCCACCGGCCCCACACGTCCCGCGCGCCGCGCCCAGCCCTGCTCCGGCATTCATCGACCGCTACAGTCAGCTCCCCTACTGCGCCCAGTTCGTGTACAGCCAGTAAGGCCAAGGCCCGAAGTCCTTCGCCGCGTCCTTGCCGCGCACCTCCAGGATGA
>CAYHHL010000324.1:0-4577 GCA_964356325.1 uncultured Enterobacteriaceae bacterium | reverse complement strand
GTTTTCGCATGATGGCGGCGGCGGGCGGTGAGTGCAAGTCTGGGCTTGCATTCACGGCGGTTGGGCCGCGGGGCGGACTTGCCGATGGCCCTGCGCCAACGCGCCACGATCCTTCGGCCGAATCTCCAAATGCCGGATCGCCTCTAGCGCAAGCTGGCTCGCCGCCTTGCGATCGCGTAGACCTGGAGCCGGCGAGAACCGCGCTCGATCCCATGCCTGGGCAAAACGCCGGATCAGCGTCGAGGCCTCGGCATCGATCGGCTGCATGCGCACCGCCACCAGCGTCCACGTCTCCCATGCCTGCCGCGAGTAGCCCCGCTTCGCCAGCGAACGCTCCAGGCGCCCGGCCGCAGCGAGCAACCGCGGATCAAGACCTTGGCCCGGACGTTGGCGACGCGTCAGCCACCACCACGCGCCCGCCGCCAGCACCGCCGTCGCGCCCAGTATCGGCCACGGCACGCGCGAGGGCTCATCGCTCTTCTCGGCCGGCGCGTCGTCGCTGGTGGTGTAGGTCGGCCGATTCTCCTGACTGCGCAAGCTCTTGAACATCGAGGAGATCGACTTCACCACCTCGATCTGCCGCTCCAGGTCGTACTCCACCACCCACTGGTACCAGACCAGCGTCGCCTGATCGAGCACCTGCCGCGCCCAAGCCGTCAGTCCCTCGTCCTGCGGCACTTCCTGCCCCGAAGGCGGCGTCGGATCGAAGGTTCGCCAGCCCACGCCCGGAAAGTACACTTCCACCCAAGCGTGCGCGTCGGCCTGGCGGACCATGCGGTACTTCCCGTAAGCATTGAGCTGTCCGCCTGCAAAGCCGTGTACCGGCCGGGCCGCCTGCCCCAACGTCCGCAGCATCAGCGCCATCGAGGTCGCGAAGTACTCGCAATGCCCGCTCTTGCGCCCGAACAGGAAGTCTTCCAAGGGTTTCTTGGCATCCTGGTCCCCGGCCAGCGAGTAGGTCCAGCCGACCCGCAGCGCCTGCTCGAGCACGAGCACCTGGTCGTAGCGGTGGGTCTTGTGGCCCGCGAGTTTCTTGGCTAATTCGGCAATGCGCGGGTCCAGGTTGGCGGGGACGTCGGTCCAACGCTTGGCGATGCGTTCGGGCAGCGGACCGTCCGCCTCGCGCAACATCCGGTCTTCCTGCGCACGATCAAGAGGTTCCACGACCTCGACGGCGTAGTGCATCGCGGTGTCCGGCGGCGCCTTGTAGGCCAGGTCCCCGCTCGGGGTCAGGGACACGCGCCGACGCCGGCCGCGCAGGTAATCGAATCGCACGTCGAGCAGTTCCACCGTTTGCGTCTGGGGCGGGGCGAACAGCACGCGGGTGTCTTGGCCCATGGGTTCCAAGTAGATCTCGGCATGCCAGATGCGTTCCCGGTCCAGATCAGCCGGTTGCGTCGTAGGCACGCGGTACTTGCCCGCCTCGTGCATCAGTTCCCACGCCGATTCCGCCGGCCGCGTCCAGCCCGTGCCCACGAAGTTGTGGAAGGCAATGCCGCGGAGTTTCAACGGTTGTTCCAAGCGCTTGGGATCGTCTGGGAAAGTCACGCGCGCCACGACTTGCGCCGACGTCTTGAGCTGGCCGAAATGCCCCAGCTCCGCGTCCGTGCCAAAACCGACCACGGCTTGGGCGCCACGGGTCTGCGCGAAGAAGAAGCCCATGCCCAAGCGCGGGAACAGGAAGAAGAACAGGGCGGAAATCGCCAGTACCGCCAGGGACAGCAGGGCGGTCGCAGCGAACCAGCGCTTGGTGATGAGCCGGCGCGTCCGCCACGCCAACATCGCTTCGGTCAAGGGCAGTTCCGGCCACAGCACCTGCTCTTTCGGCGGCAGGGCCCGGCGCAGACCGAGCCAGCGACGGGTGGATGGTGCGACCGCGATCCTGGTTTGCAGGGCCTGGAGATCTTCCGGGCGGGTGTGCGTCTGGATCTCGATTTCGCGGCTGACGTGGAACAGCGCCAGGCCCCACATGGTCAGCACCGTATAGCCCAGAAAACAGACGGCAAACGTCGGGCCCGGGTACACCACCGCGGACACCAGCAACAAGATGAACGACAGCGAGATGAGCTGCAGGTAGTCCTTGGCGTAGCGGCGCTGGAAGAACCGGCTCACGGTCATCAACAGCGCGAAAGTAATGGCATGGACCAGCCAGCGACCGTCCGAAATCGACCACGCGACCAGCGCGGCAAACGCCACGAGCAGCCCCGCGGTCCAGATGCGCGCCGACAGCGTACCCAACGATTTCAAGCTGGAAGTCGCGGCGTGGGGATCCCGCAGCAAGCTGCCGACCAGCGCGGCGAGGAAGGCGAGCGGCAGCCAGAGGCCAATTTCTCCCGACGCAGCGAGAGGCAGAAACGCCAGAAAGACGAGGCCATACGCGACGGCGACCAGCGACTGCTGCACGTTCACGCCGCCCCCTTGACGCTGACTCGGCGCATGCTGGCGAGGTGGCCGCCAGGATCGAGACTGACCAGCACGTCAGCAGCACCGGCCTGGACGTCGGCGCGGCTGGCGAAGGTGACGAGGAAGACCTCAACGGGGCCGCCGGAACTGGGCCAGATCAAAGGCTCGCGGCGGCTGATCGCGGCGTGGACGGATTCGCCGGCAAGGCTGAGATCCGCCCAGTTCTGGTCGGCGATCGGCCAATCCACGGGCGGCGCGCGATCAGCCAGCACGAGGTTAGCCAGCAATTCTCGAATCTTGTGCAGTTGATCGCCCTGCCCGCTCGGATCCGGCAAGGGCGGCACCCGGCCCTGCAGCGTTTGCAGCCCGACCGCGAGGCCGTCCTGGAGCAGCGACGCGCACAGCCCCGCCACCGTCGCGCACGCCAGGTCCAAGGTCCGCGGATCGTCTGAACTTCCCGGCGCCACGTGGACGAACCGGACGATCGCCACGCGGCTCGCCTCTGACTCCCACTCGCGCGCCACCAGACGATCGCGGCGGGCCGAGACCTTCCAGTGGATGTCGCGCAGGGAATCGCCGGGCCGGGCATCGCGAAGACCGCGGAACGTATCGCCATGTCCCGCCCGCACGCTGGGATGCTGGGCACCGCGCTGGACCGCGCCCTGCCAGGGCAGCTTGACGTCGGCGACCGGAGGCAGTGCCAGGAACTCGGCGGGATCGGGGTGGAGGCGAGTCTTGCGGGCAAAACCGAAGGGATACGCGGTGGTGACCTGCAGCCCGACGGTCGTCACCGGACCTCGGCGCAGCGGCCGCAGCAGGGCAAAAGCCTGTCCCGTTTCATGCCCTTGCAGGTGAAGCACGTAGCCCGGGCGTGTCTGCACATCGGGCGAATCGACCAACTCGCCGACCTCGAGGTGCAAAGCCGCGCGCGACTTGTCGTTTTGGACTTCGATGCGCAGGCGCGCGGCCTCGCCGACTTCGACGTAGCGCGGATAGTGGCGGGCCAGCGTGATGCCGCGCAGGCACAGTTCGGACAGGATGCCGGACACCGAAATCACGCTGATCACCAGACTCAGTACCAGATACAAGAGGTTGTTGCCGGTGTTGACGGCCGCGGCGCCCAGAAGCAGGGCCACGGCGATGATCCACTTGCCCTCGCGCGTGACCACGAGCTTGCGTGGAAACAGGCGGTTGGACCGACCCAGACTGCGCCAGAATCCGAGGCGTTGGCGGCGGGCGCGATCGAGGTCGCGACGGCGCTGGGCGATGCGGCGAGTGCGCGTGTCGGGGGTGCTGGCCATCGTTGCCTTGGAAGTCCGCTGCCAACGTAACTCGGCGCGAGACGGGGCGCCAGACGCAGACTTGGCGACGCGGGCAAAACCCACTACTGTCCGCACCACTGCGACCTTTCGCGGGCACTACCCAGGGGACGATCATGGCCGACGGCATCGAACTGCGGACCTTCACCCATATCGACAGCTTGCAGCCGCAGACGGCTTCGTTCATCGCGACGGTGGCGCGCGGGTTCCTGCCCCTGGAGGGCCAGACCGCCCTGCTGGTCGAAGTGGCGCCCGGCATGTCCGTGAACATGGTGACCGACGCGGTGCTGAAAAAGACCAGCGTGGTGCCGGGGATGCTGATCGTCGAGCGCGCGTTCGGGATGCTCGAGGTGCACAGCGAAGATCAGGGCCAGATCCAGGCGGCGGGCCAGGCAGTGCTGGACGCCTACGGGATGAAAGTCGAGGACCGCCTCAAGCCGCGCATCATGTCCTCGCAGATCATCACCGGCGTCGAGGGCTACCACACGATGCTGATCAACCGGATGCGCCACGGCGACATGATCCTGCAGGGCCAGACCATGTACGTGCTGGAAGTCCACCCGGCGGGCTATGCGCTGCTGGCGACCAATGAGGCGGAGAAAGCCGCGAATATCAAGGTGATGGAGATGATCACCACGGGTGCGTTCGGGCGCGTGTGGCTGGGCGGCGACGAAGAGAACATCACCCAGGCGGCCAAGGCAGTCGAAAACGTGCTGGCGACGGTGAGTGGGCGCGAGAACAAGGGCGATGGCGCCAAGGCCGCGTAGATTAGGCGTCTTGGCTTCCGGCTCCGGTTCCGGCTCCGGCTCCGGCTCCGGCTCCGGCTCCGGGTTCGGGTTCGGCTCCGGCTCCGGG
>CAYHHL010000323.1:0-4632 GCA_964356325.1 uncultured Enterobacteriaceae bacterium | reverse complement strand
TCGACGATCCCTATCTCTACGCGACGTTGGCCGAGCTGCTGGCGCAAGTGCGGCGCCGTTACGCGCAGCCGGCTTAGGCGTGTTGCGCTGACCGCTGCCATCATTACAATCCGACATAGATTGTTGCGCATGCTGGCAGAGACGGGCACCCTGCGCTCGAGTTCGCGCCGCGGTCTTCCCCCGCGGCGCGGCCGGAGGTGCGGATGCGCAACATTGTCGGCATGTTCTTCAGATTCGTAGGATCGCTCCTGCTGCTGGCGGTCGTTGCAGTGCCCGGGCTTGCAGCCGGACGCGATGACGCCGCCGCGATCGAGGCCTTTCTCAAGGTCGCGCCCAAGGAGCACGTGCCGCCTGCCGAAGTGTTCGCGGCGCGCCAAAAGCTCGGCAATCTCTACGCGGACATGGGCGATTCGCGCAAGGCCGAGGCGGTGTGGCGCGAAACGATCAAGCAGTTCCAGAAGGGCGGCTACGACAAGGACGGCGGCGTCATGGCGACCGCCGCGGCGGAGGCGGCGTTTCGGTTGCTCGAACCGCGCGCCCGGACATTCGTCGCCACGCCCATCCAAGCACCGCCGGCAAAAATGCCAGCAGACAAGCAGTTGCCCTTCGTGATGAAGCAGTTGCAGCAGCAGCTCGTCACCGTGCGCGGTTCGCCCGACCTCGATCCCGAAGGGTTGACCGAGCACGGCGCGGGCGGTCTGTGCGACGCTCTGCTCGAGCAGGTGGGCCTCTACAACGCCCTGGAATGGCAGTACGCCGCCGCGGTGATGCGCGGGCGCCTGCTGGCCCACGTCGCGGAATCGGCGGCTGAGCTGCCGGTGCCGGAATCCGTGACCGTGGAGCAGCTCAAGCAAGTGCAATCGCTGACCAAGATGGTGTCAGAGCGCATGCTGCAACTCGCGCTGGCGGCCCTGGAGCAGGCGTGGAACGACTCGCAGCGCCGCAACGTGAGCAGCACCTGGGTCGCCGAACTCAAGCGCGAGATGAACCGTTACCGGCCCGAACAGTATCCGCTTTCCCGTGAAAGGGCGCGTACCTGGCTGGATCCGCAGCCCGACGAGACGACCCGGGAGGCGGTGGCGCGGGCGGCGCGGTTGGAGGAAGTGCGCGCTTGTTTCGACCGCAAGCTGACCGCCCAACCCGACCAGATGCTCGGCGAAGTGGTGGTGCGCCTGGTCGTGAATCCGCAAGGCGTTCTGACCGAGATCCACGCCGAGGGCGAAGGCGAACTGCTCGAGCAGTGCCTGCGCAAGCGCTGGCGCGACGTGCAGAACCTGCCGCACGCGCAGGACGGCCCGCGCGAGTTCAAGGTCAAGCTGCAGTTCGCCGCGCTGTAATCCATTGATGTGTCAGGGGATCGGCTGCGCGGTCGGCGTCACGTCGGCAAAGGCCTGCACGGTCAGGGACGCCAGATCCGGCACGGGCGGCTGGGTAGGGACTTGCGCGCCAGCCCAAGGAAACGCTTGGACGATCGGCTGACCGCGCTGCTGACGGACCAGCCCGGTCGCCAGCGTCGGCAAGAAGGTCAGCGCCACCAGGGCCAGACACAGCAGGGCCAAGGTCGGCGCCACTGCCTTGGCCATGTAGCCGAGCGGACGATCGAATACCGCGGACGCCACGAACAGATTGGTCGCAACCGGCGGCATCAGGTAGCCGATCTCCATGTTGGCGACGAACACGATGGCGAAGTGCAGCGGATCGATGCCGTAGACCTCGACCGCGATGGGCGCCAACAGGGGCGCGAACAGCAGGGTGCAACTGATCGAGTCGGTCAGCGCGCCGATGCCGACCAGCGCCAGATTGACCAGCACGAGAAACGCTACGGGGCCCAAGTGCCAACCGGTCAGCAGGGTCACCAGGCGATCCTGCACCTGGGCGTCGGCCAGGAAGTCCCCCAGCGCAAAGGCTAAGATCAACACGACCAGCAGCGTGCCCATCAGCGTGCCGGCTTCGGCCAAAGCGTCGGTCAGCTTGCGCCAGGTCAACTCGCGGTGGATGAGGCCGGTGACGACCAGGGCGTAAACCGAAGCCACGGCGCCGGCTTCCGAGGGGGTGTAGAAACCGCCCCAGATGCCGCCCAGGACCACCACCGGCAAGAGCAGCGCCCAGATGCCTTCGCGCAGCGCCGTGCGCATGGCGAGAGCGTCGAAACCTGGTCGATCGGTCAACATCCGCCGTGCCTGCCAGATTGCAAAGCCGCACAGCAGCAGGGCAATCCCCACGGCGGGCACGAGACCGGCGAGGAAGAGTTCCTGGGGATCGACCCGCGCCGATGTCGTCGTGACGCTCGCCGCGTAGATCAGCAGCGCCTGCGCCGGCGGCACCAGACAGCCCAGGGAACCGGCGGTGGTGACGAGACCGATCGAGAAGTCCTCGCGATAGCCAGACTTGCGCAATGCCGGGACCAACAGCGGGCCGACTGCCAGCAGCGTCACCGGCGAACTGCCCGAGACCGCCGCGAAGAACACGCACGCCATGACTGCCGCGATGGCCAACCCACCGGGCAGCCAGCCGAACGCTGCGCGCGCCACCGCGACCAGCCGCGTCGCCATGCCGCCCGCGGTCATGACCGCGCCCGCCGCCGCGAACAGTGGGATGGCCAAGAACTCCTGACGTTGCAGCAGGGGCTCGGTCGACTGTACCAGTGGCAGCAGGCCCTGCATGCCGGCGTGATCCGGGGTCAACCACAGAAAGCACAAGGCCGCGGCCGCCGCCACCAGCGCGAACAGCGGCGCGTCGAGCAAGGCCAGGCCGACGAGCACCAGGAGCAGCGCGATCACGTGCGCACCGTCGAGGCCTGGCGCAGGAAGCGCAAGGCCATCATCCCGAACGACCACGGCAAGATAGCCAGCACCAGCCACAGCGGCAGACCAGTCGGCAACAGCGTCGCGGCATCGGGCGTGGTCGCCCAGGTGTGCCAGTGCTCGTGGACGGAAACGCCGGCCAGCGCGGCCAGGAGCGCCGACGTCGCGCAAGCCAGCAGAAGACCTGTGATTCGTGCAATCGGGCGATGGCGCGCCGGCCACAGGTGGTTGCCGACTTCCAGTGACAGATGGCGACCTTGCGCGGCGGCGATCGACGCCCCGAGCAGGCCCGCCCACAGCATGCAGGCCAGCGCCGCGGCCGGCGCCCAGACCAGGCCAGAGGGCATGAACGTCACCAGCGCTCGGATGGACAGCGCGACCAGTGCGGTGACGAACAGCCCAAAAATCAGGGCTTTGTGCCGAGGCCAAGGCCGCGGCAAGGTCCGCGCCGCCAGGTACGCCAGCGCCAGGCAGGCCAGGGCGTTCAGCGCCGCCGAGACCGGACCGTGCACCACGGCGGCATCCGGGTGCCGACCCAGCCTGTGCAGGAGCGCCAAGATCGCCGTCGACAGGCGGCCTTCCGGACGGGTGAAGACCCGGTGCGCGACCGAAGCGGCCAAAACGCCGGTCATCACCGCCAGCGCCAGCACGCATAGCGCCCGTTCCACGCGCAGGACTTGAAAGTCCAGCGCTGCCAGCCATTTGGATGTCGAGAGCTTCACGGTTGGGTCAGGGCGGACAGCGCCAGATCGAGCAACTGCACGGTTTGCGGATCGCGAGTCTGGCGGAACCACGCGCGCACCGGCTTGGCGGCGATCTCGAAGGCCCTGCGCTCCTCGGCACTGGGCGTGCGCACCTGCACGCCGTCCTTGCGCAAAAGCTCCAGAAGTCCCGGGGTCATCGCCCGCACCTTCTGGCGACCGAGCGCCTGGGCCACCGCGGACTCCTGGACCACGATCTTGCGCAGATCTACTGGAAGTGCATCGAACCACGCGGCATTCCACACGATGACCGCCGGCTGGTAGATGTGCGCCGTCAGCGTGAAGTGACCGATGGCCGCCGCCCAACGCCCCGCGACCGCGTAACCGATAGCCTGATCGAAGCCGTCGACCGTGCCCTGCTGCAGGGCCGGCAGCGTCTCGGTCACGGGAATCGCCACCGGCGCCGCGCCCCAGGCTTGCCACAGCTGCAGGTGCAGGGGCGATTCCTGGGCGCGCATCTTGCGGCCGCGCAGGTCTGCCAGCGTGCGGACCGGTGCGCGCGTGCCCAGGTGGCGAAAGCCGTTCTCGCTCCAGAAGCCGAACTGCAGCCCAGCCTTGCGCATCCTGGCCTGCAGCGGCGCGGCGAGCGGGCCATCCAGGATGCGATCAGCTTGCGCCTCGTCGCGGAACAGGTACGGCACTTCGATGACGAGGACCGCCGGCACTTGCGTCGCCAGGGCACCAGTCGAAGCGCTGACGCCCTGCAGATGCCCGCGCTTGCACTTCAGCACGGCCTCGACTTCGCCGCCTTGCTGTCCGCCGAGGTACAGTTGCACGCGCAGACGACCGGCCGACTTCGCTTCGACGGCTTGCGCGAACCGGTGCAGCACTTCGGCCCAAGGCGTGTGATCCGGAGCGACCGTGGCGAGCTTGAGCACCAGCGGATCGGCAAACGCCAGCGCGGGCAAGCACATCGCCAATAGAGTCAAACACAAGCGTCGGTGCATCCGTGCCTCCGGGGCCGAGGGTAGCAGCCGGCCGAGGTGGGCGTCCACGGGAGCCATTGCAGCCGGGTGAGGTTCCGAAATCTTGGTCGGGGTCCGCGGCAAAAGCGCCGAATCAACGAT
>CAYHHL010000322.1:0-4651 GCA_964356325.1 uncultured Enterobacteriaceae bacterium | reverse complement strand
GAACCCGAACCCGAACCCGCACCCGAACCCGAACCCGGAGCCGGGACCGGAGCCGGGACCGGAGCCGGAGCCGGGACCGGAACCCGAACCCGAACCCGCACCCGAACCCGAACCCGGAGCCGGGACCGGAGCCGGGACCGGAGCCGGAGCCGGGACCGGAACCCGAACCCGAACCCGTTCCCGAACCCGTTCCCGAACCCGAACCCGAACCCGTCGCCGAGCTACACCGGCCGGCGATCGTGGTTCCGCGTCCGCGACGGCGCATTGCCCCCGGAAGTCGCCGGACCCTGCGGCGCAAATCCCGGACCTTGCGCGGAAAACCCCTGGCCTTGCGACGGCCCGCGCTGACCCTGGCCCTGGCCGTAGCCCTGACCGTTGCCCGGCCGTGCCTGCTGCGGCCGTCCCTGACCTTGCGGCCGACCCGAGCGCGAGGCCGGCGCCGGCGGACGCGAGGCGAGAACCGCGGCGCTGTGGGTCGCGCGGAACGGGTGTTCGTTGATCACAGCGATACGCTTGCGGATCGTGCGCTCGACGTCGGCCAGCAACTGGCGTTCCTCGGAGTCACAGAACGACAGCGCGATGCCTTCCGCGCCCGCCCGAGCCGTACGCCCGATGCGATGCACATAGCTTTCCGGCACTTCCGGCAAGTCGAAGTTGATCACGTGCGACACGGCGTCGATGTCCAGGCCGCGCGCCGCAATGTCGGTCGCCACCAGCACTCGCGTCGCACCCGAACGGAAGCCTTCCAGCGCGCGCACCCGGGCGCTTTGCGATTTGTTGCCGTGGATCGCCTCGGCACGCACGCCGGCTTTGTCCAGGTGCTGCACGACCTTGTTGGCGCCGTGCTTGGTGCGCGTGAACACGATGACGCGGGTGATGCCCTGGTCGTGCAGCACGTGCTCGAGCAGGAAGCGCTTGTCGTTCTTCTCGACGAAATACACCGACTGTTCGATGCGTTCGACCGTGGTCGCCGCCGGGGTGATGGCCACGCGCACCGGGTTGTGCAGCAGTTCGGCCGCCAGCGCCTCGACGTCGGTGGGCATCGTCGCCGAGAACAGCAGCGTTTGCCGGATCTTGGGGACCGCCGAGACGATACGCCGCACGTCGCGCACGAAGCCCATGTCGAGCAGCCGGTCCGCCTCGTCCAGGACCAGCGCCTGCACCAAGCCAAGCTTGACGTAACCCTGGCCCATCAGGTCGATCAGCCGACCCGGCGTCGCCACCAGCACGTCGACACCGCGGCGCAGGATCTGCACTTGCGGCTCCTGGCCCACGCCACCGAACAGCACCGCCGAGCGGATGCCGGTGTATGCGCCGTAGGACGCGAAACACTGGTGGATCTGCAGGGCCAGTTCCCGCGTCGGCGCCAGGACCAGCACGCGAATCGGCCGCGCACTGCCAGTCGCGTTCTGGACTTGCATGGGCGCCTGACCCGCGAGGCGTTGGAGCAGGGGCAGGGCGAAGGCAGCGGTCTTGCCCGTGCCGGTTTGCGCACAACCGAGCAGATCACTTCCGGAAAGCACGTGCGGAATCGCCTGGGCCTGGATCGGCGTGGGCGTCGTGTAGCCCTCCTCGGCCACGGCCTTGAGGAGGTTGGGGATCAAATGAAGGTCTTCGAAGAGCATGGAATCCTTGGCGCGGCAGAAAAGCGGCGCAGAACTGATCGGAGCGTCGACCTGCGGGCACGGAGGCCGGCGAGGAACGCAAAACCTCTGCGGATGCAGGGGCTTATTATCGATGAGCGGTTTGGAAGGCGAACAAGCCCTCTGAACAGCAGCACCGTTGGGCCAGGCGATGTCGGTCGATCAGCGGACCGGGCATCGCCCTTGGACGGCCACGATGCCAGGCTCGAAAGCACAGGCGGTCGGGACGAACGGGCCTCGCGGCATGCGCCAACTCCCTGATGCCGATGCGCGTCGTAGTGACTTGCGATGGGTAGCAGGGGGTGGAAGGTGGACCGGCAGCGACCATCGCCGCGCACGCCTCGGTCCAGTGCGCACAGAGTAGGCGCTTCTGGCAAAGATGCAAGGGTCTTCGCGGATTTCAGCGGATCTCGGCTGCATTTGGCTTCGCGAGCCCGAGATCCACGCTGTGCGGCTACTTCTTGGGCTTGATCGTCTTGCCGGCTTTCTCGGGCGCGAGTTGCAGCCGATCGACGTCCAGCTTGCCCGTGTCCGCGTGCCAACCGGTCAGATCCGCCAGCTGCTGCAGAACCTGGGCCCGCGTCTCGACCGGCATCGCTTCGCCCGCTTGCGCCGCCAGCACCAGCCAATGCACCCGCGTCAGGTCGTCCTTGGCCGCGCCCGCCAGCCGCACGAAACGTTCCCCATGGCGCGCAAGTAGTTGCACCACGGCCGGCAGCGCTGCGTCCAGCAACCGGCCGGTCACATCGGCGACCAGCGTGGCATCGCCCGGCAGGCCACTCGCTTTCTGCGGCTCCAGCACCTGCCCCTTCACTTCCACGCCATCGCTGGCCAGGTCCGAGCGCGCCTCTTGCACCACCGCTTGCCCGCGCACCGGCTCCGCGCCCACTTGCGTCAAGGCTACGGTCAACGTCGCGTCCACCGCCAGGTCGTGCCGCACCACCTGATAATCGTACGGCAACCACACTTCCTTCGGCACGCGTCGGGGCGTCTCGGCGGCCACCTTCACCGCCTCGTCGTAGCCCGCCTGCTTCTCGTCCACGATCCGCTGCATCTTGAGCCGCTCGGGTTCCAGATCGCGCAACACCGCTTCCTGCTTGGCGATAGCCTTGCTGTAGTACGCGACGTTGGCCTGCCAGCGCTCGTGACCGCGGGTCTTCGGACAGTCCAGCTTGCCACCCGGGCACGGCGAAGTCCGACCCTTGTAGTAGGCGGTATCTTCGGAAACGATCTTCTGCTCGATTTCAGTCAGTTGCAGCTTGGACTGGTGCAGTTCGCGCTGGGCCAGGTTGATTTCTTCCTGCACCGGGCGCAGCGCGTCCAGACCCTGGGTCAGCGCGGCCAGCGCGGTCGACTGGCGGCCTTGGGCCTCAAAATACTTCGCGTTGTCGACGACTTCCGTGCGGTCCAAGAACTGCTTGGAGCGAGCTTCGGGCGTCGTGTACCGATTCACCGTGAACGTCGGCACTTGCACCGCGAGGCTGCCATCGGCCTGCTTGCTCGCCTTGGCCAGCACGGTAACGGCTCGGCCGAGCGCCGCGGTCAGCCGCGCCCGCGCCCCTTGCGACAGAGCCGCCGCCACACCCGCGGGCGCATCCTTGGGCACAGGACCCTGCGATAACACCAGACGATACGCGGCCTTGGCCTGCACGCTCGCTTCCAGGCCGGCCAATCGCTTGCGCACGTCCTTGATCTGCTTGCTGTCGGTCGCCGCGGCTGGACCCACCAATGTCGCGATTTCCCGCGCGTACAGCCACGCCGCGGCGTCGAGCTTGCGGCCTTGGGCGGCCTGCATCTTCGCGTAAAGACCGCCGATCAGGCGTCCGTTCAGGTCGGTCGCCACCTTGCGCGCCTCGGCCGCCAGCGCCGCGTTCTCGGTGCCCACCGCCACCGCGTCGTTGGCCGCCGCGATCGCCCGGTCCACGCGCCCCGCCAGCCGCTCGACCTTGACCTGTTCCAGAAGTACGCGCACTTCCAAGACCTTGCCGTCCGCCACTGCCTTGCGCGCCGCGAGGTTGCCGGGATCGCGGGCCAGGACCTGCTGATACAGCTTGCGGGCCTGCGCGTGCTTGCCTTGCGCCGCCAGTTCGTCGGCTTGACGCAGCAGCGACGCCACATCCGCTATGCCTTCGATGGCTTGCCGCGCCAATGCCACAGCCGGCGCCCCGGGCGTCAGCGCTTCGGCCCGATCGAGCGAGGCCCGCGCCGCCGTCCCGTCGCCCGCGGCAAGCTGTTGTTTCGCTTCGGTCAGCAGCCAGGTCACCGCCGGGCCGCGCGCCTCTTGCCGCACGTGGGCCGCGTCCGGAAGCTCGTGTTCCCACAGCGACAACTCGTCCAGATCGGCCAACAGTGCGAGCCATTCGCCGCGGTCCTCGGCCCGCGCTTCCAGGCCGGCCAGGCGTTCCAACCGTCCGCGACAATTCGTCACGGTTTGCGCAACCTGCCTGCGGGCACCGGCAATCGAGAGACGCAAGCCTGCGACCCGCGGGTCTTCGGGCAGGTGACGCATGGCGAGTTGCAGTTCGCCTTCCGCGTGGCCCAGTTCGTGGTTGCGCAGGGCCCGACCGCCGGCCTCGACGTGCACGGCCACGGCCCGATCGCGCGCCGCATCCAACTGGGCCTGCACGCGCGCCGAATCGGGGCCGGCTTCAGTCAGTTCACGTTCGAGATTGGCGACTTCCTGATCCGGATCGCCGTCCTGGCCTTGACCCGTTCCGGCGACCTGGCCGCTGCTACAGGCGCAGAGCAGCACGCAGATCAACACCTCACTGAGCGTCGCGTGCCAACTGATGTTGCGAACTCGCATTTGCGTCCCAGGGTGGCCGGCACCGTGCGGGCCGTAGTGGCCCGGCGGCAGCGTAACGACTTCGCGCAGAGGTGCAAGCGGCGCGGCGACTTCCAGCCGGCGTCGTTCGGGCGCATCCGCGAACTGATTCTGGGCCGGGGCAATGACCAGGGGTGCAAAGTACGCAATGCCCAGGGGGCCGGCGAAATGACCAGGGGGTGGG
>CAYHHL010000321.1:0-4703 GCA_964356325.1 uncultured Enterobacteriaceae bacterium | reverse complement strand
GCCTGAGTTATCCTCCCGCCCATGTCAAACCCACGCCTGCGCCCCCGCGACCTCGTTGCCTTTCGCGTCACCCGCCTCGCCGATAGCGACGGCAGCCGCGCGGACTCGTCCGGCGTGGAGATTCGCGTTCCCGGTGGAGTTCCCGGCGATGTCGGGACTTTGCGCATCACCCACGTCGGCCAGCACGCCACCTGGGGCCACATCGAATCGCTCGAGACGCCCTCGCCCGATCGCGTGACGCCACCCTGCCCGGTCGTGGATCGCTGCGGCGGCTGTCCCTGGCAGTCCGTGGCGTTGTCCGCGCAGATGCAGGCGCGCCTGGCGACGTTGCACAGGCTATTGGATCCCTTGGTGATCGACGCGCACTGGCACCAACCTCCGGGCGAGCCCAAGACCACCGGCTACCGCACCCGCGCGCTGATGATGGCCCGCCGCAAACCCGGTGGAATCCTTCGGTTCGGCTTCTTCGCGCCCGGATCGCACGACATCGTCGGAGCCGAGGGCTGCATCGTCCAGCACCCGATGGTCAACCAAACCCTCGAGGGCGTTCGCGCGGTGCTCGGCCGTTCCGGAATCAGCGCCTGGCGGGATGCCGAACACCCGGGGCAGTTGCGCGCCGTGCTGTTTCGCGTCGACCCGACTCGCGGCGAAGGCCTGGTGACCCTGGTGGTGACCCACGCGGAAGGTCTGGTTGCCACAGGGGAAGCGCTTTTGGACGTGCCGGGCGTAGTGGGGGTGTCGGCCAACGTCAATCCGACTGACGGCGGGCCAGTGTTGGGGCCGACCACGGTGCACCTGGCGGGCGCGGAACGGCAGCACGTGCAATATGGCGACCTGGAACTGGAAGTCGGCCCGACCGCGTTCCTGCAGACCCGCCACGACATGGCGACGCAGATGGTCCAGGCTGCGGCCGCGCTCTTGCCGGAGCACATGACGCATCTCGTCGATCTGTACGCGGGCGTTGGCGTGTTCGGACTTTCGGTGCGCCACCGTGCCGATCGCGTCACCCTGGTCGAGCGCGATCCAGCGGCGGTCGCGGATGCGCTCTGGAACATCGACCGACTGCAAGCCTCCCACGTCACCGCGCAAGCGGCGGATGCGGCCGGCTTTGCCTCGCAACTCGGTGAACTCGCGGCGGATGCCATCCTGCTCGATCCGCCGCGCGCCGGTTGCTCACCGGCCGTGATCGAAGCCATCGCCAACCTGGCCGTCAAGCCGGTCGTGGTCTACGCGTCCTGCCATCCGCCGGCCTTGGCCCGCGATATCGAGCGGTTGGCGCAGGCGGGCTACCGGGTGACCGACATCGTGCCGCTGGACATGTTCCCGCACACGCCGCACGTCGAGGCCCTGGTGCGGTTGCAGGCCAACTGACTGGAAGCTCGACGGTCGCGGCCTCAGCGCACGAAGAACGCGTGGGCGCCGAAGTCGGCGGTGAGGCCATTGCCCTGGCCCCAGCGGTGCCCCTGCACGTTCCTGGCGTTGGCGCCCGCGGCCAGATCGTAGTAGCCGCTGCCCATGCCGAAGTCGGTGACGCAATTCACGTCCGTGCCGTTGGTGCCGTGGCCGTACTGGTTGGCCGCGGGGTCGTAGATCGACGCACCGACGACGGCGCCCGTGTGGCCGTGGTTCAGGTGGGCGTGGCCGACGATGCCCCCGGCGACGTTGTAATTCCAGTCGGCCATCAGGAAGCCGAACTTGAGCGCAGTACAATCGTTGTGATTCGCAGGGTTGCCGCTGTAGTCGAGCCCCTGGATCGAACCGAACAGCTTCTTGCCGTCGCTGACCCGCGTGCCGGCGTTGACGATGGACCACACGTTCGGGAATGTTTCCGGGTGGCGCCAACCCAGGTTCTTGCTGGCAGTCGCGAGGCTGCGGATCATGACGTCGCTGAAGGCCACGCTGTCATACGTCGCGCCCAACGCGTTCTCGGACGCCAGATTGGTGATGTTGCCGACGTACTGCTTGTGGCGCCACTGGTTGATGTTGCTGCGGTTCATCGTGGCGTCCTGGCCGGTCAGCTTGGCCACCAACGTCCAGCCGCCGCCCTGGGTCGTCATGTCGCAGTAGGCCTGGAAAGCGTCACCGGGGCTGCCGCCGTTCGGATCGAGCCAGTACGCGCCGTCGCCCGTGGACAGGCCGCCGTCGAGGATGGTCTTGCACGAGAGCGCCGGGCTGGCCTTGGTGCCCTTGCCGCCGCTCGTGTAGACAGTCTGCCAGCCGTAGCCGTTGCACACCTGCAACTCATTGGATGCGGTATCGAATCGCACGGCGCCCTGGTACTGGATGGCGCAAGGCGTGCCGGCATTGGCGATGACGAGGTTGCCCTTGACCACGACAGCCTGGTTGGACAGCACGCCAAACGTGAGCGACCAACTGTTGATGGCGCCGTCGACCGCGTTGTTCAAGTAGCTGGAATCGACCAGTGAAAGCGTCCAGGTACCCTTGGGGCTTTGACCGATCCAGCTGTTCAGATCGCCGCTGACGGTCTTTTGCGGCGAAGGCCAGGTACCTTTGACCGAGGTTCCGGCCGCGCCCTTGTCGAACAGGAGGAACGTGCCGCCCTTGGGATCGGTCAGCTTGAGCACGATGCCCTTGGTATCCGAGTTTGCCAGGTCCACCGTGACGGAAATCGTTTGCAAGGTACCGACTTCGGGGACGATGATGTCGTCGCTGACGCCCTTGGGCAGATTGTCCGGGATCGGCACAGGGGCCTTGTTGGACCAGGTGTTGGTCAGTTGATCGCTCAGGACGCCGTTGGAAACCTTCGACAGGCCGTCGGCGGGCAGTGACGCCGCATCGATCGCGTTGGCGCATTCGAGGGTTCCGTCGGCCTTGAGGCCCTTGACCACGAGCGCGGTGCCGCACGACGTGCCGAGCTTGGCCGCGGGCGGGATGCCGCTGAGATCGGCGTAGGCGCCCGATGTCGCGACGTTGGCGAGGCTGCCGAGCTTGGCGTACAGTGTCAGGTCGGGCAAGCCGGCGAGATCCGCGTACTTGCCGGTCAACGCGATGTTGGCCAGGGCGGCGACCTTGGCGTAGACGGACAGATCCGGGGTTCCGATGAGATCCGCGTAGTTGCCGGACTGGGCAACGGCGGCAAGCGCGGTGGATTTCGGGTATGCCGAGAGGTCGGGGACGCCGGTCAAGTCGGCATAGCTGCCGGAAGTCGCGACTTTGGCCAGGCTCGCTGTCTTGGCGTATGGCTCCAGCACCTTGGCATCGAGTTGCTCAGCGCCCACGCAACCGGTGCACGAAAGCGCCTTGGCCTGAGCGGCGGCAAGTGCGTAGAGCACCGAACCGACCGGACGGCGAGGCAATTCCGGGTCAGGCGCGATCTGGATGCCGATCCACAGCTGATCGAGCGCGGCGAGCTTGTCCGCGGGCAGGGGCGTCGCCGACCCCAGTTCGTACGTGAACACGCCGCCCTTGACGTCGAGCTTGACGCCGTTCTCAGCCCAGACCGCGGTGCCGCCGACTGCCTTGTCGAAAAGCGAAATGAAGGCAGCGTACTGTCCGTCGGTGACAGCCGTGCCGCCCGCCGTGGCCAGGGTACCGGTGATCGTCGCGGTCGAGGGCAAGGCCCAGACGGACGTGGCGCTGAGGCTGAACAGCAGGCTGACGAAGAGGCATCGGCAAAGGTGGCGCATGGTGTTCCGGCCGCGGGGGAAAGGCCCGCGAGCGCGCGCGTATGTCACGGTTCGACGTTTGTGGCAAGGCAAAGCGCGGTTGCACGGTCCACGGTCAGGCCAGCAATTCCGCCATCCCCACGCGGCCGTTGCGTTGTCCCGCGGCCATCGCCCGCGCGCAGAACCGCGCCGCGCGCAAGGCTCCGCGCGCGAAGACCCGGCGGTCGCGGGCGTCGTGGGCAATACGCAACCGCTCATCGGGCCAAGCGAAACTGACTTCGTGCTCACCCACCACGTCGGCCAGGCGAAGCGCGTGCAGACCGATCTCGCCGACCGTACGCTCGCCGACCAGACCGCTGCGGCCGTCGCGGCGCACCGCCTCGAGGTCCTGCCCGCGCGCCTCGGCGATGCCCCGAGCGATCGCCAGCGCCGTCCCAGAGGGCGCGTCGCGCTTCTGATTGTGATGTACTTCAGTCACTTCCACGTCGGCTTGGAGGCCGAGGACGCGAGCCGCCCGCGCCGCCAGATCGATCATGAGCGCCACGCCGAGCGAGAAGTTCGCCGCCTGGAACACAAGAGTCCGCAGCGCCGCCGCGTCGACCGCGCGCTGGTCCTCGGCGGTCAAGCCGGTCGTGCCGAGCACCCAGGCCACGCCGTGGCGCGCGGCCCAAGCTGCGTGCGACAACACGGCTTCGCGATGCGAGAAGTCGATGAGGACGTCGAGGTCGGCGCGGGAGAGACCGGCCAAGAGGACGCCGTTGGGCTCGCCGGGCTGGACGATGCGGGCGGTGACGGCGAGATCGGGTTCGGTTTCGGCTAGCTGCAAAAGGGCGAGGCCCATGCGACCCGTGGGACCGACGATGCCGAGGCGGAGTAGGGAGGTCATGCGGGGGCTCCGTGGCGGGTTCGGGTTCGGGTTCGGGGTCGGGTGCGGGTTCGGGTTCGGGCGCGGGTTCAGGGACTGTCCGAGGCGCAGAACTTGTCGTGCGTGGTTGCGTCAGTCAAGGCAGGAGACGGCGGGCGGGCGCGGTTCTGGATTCCGGGTCGGTGACGGTGCTGCTTGTGGCGAATGTAGGG
>CAYHHL010000320.1:2539-4713 GCA_964356325.1 uncultured Enterobacteriaceae bacterium | reverse complement strand
TCGATACTACAGCGAATCCCCTTCAGATGCGCCGTCGCCAGTGCCTGCTCCAGGATGACCCGGACTTCGGCCACCCGGGTCAGGTCGACTTCGGCCGCCGGCACGTGGATCTGCACCGCGCTCGCGCCCAGGCCGGCCATGTGCTCCAGCAGCGGAATCAGGTCGTGCTCACCGCCGCGGGCCAGCACCAGCAGGGCCGTCCAACGCAGCGGCGCAGCCTGACGAATCGCGGTCACGGCCTGCCAGAACTGCCGGCCGGCGTGCTCGGCTTCGGCGAACGCGTCCTCTTGCGGATCCAGCATGCGATGGCGTTTCAGCACCAGGTCCGTCACGCCCGCCCGCTGCAACCGCTTGGCGATCCCGGCGTTGGCCAGCATCCGCCCGTTCGTCACCAGTTCGACGTGGGTCGCGCCCGCCGCCCGCGCCGCCTGCACCAGACCCAGGAGTTGCGGCAGCAGCGTCGGTTCGCGCCCGGCCAGCACCACCCGGCCGTGCGCCTCGGCCGCCCGCTCGACCTGGAGCTGCAACCGCGTGGCATCGGTCTCGAAACGACCGTGATCGGCGACGCAGGTGCGACAGTGGTTGTTGCAGTGCTGACCGGCCAGCACGGTGCGCGCCTGGGCAACCTGGCGTTTCTCCATATCGATCGGCAGCGGCCGGCCGCCGTGCAGTCCCGACCGCCCCTGGCCGTGCCACAGCGCGCGCAACGCCAGCCAATCGCGCTCGATGCCGACGATTTCTGAGCTCAGTGGCACGACCTCGGAGTCGATCGGTTCGGCCAGGCGCGATCGGGTCCAGCGCAACACGTTGTCGAGCAGGCCGACGCTTTCGGTCACCCGCACATGGCGGTGCAAACGCCGCTGCAGTTCCTCGACCGCGGCGATGCGGCCATCCTGGTAACGCCAGGTCGCCTCAGCGCTATAGCCCGTGAAGGCCGCGCCGCGATCGTCGGCCGCGACCGCATCCGAAAGCAGGCGATCCTGGCGCGCCTTCCAGTACAGCGGCAGGTTCGGGTACAGCCGCAGCCGGGTCAGCGTCAGGCCGTGCGCCAGATCCGCGACTGCGTGTGTGCGGCAGAAGTCCACGGTTTCCTGCAGTTGTCGCAGCGTCGTCCAAGGGTTGAACAGGATGAAGGACGACGCGCCGTACTTGGCCAGCACGAATGCCTCGGGGAACTCCGCGTGCAATTGGCGCATCTGTTCCAGGGCTTGTGCGTAGTCCTCGACGGTCACGCCCTTGTTGTACAAGTCGAGCTGGTCCTGGGAAAAGCTCTCGAAGCCGATGAGATGCAGCGTGAACCAGAAGCCCGTGCCGTGACACGCCAGCGCCGCCGCGCGCAGTTCGGCACCCCAGCGCAGGATCGCGTCGCCTCGCCCCGGCACCAGCAACCCCACGGGCCGCAGCCCCCTTTGCACGGCGCCGCGCACCAGTTCCGGCAAGTAGCGCAGGGCCGACTGATCGCGCAGGACCACTTCGTCCAGGCGAGGCAAGTTCGCCTGATACCAAGCGATCTGGTCGAGATGCGCCTGCACCGTGTCGCGCGCCGGCAAGGCCTTGTAGTCGCCGCCCATGAAGCAAAATGCACAGCCTTTGAGGGTGATACCCGGCGCGCTCAGATCGACGTTGGCAAACGCCGGGTTGTTCGCCACCGGGTCTGAAAACGGGCAGCCGCTGTTGGTATCCAAGGTCTTGCGAGCGGGCGGCGCCTGGCCCTGCTCATCGCGCGGTTGCCCGAGCACGATCGGGTCGATGATCGGGCAGAATGGCGCAAGTGCCTGCGACAACTCAGGATGAGTCCTTGGCGCGGGTCGAGACGTCACCGCCGCGGCCATGCCCGGCAGTTGCACCGCCAGATTGGCCACCGCCAGCACGTCCTCGCCGTCGCGCAACGCCAGGGTCAGATCGATCAGCGGTTGGCGATGGGTCAGGAAGTGCGCGAGCTGGAAGTCGGGCGTCGCATCCCGCCACACGGCATAGGGATCCGTCGCGACGATGCGCTGGCCTCGCGCCTGGATGCGCGCGACCAGGCGGGGATCCCACACCTGATCGAGCACCACCAGGCCGTAGCCCGCCAAAGTGTCGAGCAGGGCGCTGGTCAGCGGTTCCGGATCGGCGTCGCGATCGAAGTGCACATGCAGCAGGTCGGCGATCACGCCCAGCTTGCGCAACTCCCC
>CAYHHL010000320.1:0-2439 GCA_964356325.1 uncultured Enterobacteriaceae bacterium | reverse complement strand
GTCGCCGTCGAGGTGCCCAAAGGCCTGTACCTGAACGAGATTGCCGCGAAGGGCACGCCGATCGACACGTTCAATCCGAGCGGCGGCGATTGGGTCGAGATCTACAACGCCGACAGTGCCGACGTGGATCTCACCGGCTACCGTATTGCCAGCGTTTTGAAGCCGTTCGCCGAGGCGCCGCCCTTGCCGCCGGGCACGTCGATCGCGGCGCACGGCTTCCTGGTCATCTACTTCAACCACGACAACGCCGGCTCGCCGGTCATCGACGACAAGCTGAAGGGTAGCGCGGACTCGAGCCTGAACATCTGGTCCCCGGATGCCAAGGTGCTGGACAGCGTGACGTGGACGGCGGACAAGGTCATCAAGGGCGGCAGCCTGTGTCGCACCCCGGACGGATTCAACAGCTGGAAACTCGTCGAAAAGATCGATGCCACGCCGGGCAAGCCCAACAAATGATCGCAAGGACCCTGATGCACGCCGTCGCCATTGCGCCCTCGATCCTGTCTGCAGATTTCGCTCATCTGGCCCACGAAGCCGAATCTGTTCGAGCCGGTGGCGCGGACTGCCTGCACATCGACGTGATGGATGGCCATTTCGTGCCCAACCTGACCTTGGGGGCACCGATCGCCGCGGCGTTGCACAAGGCCAGCACGTTGCCGCTCGACTGCCACCTGATGGTGACCAACCCCGACGATTTGCTGGAGGATTTCGCCAAGGCCGGCACACGTTGGCTGTCGGTGCACGTCGAGGCGTGTCCGCACTTGCACCGGACCGTCCAGCGCATCCGCCAACTGGGCATGAGTCCAGGGGTCGCGCTCAATCCGCACACCTCGGTTTCGGCGATCGAGCCCATCTTGCCGTTCGTCGATTTCGTCCTGGTCATGAGCGTGAATCCGGGCTTCGGCGGCCAGGCCTTCATCCCGGAAGTGTTGGCCAAGCTGCGCACCCTGGACGCATGGCGGCAGCAGCACAACCCGGCGATGCGCTTGCAGATCGACGGAGGCATCAACAGTGCGACCATCGCTGCGGCGCGGGCGGCGGGCGCAGATTGGTTCGTGGCTGGTTCAGCGGTGTTCGGCCAGAACGACCGCAAGGCGGCGATCGAGGCGTTGCGTCTGGCCGCAGATCCCGTGACCTGACGCGGGCTCGCAGCGGCCATTTGCTGGCGTGCCCGAAGATCCGCACCATAATCCTCCGCCAGCGCACAGACACCGGCAGTCGAGGGCGGTCCATGGTCAGCGAACTCGTCAGCCAGCGTGCCTTTGCCACCGAAGCCGGCACCGCGCGGTTCGCCAAGCGCCAGGGCCAAGGTCGCGATCCGTCGGCGTACAACCACTTGGGACAGTTGCACCTTTCGTCACTGGGGCTGGGCAGCTACCTGGGCCCGGCGACCGATGCGCAAGACCAAGCCTACGAAGACGCGGTGTTGGAAGCGGTCCGCCGCGGCGTCAACGTCATCGATACCGCGAGCAACTACCGGTGCCAACGCTCCGAACGAGCGATCGGCAAGGCGCTGGCGACGTTGCTGCATGAATCGCCCCAGAGCCTGCTGGATCCGCCCACCCGAGGCGAATTGTACCGCAGCGAACTGCTGATCGCGTCCAAGGCGGGCTTCGTGGCGTTCGAAGGGCAACCGCCGTGCGATCCGGGCGCCTGGTTCAGCGCGCAGACGATTGGCCAGGGACTGTGCGCCGAGGACGAACTGGTCGCGAACTGTCACTGCATGGCGCCCGCGTTCCTGACCGTGACGCTGCAGAAGAGCCGGGCCAACCTGGGCCTCGCCACCCTGGACGTGTATTTCGTGCACAACCCCGAGACGCAACTGCAGATCCTGGGTCGCGATGTCGTCGAGGCACGATTGCGGCGCGCGTTCGAGGCTTTGGAAGCAGCGGCCGATCGGGGCGAGATCCGCGTCTATGGCATCGCGACGTGGTCGGGCTTGCGGGCGCGGCCGGGTGAACGCGACTACTTGTCGCTGGAACGGGTCGTGCGCCTGGCCGAGGACGTAGCGGGACTGAGGCATCGCTGCAAGGCTGTGCAATTGCCCGTGAGTCTGGCAATGCCCGAGGCGTGCGTGCTGGCCAATCAGACCGTGCGCGGCGAGACGATGACGGCATTGCAGGCGGCGCAGAAGCTCGGGTTGGTGGCGTTTGCGAGCGCGCCGCTGCACCAGGGCCGGCTGGCGCGCGTGCGCCCGGGGCACGTGGCGCCGCTGCAGGATCTGGACTCGACCGGACTTGCGCTGCAGTTCGCGCGCAGCCTGCCCGGCGTGGCGTCGGCGCTGGTGGGCATGGCGAACCCGGCGCATGTCAGGGAGAATACCAGGCTTTTCGATCTGCCCAGGGCGCCCTCGGCGTGGCTCGAACGGGCGGCGCATCCTCCCACGGCGGCCGTGTACCCTTGAGCGGCGATCGCTACACCTGGGCGGACTTGCCCGAC
>CAYHHL010000319.1:0-4827 GCA_964356325.1 uncultured Enterobacteriaceae bacterium | reverse complement strand
CACGCCGGCGTAAAGGCTGTAGGACTTGAACAAGCCCGCGGGCACGGACAGGTTGTTGAACACGTGGAGGATCGTGACAGTGACGATACTGGCGAGGTAGAACCACAGCGCGACGTAGAGGTGACGTTCGCGGCGGCGGGCGATGGTGCCGAAGAAGTTGAAGGCGAACGTCAGCCAGACCACCGCGATGGCGATGTCGATCGGCCACTCGAGCTCTGCGTATTCCTTGCCTTGTGTATAGCCCAACGGCAAGGTGATGGCGGCGGCGACGATGATGGCCTGCCAACCCCAGAAGTGGAAGTTGGACAGGCGGTCGCTGAACATGCGCGCCTTGAGCAACCGTTGCGACGAGTAGTAGACCGCCGCGAAGATGGTGTTGCCGGCAAAGGCGAAGATGACCGCGTTGGTGTGAAGCGGGCGCAACCGGCCGAAGTGGAACCAGCCGACGTTGAACTGCGGCCAGGCCAGTTGCAGGGCCAGCCACAAGCCGACGGTCATGCCGACGATGCCCCAGACCAGGGTGGCGACAGCGAACTTGCGCACGATGGCGTCGTCGTAGCGGAAGGTCTCGAGCGGCGTGGCGGGGTTGGAGACACTGGCGGACGGCGAGGACATGACGCTCCAAGGGCCTCCCTACGTGGAGGTTGGCGCATCATGCTTGGTGAATCCCTGGGCCGCCTTGGTACTCGTCACCCGCCAACTTGATCTGGATCAAGGCAGCCACGCTGACTCTTGGCTACGATACCGTCTGGATCTTTACGCCAGTTTGGCCATTCGGATTGACGCGCGATCAGTCGAGGTGTGCATGTCGCGGCAATACGAGGCGAATTTCCGTGCCGCCGTCGTCCGGGACGTGCAGGCTGATCTGCCCGCCGTGTTGTTCGACGACCCGACGCACGATGGACAGGCCCAGGCCGGTGCCGCGGCTCTTGGTCGTGAAGAACGGTTCGAACACCCGCTCGCGGACTTTCGGAGCGATGCCCGGGCCGTTGTCGACGACGCGCAGCAGGCCATGATCGCCGACCTGTTCGACGGACACAGTCAGTCGGCCTTTGCCCGGCATCGCCTGCGCCGCGTTGAGGGCCAGGTTGAGCAGAACCCCGCGCATCAACTCGACATCGACGTGGCAGGTGACGGGAGTGCCCGCCACTTCGATGGCAATGCCGGCAAAGCGCGCGTCGGTCCGCAAGTTGGCGGCGACGGCTTCGACCAGTTCGTGCAGATCGTGCGCCGACCGATGCAGCGGGTGCGGCCGCGCGTAGGTCAGCAGGTCGGTCAACGTCGCGTTCAGCGCCCGGATCCGCTCGCGCATGTCCGCGACGACCATCCGTTCCTCGCTGCCGACGGGAAACCGGCCGCCCAAGATGTGCAGTGCGCCCGAGATGCCGGCCAACGGGTTGCGCACCTCATGGGCCACCATCGTCGCCATTTCGCCGAGTTGGGTCAGCGCCGCCTGGTCGCGCAGCCGGGCTTCCGCCGCCTTGCGGGCCGAAATGTCGAAGCGGATTGCGATATACTCGTGTGGATTGCCTTCAGAATCGGGCAGCGGCACGATCGTGGTGTCGACCCAGTACAAGTGGCCGTCCTTGGCGCGGTTTTGGATCTCGCCCCGCCAGACCTTGCCGCTGCCGATCGTCTTCCACAGGTCGAACATGAACTCGTGTGGATGCAGGCCGGAGTTGAGGATGCGGTGGTCCTGGCCGAGCAACGCCTCGCGATCGTAGCCGCTGATCTCACAGAACTTGTCGTTGACAAACGTGATTCGCCCGGCGCGGTCGGTGCGCGCGACGATGGCCGCGGCGTCCAGCGCATATTTCAGCGCTTCGAGCTGACGCTGCGATTCCAAAAGAGAATCTATGGTCAGAGAGGCAGCTTCCGGCGAAATCATGCATGTCCTGGCAGGCTGGAACAAGCCGTCTCAGCGGCTCCAGCTTGCAAAAAATCGCCGGTGCTGACAATGGCGGCCGCGCGCCTCGAAGTCCGATGATGCCGCAGGAGACTGAAATTGTGAGTAAAACAATTGTCGCCACCGCAGCCGAGACCGCCAAGGTGGTCTTGGTCGTCGATGACGAATTCCTCATTCGTTGGTCGCTGCGAAGCCATTTGACTACAGCAGGTTACTGCGTGCTCGAAGCGGACAACCTGCAAAATGCGCGCGCGCTGCTGACCCAGGACGTCGACGTCGTCCTGCTCGATCTGCTGCTTCCTGACGGCAACGGTATGGATCTGCTCGAAGAATTGCAGGCCAGATTGCCGCGGGTGGCCGTCATCATGCTTTCGGCCCATGCGACGCACGACATTGCCGAACGGGCGCTTGCCAAGGGCGCCTTTCAGTTCTTGCACAAGCCGTTCGAGCTCGAGACCATCGCCCACGCGGTCGAACAGGCTACTGCCGATACGCAGTGACCCCCACGCAGTGAGCACCAGGCGACAGTTGCCGTCGCTCGTGAGATACCTACGGCCTTGCAGGGTCGCGGCGCGGCCCGACGGCGCAAGGGTTCATGAAGCACGTCATCACCGCTGAATTCGTCACCGCTGAGGCCGCCGCTGGGCGCATGCGCATTGCCGCACCGCGCAGCCAGGCGATCGTCACTCCGAGCGCCCGGTCGCGCGCCCACGAACTCGGCGTCGCGTTGGACGAGGCCGCGGCGGGCACTCCCGCGATCAGCGCCGCTCCCTCCACGGATCCAGGCAGTTGCGAGCGTGTCGTCGATCCGTCGGGCGTGGTGATGGTGCGGGGACAGTCCGTGCGCCTCGGCAAATTCACCGGCGCCGGTCCGGATCGCCACATAGGCTTGACCGATGTCGTCAGCGGCCGCGACGGCTCGCCGATGACCGCCGGCATCATGAGCTGGCGGCGCGAAGACTCGTTCCCATGGGCGTTGGATTACGACGAGATCGACCTCGTGCTCGAAGGCGTGCTGCAGATCACGATTGACGGCCGGGTGCTGGAGGGCAGGGCCGGCGACGTGTTCTACATCCCCAAGGGCAGTCGCATCGTGTTCGGGACGCCGAGCCGCACCCGCGTCTTCTACGTCACGTATCCTGCTGATTGGGCTTCGGCCGCGAATCCGCCCGCGCGTCCACAGAAGTAGCGCTCACCAGTCCGTCACCGTGTAATCCTTCAGGAACTGGCCCCACACGTGCACGCCAGTGTTGAACCCGGCGATGATCGGGTCCACGATCCGCGCCGCTCCGTCCACGATGTCGAGCGGCGGGTGGAAGTGCTGCTCGATGGCCTTGCGCTCCGCGTGGTGCGCGGGGTCCTCGTCGTTGATCCAGCCCGTGTCCACGCTGTTCATGTGGATGCCGTCGGCCTGATAGTCCGCCGCGGAAGTGCGGGTCATCATGTTCAATGCCGCCTTGGCCATGTTCGTGTGCGGGTGGCGGGTTGTCTTGAGCTTGCGGTAGAACTGGCCCTCCACCGCCGAGACGTTGACGATGTGCTTGTCGCGTTCCGGGCTGCGCATCATCAGCGACTTGAGTCGCGCATTCAGGACGAAGGGCGCGACCGCGTTGATGAGTTGTGTCTCCAGCAACTCGACCGACGATACCTCGGCCAGCATCAGCCGCCACGAATTGCGCTCGCGCAGGTCGATCTGTTGCAGATCCTGGTCCAACCGGCCTTGCGGAAACAAGTGGTGCTGCGTGCTGGCCTCGTCGGGCAGAAGCACGGCCTGGGACAGCTCCGCCGGATGCGTCAGCCCCGTCGCCGTGGGCACTTCGTGGCCGATGGCCTGGATGTCGCTGCCTGGCAAAAGACTGTAGCCACGCAGACCTTCGTACGCACCCAGCAAGCGCTGGACGTGGGCGGGCAAGTCGTGCAGCGCGGTGGTCTCGAGCTCCATCATGTGGCGGTAGAATTCGGGCGGCCGGCGCACCGTCTGGCAGGCATTGTTGACGATGAAGTCCAAGCGGTTGCGTGTAGTCAGCAAGTGCTGGCAGAAGGCCTCGACGCTCGGCGTGTGGCGCAGGTCCAGGCCGAAGATCTCCAGGCGGTGGCCCCACACGGCAAAGTCCGGCTCCTGGGCGTAGCGCATCGCCGAGTCGCGAGGAAACCGCGTCGTGACGATGAGTTGTGCGCCGGCCCGCAGCAGCTTGATGCCCGCCTGATAGCCGATCTTGACCCGGCCGCCGGTCAGCAGCGCCACGCGGCCGGACAGGTCCGCGGTCTCGGCGCGCTTGCCATAGTTCAACGTGGCGCACGGTGGGCACAACTGGTCGTAGAACTCATGGATCTGCGTGTACTTGCGCTTGCACACGTAACAATGCTGGGGATCGCGCACCTCGCGGAAACCTGGGACGTCGGCGATCTCGTCGCGGATTGGCTCGGACGGCGGAAACACGTTGGGCGTGACGAACACCGGCTTGTTGCGCAGCGCCCGGATGCCAGTCTCGGCGCGAACTCCCTGATCGGTCTGAACCTTGTCGAGCTTGCGCTGCCGACTGCGGACCTTGGACTCTTGGCGGCGCCGATCGAGATCCGGGCAGAACACGTCACCCGCGGCGTGGACCAAGCGCGCCCGCTGCTCCGCCGAGAGGCCGTACAACAAGTCGCGGTTGCTGGCGACGGCTTCGAGCAGTTCGGTGGCGGCCTGCAGGCGCTCGGCGAGGCTGGGATTTGCTGTTTCGTCTGTCATTCCGATTGCATGCTCCATGATTGGACCGCCCCGGCTGGCATGCGCAAGGCGGCGCGATGGTGCACCGGCAACTCGAGCAGGGCAATGCGATAACGCTGCCCGCCGTGGGTGCGGTTCCGAAATCTTGGTCGGGGTCCACGGCAAAAGCCGCCGAATCAACGATCACGTGTAGGGGCGGGCTTCCAGC
>CAYHHL010000318.1:0-4879 GCA_964356325.1 uncultured Enterobacteriaceae bacterium | reverse complement strand
TGTAGGGGCGGGCTTCCAGCCCGCCCTCCCACGCGCAGCGTCAATCCCAGTCCGGGGAGGAGGGCGGGCTGGAAGCCCACCCCTACTTTCGCCACAAGCAGCACCGTCACCGACCCGGAATCCAGAACCGCACCCCTCCCAACCAGCGCATCGTGACGCGGCCGCGCCGATCCGCCACACTGCGGACATGAACACGCCGCCGCCCCCTGGACCCCTGCCCGCGAATCGTTTCCGCCACGTGCGGCAGTCCGGCACAGCGTTCGCTTGTCTGCTGGCGGTCGGATGCGCGCAGATCGAGGAACGCGTCACCTTGCGCGCGCAACCCTTGGAACAGGAACGGACCCAACGCGTCGAGACCGGCAAGCGCCTGGGCATCGCCGGTGAGCGCCAAGGTCCTGCCGTGCAAGCGCAAATCTTCGCAGTCACCTGGTGTGCCATCGAACGACGGCAGCGCGCCCGCGGTATCAAGCGGGTCGAGCGCAGCGCGGTGGGCCATTCGTTGACGTTGGAGTGGGTGTTCGGCGCGATGTTCCTGGCTTCAGGCGGGACGATGTTCGCCGTGAACAAGCTCAATCCCCCGGATCCGAAGGTTTCCTTGCGAACCGAAGACGCGGGGTACCTGTTCGCCGGCTCGCTGGGCGCGGTCGGGCTGGCGTTGCTGACCGGCGCGCTGGTGCAGACGGCCAGTCTGGGCCACAGCGACGTGGACCTGGGCGAACGGGAGATGATCAAGCACGGCACCGAGTTCCAGTGCAAGCGCGAGCCGGCGCCAGGCGGTCGGGTGCGCCTGACCCTGGCCGATGGTCTGCAGATCGAAGCCGACGCCGGCCCGACCGGTGCCGCCACCTTGCTGCTGCCGTTGAACGTGGAGGAACACCTGGGCGAAGGCCGCAAGGCGACGCTCGAAGCGATCGGCGACGTCAAGGCCCAGGTCAGGATCGCCTTGTAAGCTGCGAAGTCCGCTCAGAAATGCCCGGCCAGCACCAACCCGGCGTGCTCGGCGGAGAGCAACGGCATCAGTTGGACGGCCTCGCTTCTCGCCGCCTCGCCCGGCCCGATCAGCAAGCCGGTCACTGCCATCGCCGCGCCCACGCCCAGCGCCCCTATGCCCGCATACCACAGTGTATCTGCTGAGCTTTTGTCCGCCAGGTAAGCGTCGCGTTCGGCTCCCGGAGGCATGCCGAGGTCATTGTACTTCTGATTGGCGTCCGAACCCTGGTTGGCGCCCACCAACGCTGCCGCGCCGCCCGCCGCCACCAGCACGCCGCCCGCCACGAACAGCGCGATCCGCAAGCCGTTGCTCGGCGCCGGCGGCAACTTGGGCTGGACCTTGGGTTCGAGCTTGGGTTCGACCTTGGCCTCGACCTTGGCCTCGACCTTGGGCGCGACGACGGCGCGGCCCGCCGCCTCGATCTTGTCGCGCACCCGGCGGATGTCCACGTCCAAGCGCTGCTTTTCGCCCTCGTTCGCGCTCAGCCTCGCCAGTTCCAGGTGGGTCACGGCACGCCGCAGCGAAGCCTCGTCGCCTAGCGATTCAAAGGCCTTGGCCGCCTCCGGCTCCAGGTGCGCCTGGGCAAACTTGCGCGTCGCCGTGTCCAGCGCCTCGGCCTTGTCCCGCGGCGTCGCCTTGCGCAGCGGTTCCAGCTTTTCCAGCACGGATTCCTTCAACTTGGCGTCGGTCTCCAGGCTGTAGTAGCGCTCCAGCAGCACCAACGCGCGCTCCCAGTAGCCGACCTCCTGCCACGCCCGGCCGGCATAGCGCAGGTTCTTGAGATCTTGGGGATCTTGACCGTACGCCTTCTCGAACTCGAGCGCCGCCTCATAGAACGCGTTGGCCTTGAAGTACTCCGCGCCCTTGCGGGCATTGACCTGCGCCTCTTCAGCCCCGGCCAGCGCGACGGCGGGCAGCAGCGTCAGGCCGGTGCAAGGCGTCACGACGAGGCAAACCAAGGCGATCAGAGGCTTCAACGTCGGTCCGAACACGGGGACACCTCTAGAGTTCACGCGTCAATGCTGGCGGCGTCGGCGCCACAGCCACGCGGCCGTCAGCCCGACCAGCAGCAGCGCCAGCAGGCCGCCGCCGAGCGCGAGCTTCTTCGGCCACGCCGGCTGCCGCTCGCCTTCGCCCGGCCCGGCATTCTCCGCGTAATGGCCCGGCTTGTCCCACAAGGGCGGCAGCTTGCCCGTGCGCAGGATCGCCAGTTCCTCTCGCACTCGTTCGGTTTTCTTCGGAAATTCCAGCGCGCCCGGCGTCGAGGACAGCGCCACGTAGCGTTCGAGCGCCACCACCGCCGCCGGAATGTCCCGGGTCCGCACCACTTGCGACAGGCAGTAGTAAACGTCCGGATCGTAAGGGTTCGTTTCCATCGCCTTGCGCACCAACCGCTCGGCCTCGTCGCGGTGGCCCAGCCACAGGTTCGCCATCGCCTCGTAGATGTAGACCCGGCCTTCGCGCGGTGCCTTGACCTCGACTCGGCGCAGGATATCCAGGGCTTCGGTGAAGTGCGCTTCGTAAAATGTCGACACGCCCGACATGAACAGCGCCGCGACGTCGTTCGGATTCTTGGCCGCCCGTTGGCGCATTTCCTCGCGAAGTTCGGCCCACCCGGGCATCGGCTTGCCGTGGTTGGCACTGCCCATGTCGTTGAAGATGCCCGCGATTCTTCCAAGCAGGTTCGGGTATTGCGGATCGGCTTGGAGGATCGCCTCCAGCGCGCGGATCGCCTCGGCGTGACGTTGGCCGCGAAACAGCGCGATGGCGTGCGACTCGCGCATCGTCAGATCCGCTGGAAATTCCTGGACTGCGGCCAGGGTCGCGCGCAATTCGGCCGGCGAATCGTTCTGCCGCGACGCCAAGCCGATGCGCGCCCGGTGCAAAGCGACGTCGTGCGGGCCAGGACGCGCCAGTTCGGCATCGAGCACCGCGGCGGCCTGCGTCGGCTGCCCCGCCAGCGCTAGCGCATCGGCTAAAGGCTTTGAATCACAAGGCGTTGCCCCTGCGCGTTGCCGACACGCCTCCAGCACCTGCCGCGCCGACTCAGCCTCGCCGAGCAGGGCCTTGGCCGCCGCCACCCGCTCCGCCAGCGCGCGCAGGTCGGCGCTCAGCGGCACCGGTTGCAGATCGCGCTCGGCATCGAACTGGCCCAACGCGTTCTGCAAAACCAGCCGCCCTTGGGCTTGGCGATCGGCCTTCCACAGGGTCACGCCCAGGTCCAGCCGCGCCGCCAGCGGTTGCTGATCCAGCGCAAACGCCTGTAACGCCTGGTCGAGCACCAACTGGGCCCCCGGCAGATCCGCCACCCGCAGCTTGTCGTCCGCCTGCCGCAGCGCCGCGCCGAGGCCGGTCGGAGTCGTCTCGGCCGACTGGCACTGCCATTGCACCTTGTCCTCGCCTACTTGCACTGCCTGCATCAGCGCGACATCCAAGGCCTTGAGCAAAGCGATGTCCGCCGAGCACTGCACCGCCGGATTCGGACAAGGCGCCACCCGCCGCACCGCCAGCCGGGTCGTGCGCATCGCCAGCGGATCGGTGTCGGCCGCGAGAGGCGCCAGTTCGTAGTCGACCCGCACGCCCGCTTCGGTCGAGAACAGCGCGCGCACCCGATCGCGCAGCACCTGCGTGTCGCCGGAATGCACGCCGGTCGGCAGATGCGCGGGCGTGACCATCCGTTGGATGGCGACTTCCTGTCCGGCAACGAGGAACGGTTGTCGACACGGAGGGTTGGCGGAATCAGCCTGGGCCGGCTCGGGCAAGAACGAACCGATCGCCAGGCAAGCCAGCAGCCGGACCGGGGGCCAAACCATGGGATGCAGAAGATTCGGGCCCTTGCCATGCAGTTGAGATCCCGTCACGCGCACCTCCACAGCGTCGGTCTACACGGGCCGCGCGATGACGTCCAGCTAGCCGCGATGCGAAAGCGCCGACCGTGTCCGCAGTCGCGTGCTCGTCCATTGCCAAGGCCCCGCGAGCAAGTCGAGCATGAGAGGAGAACCACATCGCGCGCGTTGCAGGACCGCGCACAGCGGCAGGAGGAAATTGCCATGAACGCGATAGAACTGCTAGAGAACCAGCATCGTCAGGCCGAGACGCTCTTTGCCCAGCTGTCCAGGTACGGCGCCAAGGACGAGCGGCGGCGGGCGTGCTTTGGCAAGATCGCCGATCTGCTCGACGCCCATGCGGAAATCGAGGAGCAGATGTTCTACCCTGCGGCACGCGGCGCCGAGTCCGACGACCTGCTGGACAAAGCGCTGGAGGCCCACGCCGAGGTCAAGCGGCTGTGCGACGACATGCGCAAGCTGGACGCCGACGACGCGGCGTTCAAGGCCAAGCTGTCGCTCCTGCGCGACCACGTCGAGCGCCACGTGAAAGAGGAGGAATTCGAGTTGTTTCCCGAGAGCGAGCGCTACCTTTCCGAGGATCGCCTGCAGGAACTGGGCCGGCTGATGGCGGAGAAGTTCCGCAGCCGGGTCGGCGACGAGCGACGCTTCGAGGTGCGCGGCGAGGAATTGGAGGCGCTGGACGACAGCGGCGACGACTCGGGCGTGGAGATCGACTTCGAGCTGGACGTGCTGATCTTTCCACGCCGGTAGGAGCGAGATCCTGAACGAGCATGCCGATGTCGGGCGCTGGCAGCTGCTCAGTTGATGAGCAGGCCGCCTTCGGTCTTCTTGTCGGGCTTGTCGGGTTTGTCGATCTTCTCGGGTTTTGCCTCGGATTCTACCGGCTTGCCGTCGTGGCGCGGCTTGTGTGCCGGCTTGACTGCTGGGGCCGAACCCGAACCCGAACCCGAACCCGAGCCCGAACCCGAACCCGGAGCCGGGACCGAACCCGAACCCGAACCCGAACCCGAACCCGAACCCGAACCCGGAGCCGGAGCCG
>CAYHHL010000317.1:0-4881 GCA_964356325.1 uncultured Enterobacteriaceae bacterium | reverse complement strand
GTGCGCCCCTGTGGGGGCGGGCTCCCAGCCCGCCCTCGGGCGGGGTGGGGGCGGGTGCGGGGGGTTGGGCGGCGGGTGGTTGGGGTGGGGGGGGGGGGGGGTGGGAGCCCGCCCCTACATCGGCGCAAAGCCCACTCGGTTGGATTGCCGCCGAGGGACTACTGCACAGGAGCAAGGAACGGCTCGTCGTGGCCTGGATCGAGTTGCACCGCGATGAACTACAGGCAGACTGGAATCTGGCGATCCACGGCGAAGAACTGTTCCGGATCGCGCCGCTTGCTTGAGGTGACCATGAATCCCACAGTGACCTCGGTCCAACCGCTTGCCGGTCATCGCCTTCTGCTCCGATTCGCCAATGGGGAGGCGCGCGTATTCGATCTCAGCCCGTATCTCGAGCTTGGCGTGTTCCGCAAGTTGCGCTCCGCCTCGGCATTTTCCGGCGCACGCGTGGTCGCCGGGTCGGTGGAATGGCCCGGCGGCGTCGACCTTTCGTACGACACGCTGTACTTGGAGAGTCGCCCGGTGTCCGAAGCCTCTGTCGAACAGGTGGTCGAGTAGCGGCTTGGTTGGCACCCCTTCTCATGAAATCGCCGATCACCTGTAGGGGCGGGCTTCCAGCCCGCCCTCCTCTCGGGCGCCTCTGCGCATCCTCGCCAACCGCGCGGGGAACCCGGCTTTGCAATCGCTACGGCAAAGCGCATGATGGCGCCTGAGGTGAGCGATGCGCAGTATCCTGGCGATAATTTTGTTCCTGGTGGCGTGCGGTGGCGGCGCGAAAGCGATTCCTGCTGTAGCGGGCGATGGCGGCACGGCCGATGCCGCGCTGTCGGATGCGGACACGCCGTGCGGCGACCTGTGCTCGTCGAGTGATGCCGACGCTGGCCCAGCCGACGCGGTCGATGCCGACGCCGTCCCAACCGACGTCATCGATGCCGATGCTGGCCCAACCGACGCCGTCGATGCCGACGCAGGCCCAGCCGACGCCGTCGATGCCGCCGCCGACGTCACCGCCTTTGCCTGCCTGCCACAATACGAAGGTTCCGTGCCCGGCGCGCACCTCGATTTGAGCAAGACCCCGTGCGTGTTCTCGATCAGCCAGAACCCGTCCTACTTCGGACTGCCGTTCCAGGTCGTCGTCGAGTCCAGCGAGATGCTCACGCCCGGTCACAACGTGGGGCAATGCGCACCGCCCGACTATTGGCAGTACGGCGGCGTCGGGACGTGGTTGCGCATCGAGGGCACGGCCGGCGGCACACAGCAGCTGTGGTGCCTGTGCGACACCGGACCGTGCTTCTTGAGTGGTGGCAGCGTGGAGAAGTGGGTCGCGACCACGCCCGGCGTCTATGAGTCGAACTTTTGGTGGAACGGCAAGAACTTCCAGGGTCTATCGGACACGCAGGAGAAGGAGGGCCCGGCGTTCCCGCCCGGCGAGTACTTCTTCCGCGTGAAGGCGGACGGCAAGCGCAAGAAGGCCGACGGGACGATCGAGACGTATGCGGCGACGGCTTCGTTGAAGATCTTGCTGGTGCCGTAGGATCGTCGTCTTGCACTTCCAAGTCGCTCGTGCTGGTCAGTTGCAGCGCCGCCGCAACCCCGCGATAGCCGCCAAGCCCCGACGAATCCCCATTCCCACGCCAAGCACTCCCGCGCACCCACAACGAAAGTCCATCGCACCCCGGATCACCCGCAACCGCCCGCGATGCATTCTCACTGTGGCCGCCAGCACCCCCTCCCGCCGCCGATGGCTTTTCATCCTCCCGCAAAGCACCCTGAAATTTTCTTGACGCGTCTTCACTCCGCCGTAAAGTGCCCCTCGGTGACTGGTCACGCTTTCCTTCACACTGCAACCAGGAGTCTGTCCATGCAATCGCCTCCCGCCTCGGTCGGTATCGGCCGTATCTTGAAGAACTCGCGGCGCTGTCTCGGTCGGCTCAAGGCCCATCCGAAGGCCATGGCGCTCGCCGGCAAGCTGCAGGGTCCCCACGACACGCTCAAGAAAGCCAATGTCGCGCTGACCGATGCCGACGACCTCGTGCAGGACAGCGGCGCGGCGGTGGACGTGTGCGACGCGCTGGCTCGGGACGCGCTGACCGACTTCCAGTTGGCGTTGGTGGCCAAGGTGCGGCGCGAGTACAAGTCTCCGGAGTACCTGAGCTTCTTGCCCGATGGCTTCGAGTCCGCCAAGCGCCGCAGTGGTGCCCTGATGCGCACGCTGCTGCTGGCCATCGTCGCGCACATCCAGACGTTGGAGAAGGGCAACCCGCTGCACGTCCACGTCAAACCGCTGATTGCCTGCGCGGACGCGTTTGAGCCGGCGCTGCTGCACGACCACAAGGCCCAGACCGCGCTGGTGCATGCCGAGACCCACCTGGGCGTTGCGCGGGCGCAGTGGCTGCTGGCGTATGATGCGCTGTATGGCGACGTGCGCTCGATGTTCCCGGGGCGGCGGCCGTTGGTGGAGAGCTTTTTCCCGGATTGGAGCAAGAAGAAGGAGAAGGTGGTGGAGAAGGTGTAGGTGCTGGGCGGGTCGAGCTGGCGGCTTGCGGTTGCACCGCCCACGCCGGGTGAGAGGACCGTTTTGCGCAGGCTGCGTGCGAGACGGCGGGCCTTGTTCGCTGTCTGGCTGGCGGGTATCCCAGTGATGGCGTTCGTCAGGCGCGGACCGGAGTGGGCTACACTCGTCGTCATCCCATGGGGGTGCAGCCTCGTGACCTTGATGGTGTGGACGCAGTTCAGCCAGTGCCCGCGTTGCGGCGGACTGTACTTCTGGCGGCGCTGGATCAGCACCTTCTGGCGCGGTTGTCCGGTGTGCGGCGTCAGGTTGCGCAGGCTGTGGGGGCGCGAACCGGGGGAACTGGACGGGGGCGGCGGCTGAAGAAAGTTGGGCGGCGACAAGACCGGGGTTCCTATGGCGCATCGCGAGGAAGCATTGCCAGCAGCAAAGTTTCGGGCCCCGGCGGCAGCGAAGATCGCGGGGGACTGAAGTCCACCCGCTACATGTCAAGATGTCCCTACGGGACAAGCTGCGGCATCGCCTCTAATTCCATGGTGATGCCCAACTGGCCGGGATGGGCGCACATAGGCCTCGACCCGTGCCCATTGCGAGCGACTGACCGTGAATGCGCCGTAGCCTTCCTGGCACAATGTCGGCCACAGCCAACTCTGCGCCTCTTCCGACACGCGCCCAAAC
The DNA here is from genome assembly GCA_964356325.1 of uncultured Enterobacteriaceae bacterium. Lineage (GTDB taxonomy): Bacteria > Myxococcota_A > UBA9042 > UBA9042 > UBA9042 > CAYHHL01. The sequence goes on along the minus strand of CAYHHL010000317.1, from coordinate 1,691 downwards.
CAAATGCACATACAGGCAATGAAACGACTTTGGCATCCACCCCTGCGCTGAGTCCCGCAGGGACATCTTGACTTGCCCACGTGATGCGGATCGAAAACTCCGAGCAATTTCCCATGGCATGCCGGGCATGCGAAGGTCGCCGTCCCAGTCACCCGCCCTGTAGTAGCAGGGCGTGTGTCTCCACGAAGAGAGCAAGCTGGAACGGCGACCGGATGCATCATGGCAAAGCACACCATTTCTGTCATCGACGGCAGAGGCGACGACACGCACCTCCCGGACTGGGCGGCGCAGTATCTCTTTTTCATAACAGTGTTGCGCGAGCGCGGCTGGCTAGATCGGATCACGCTATGGCTGCGGGTGGCACGACAGGGCGGCTACGTCGGTCTGGACATTTTCGCGTTCCTGCTGGCGATGTTCTGCTGGGCGCGACCAGATCGACGCACCCGCGCTATCCATGCGTTTTCGAATGCGTGCAGTTTCTGTCGAGGCCGACTGGCCGCAGTCGCTGGACGGCGCAAGTGGCCGATGCAGAGCGCAGTGTCGCGCTTTCTGTCCGTGGTGCCGGCCGGTTCGATGCTGCTTGAGGCGGGCGCACAGATGCTGCGGCTGGGCGTCGGCCCGCTGGCCGGGCACCCAGATGCGCAATCACGTGATACGTTGGGGCAAAGCTGGCACGTGTTCGATTTCGATCCGACCGTACTGGCCATGCGTCAGCGTGCGCTGCCCGAGGGCGAGGACTTGCCCGAGCCCAGTCGCCGGGTTTCCAACATCGCGGCAGCGGGTTACAGCGGACGCAAACGCGGCGAAGTTCAGCTCAGCATCGGCGCCTTGCAGCACGCGGGTACGGGCCTGTGGCTGCAGACGATGCTGCAAGTCGGCAATGCTACGGTGTCTTCGATGCTCGGTTCGATGCTCGGCAGCGTCAAGCCGTGGCTGGCCGAAGCGGGCGCGAATCTGGAGCGGGCGGTCGTGCGTGCCGACGGTGCAGCGGGTAACGTCCCGAGCGTGAATGCCTTTGCCGAGCATGGTGTTCACTACTTGACACGGCTGGCGTGGTACGGCCTGCTCGAGCGCGAGGACGTGCGGGCTCACCTGGGGCGTGCGCGCTGGCTGGTGGTGCCCGATTCGGGCAGCGGTCCTGAGCGCCACGCCGCTGAGCTGGGCACTTGGCCATGGCGTGGGCCGTTGCCAGAGGGGGCGCCACAAGACATGGACAACATGCGCCTTGTCGTGACGCGGTTTGCGGCTGATAGCAAACGCGGCGCTGGCCACGTGCAAGGCTGCTGGCAATATGAGCTGTTCGGTACAAGCGTAGACGCGGCAGCCTGGCCCGCGCCCGAAGTGGTCGAGCTGTACTACGGTCGGGCCGGCCTGGAGAACCGCTTTGCGCAGGTGATGGCGGAACTGGGCATCGACAAGCTGTTTTCCGCCGAACCCGGTGGGCACTGGCTGGTGGTGCTGGTGGGGCTGTTCACCTGGAACCTGCGCACGATTCTGGGGGCCGAACGCGCCGGGCCGCTGGTGGCGTCCGAGCTCGCGCCCGAACCGCGCTGCGAAGTCGTCCCGGCACCAGAACAACAGCCTACAATCATGGAAATTTGTTTGCCGCGCGAACCACCGCCGCCGCCTGAGCCGCCGCCGCCCGAGACACCGTCCGAGCCAGCGCTGCCGCGGGGTGACTTGCTCGCTCG
>CAYHHL010000316.1:0-4976 GCA_964356325.1 uncultured Enterobacteriaceae bacterium | reverse complement strand
ATGTGCCTCGCCGGTGGGACGTGCGGCTACGACGCCTGCCTGAACCAGAAAAAGGACGGCGGCGAGGCCGACCAGGACTGCGGCGGTGTGTGCGACGCCAAGTGCGCCCAGGGCAAGGCGTGCAAGGCCGCCAAGGACTGCCAGAGCGGCTTCTGCGACGGCGCGGTGTGCGTGGCCAGCGCCTGCGAAGACAAGCAGTTGTCGCCGGGCGAGGCCGGCATCGACTGCGGCGCTCCCTGCGCCACCAAGTGCGCGACCGGAGCGCCGTGCAAGCTGCCGGGCGATTGCACCAGCACGTTCTGCGACGGCAGCATCTGTGTCGAAACCGCCTGCCAGGACAAGAAGTTGTCCAAGGGCGAGACCGACCTCGACTGCGGCGGCAGTTGCAGCGCCAAGTGCGCGCTCAAGGCCGGCTGCAAGAGCGGCACTGACTGCCAGAGCAGCGTCTGCAATGGCGCGGTGTGTGCGGCTGGGTCGTGCTGGGACCTCAAGAAGACCGATGGCGAGGGCGATGTCGACTGCGGCGGCACCTGCGCGGCCAAGTGCTCGACCGGCGGCAAGTGCGGCAGCGACGGCGACTGCGCCAGCAAGATCTGCAGTGTTTCAGGCGCTTGTGTGCTAAGTCACTGCGACGATGGCAAGCTCTCCGGCGACGAGACCGACCAGGACTGCGGCGGCAGTTGCAACACCGATTGTCTGGTCGCGGCCAAGTGCAAGGTCGACGGCGATTGCTTCAGTGGCGCGTGCGGCGTCAAGTCGCAAAAGTGCGTGACCTCGGCGTGCTACGACGAAGTGCAGAACAAGGGCGAGACCGACCTCGACTGCGGCGGGCCGTGCAAGCCGTGCGCCGTCGGCCAGAAGTGTGGGCAAGAAAGCGATTGCAATTCAGAAGCTTGCCAGGGCCAGCCGGCCGACGGCGAGAAGTGCGACCTGTGCGCGCCGAGCAACACCTGCAGCGGCGGCAAGTGCGCTCTGGTCAAGGTCAAATGCCCCGACGACGGCAATCCCTGCACCGTGGAGAAGTGCGCGGCGGCCGACGGCTCCTGCAGCACGGCGCCCGCCAATTGCGACGACGGCAACCTTTGCAGCGACGACAGTTGCAACCCGGCCAGCGGCTGCGTCCAGACCGCCAACAGCGCCAAGTGCTCCGACAGCAACCCCTGCACCGTCAACGAGGTTTGCAGCAACAAGGTCTGCAGTGTTTCGCCGTGGGGCTGCGACGACAACAACGTGTGTACCGCCGACAGCTGCGATCCGATCAAGGGATGCGCGAATCCAGTGATCGCCAACAAGTGCGACGACAACAACGTCTGTACCGCCGACAGCTGCAACCCCACCACCGGGTGCGCCAACCAGGTGATCGCCAACAAGTGCGACGACGGCAACGTCTGCACCAACGACAGTTGCAACCCCACCACCGGCTGCGCGCACAGCAACAACAGCGCGCCGTGCCCCGACAGCGACCAGTGCACCATCAACGAGACCTGCAGCAACGGCGCGTGCAGCAAGCAGTCCAAGAGCTGCAACGACGGCAATGACTGTACCCAGGACAGCTGTTCGCCGAGCTCAGGCTGCGTCTATCCGGCCAAGTCGGCGGGCACGGCTTGCGGTGCGGGCGTCTGCAAGGGCACGACGTGCTGCCAGGCCTCGGGCGCCGCGTGGTTCAAGACCAACGGCACCGGCGGCCCCGAGACCGGCTCGCCCCAGTACTGGACGGTGCCGGCTTGCGCAACTTGGGTCTACGTCAAGGCGCGCGGCGGCGACGGGGCCTGGCTACCTGCCAACCCCGCCAACAGAGGCGGGCGCGGTCACACCGTGTGGGGCTACATGTCGGGCCTGGAGAACAAAACCCTGATCATCAAGGTCGGCGGCCAAGGCTACGGCAAGGGCGGCTCCTATGCGGGCGTGGGCGCGCTGCCGGGCTACAACGGCGGCGGCGGCGACGTCTCCAACTGGAACGGCACCGGCACCCGCGGCGGCGGCGGCTGCACCACGGTGCAGCTCAACGAGACGACGTACGGCGCCGACCAGGTCATCGTCGCCGGCGGTGGCGGCGCCAGCAACAGCGACGCAGCGTACAGCGGCCGCACCGGCGGCGACGGCGGCTATCCCAGCGCCCAGAACGGAGTGGGAGCCAACGACACCAACGGCAAGGGCGCCTACGGCACGAGCAATCCCGGTTTTGGCGGCGTCAACCCCGTGTACGGGGTCATGGGCACCGGCACGAACTTCCAAGGCGGCGGCGCCATCGGCTGGCTAGGCGTCGGCGGCGGCGGCGGTGGCGGCGGTTACACGGGCGGTGGCGGCGGCGTGACCTCGTGCGACAAGGGCCCGCCCGCCAGTTGTCCGGGCGCGACCGGCGGCGGCGGCGGCGGCGGTCTGTCGTACTTCGGCCCCAACATGCAGAAGACAGGCACCGCGCTGAAAGACTACGACTCCGAATGGCTGGTGAGCATCTCCTGGACGGCGGGACCGAGCGTGCCGTGAGCAAGCCGCGTGCGGGGCACCAGAACGGGCTGAACCACAAGAGGAAGCAGACATGATCTACCGTTATCTGCCGGGATCCCGTGCGGGTGTGTTCCTGCTCACGGCGCTTGCCCTGGCGGCAGCGACCGCCTGCACCCACGACAACGCCCCACCTGCCGCGCAAATAGCCGACACAGCGGCGGAAGTCGGCGATGGTGCCGGTGCCGATGCCGCCGCAGACACGGCCGTGGACAGCCAGGCCGAGACGAAGGCCGACGACGTCGCTGAAGTTGCGCCGCCGCAGGATGTCACGACGGCGGCAGACTCGGCGCCGAACCAGCCGCCCGCGGTGCAGTGGCTGCTGCCCATGGACGCAACGGTGGTCCAAATAGGTGAAGTGGTGGCGTTTCTTGCCAAGGTCGGCGACGACGTGCAGACGCCCGCGGAGCTGGGACTGGAGCTGACCCTGACCAGCGGCGAGGCGCTGCAGGGCGTCAGTCTGGCCGTCGATGCCAGCGGCACCCTGGCGTTTTCACTGCCGATGAAGCAAGCGGGCAAGCACACTTACGTGCTGACCGCCTACGACTACGACGGCGGGATCAGCAAGGCCGAGGTCACTGTGCTGGTCAATGTGGCGGCGGGCGCACCGGTGGTGGCAATCGAGCCTTTGCATCCCAAGACCACCGATGACCTGAAGGCGGTGATCTTGCTTGCCGCAGTGGATCTGGAGACAGGACCGCTGCCCCCGGAGCAGCACAGCTATCGCTGGCGGCGCTACAGCAAGGTGGTCGAAGACCTGACCGGCCCGGTGGTGCCTGCCGACCGAACTGCGGCAGGGGAAACGTGGACGGTGGAGGTGTGGGCCAACGACGGCTCGGCGGCGGGTCTGCCCGGCAGTGCCAGCGTGACCATCGACAACACGGCGCCCGGCCCGGTGGTGCTGGCCCTGGCGCCCACGGAGCTGACGGTGGCTTCGATGGTCACTTGCCAGTGGATGCAAGAGTCTATTGATGTCGACGGCGACCCGGTGGACTACCTGGTGCGCTGGACGCTGAACGGCCAGGAACTGCCGGAAGCCGGCACCGCCACCACCTTGGCCCTTGCCGGCACGGAAACGGGCGCGTGGCAGCCGCAGATCGCGGTCAAGGCGGGCGATGTGCTCGGCTGCCTCGTCAACCCGACCGACGGCGCTGCGGTGGGCCTACTCGCAGAAATCACAGCAACGCTGGGCAACTTTGACCCGTGCGCTACGCCATGGAGCGGCTGCCCGGCCAAATCGACCAACTGCCAGGCAACCCAGACGGCCGCAGCCAAGTGCCCGTGCGCAGAAGGGTATCTCGGTGCCGGCGGCCAAGACTGTAACGACACCGACGAGTGCGCCATGGCGCTGGCCCAGTGCCCGACGAACTCGACCTGCGCCAACACTGCGGGCGCGTATGACTGCCTGTGCGACGCCGGTTGGAGCGCCGCCGCCGAGGGCCAAACAGGCTGTGTAGACAAAGACGAGTGCAAGGACGGCAGCGCGGTGTGCGACCTCTCAGCCTCCTGCACCAACACCGCTGGCGGCTTTGCCTGCCCGTGCCTGCCGGGCTACAGTGGCGATGGCCTGGTCGCCGGCGGCTGCAAGGACGTCAATGAGTGTGCAGAAGGCTTGGCAGTCTGCGACCTTGCGGCCAACTGTAGCAACACCGTCGGCGAGTACCAGTGCACCTGCGGCAAGGGCTACGGCGGCGACGGCAAGACCTGCCAGGACACCGATGAGTGTAAAGCTGGAGAATTTACCTGTGATCTCGCGGCCTCTTGCACCAACACCGTCGGCGGCTACGGCTGCGTCTGCAACCCGGGTTACGACGGCGACGGCAAGTCCTGCAGCGACGTCGACGAGTGCGTGCTTGGCACGTTCACCTGTGATCTAGCGGCATTGTGCACCAACACCGTCGGCAGCTACGCCTGCGCGTGCGGGTCCGGCTACAGCGGCGATGGCAAGACCTGCAACGACGTCGACGAATGCAAAACCGGTGATTTCACGTGCGATCTGGCGGCGAGCTGCACCAACACGGTCGGCGCCTACGGCTGCGAGTGCAAGCCCGGCTACCAGGGCGACCCTTCGGGAGGCTCAGGGCAGGATGGCAAGAAGTGCAGCGATATCGACGAGTGCGCGCTCGGCGCCTTTCAGTGCGATCTGGCCGCTGCCTGCAGCAACACGGTGGGCAGCTACGCCTGCCAGTGCAAGGCGGGCTACAGCGGCGATGGCAAGAGCTGCCAAGACGTCGACGAGTGCAAGGACGGCAGCGCGGTCTGCGACATCAATGCGGATTGTACAAATACCGTGGGCAGTTACGCGTGCGTCTGCGCCAAGGGCTGGGAGGGTAGCGGCAAGCAGTGCTTCGACGTCGACGAGTGCGATCTGGGGCAGTACCAGTGCGACGCCAACGCCAGTTGCTTCAACACCGAGGGCAGCTACCAGTGCAAGTGCGACAAGGGCTGGGTGGGCGATGGCCTGCAGTGCG
>CAYHHL010000315.1:0-4987 GCA_964356325.1 uncultured Enterobacteriaceae bacterium | reverse complement strand
AACCCACTCGCGCATTGACTGCTGGCCGCACACGCGCAACCGAACGCCTTGGCCTTGCCCTGACACGCCGGATCGACATCCGCCAGTGCCGCGGCATCCTTGGCGCCCGCGTCCGTTACACCCGCGTCGGCATCGTTCGGGAAGTCCGCCGCGTCACTGACGAGCACCGCATCGCCCGCGTCGGCCACGCCGCCCGCGTCGTCAGCCGCGTCAGGGTCGGCCGGCGCATCTGAAGCTGCAATCTCGACCGAAGCCGTGTCGCCTCCACCCGAAGCGTCCGCGCCATCCGCTGAATCCACAGCCGAGTCAGGCGCTTGTCCGCTGCCGCCAGCCGTGTCGTCCGCAGGCGAGGTCCACGTCTCCCACAGCGTCAAGCCCGGGCTCGATGCCGTGTCGCCGGTGGCGCCGATGCCGCTGGAACTGCTGCTCAACGCGGGTCCCGGAGTGCCGACGCCGCCCGCCGCCTGCCAGTCCGTGCACGCGCTCGTCGCGAGGCCGATGGCCAGGATCCAGCTCAGCCCTGCGCAGTTGCAGCCAGACACCCGACTCATGCTGTGCCCCCGGGCGACTCGTGACGTGGCCGGCCAGGACCAGCGATCGCACGGTGCCAAGCCCGTCGTCAGGCGTCAAGACGTCGCGGCGTCGGACGCGGGAGACCGGGGCAGGTCATGAAACTACTTGCAGACTTTCTTGCCGGTCTTGCCAGCGCAATTGCCTGAGCAGCACTGGGCGTTGGACGTGCAACTGACTGCGACGGCCGAGCAGCACGTGCCGTTGCTCGCGAACACGCACTGGCCTGTGACCGGATTGCAGCTGTCGTTCGTGCACGAGTTGCCATCGTTGCAGGTCAGCGGCGTGCCAGCGCTACAGCCCGTCGCTGCCACGCAAGTCTCCGTGCCGTTGCACGCGTTGCCGTCGGCGCAGGTCAACGCGGTGCCCGCCACGCAGCCTGCCGCCGGATCGCAGGACTCCGAGCCGTTGCACAGGTCAGCGTCGTCGCACGTCAAAGGCGTGCCGACCGTGCAGCCAGTCGCCGGGTCGCACGATTCCGCACCATTGCACGCGTTGCCGTCGTTGCAGGCCGTGGCGGGGAAGGCGCACGTGCCATTGGCCGGATCACAGCTGTTCGTGGTGCATGCGTCGGCGTCGTCGCAGGTGACCTCGGTGCCGGCCACGCAACCGGCGGCGCTGTCACAGGACTCGGTGCCGGTGCAGGCGTCGCCATCGTCGCAGTTCATCGGCGTCGAGGCGCAGAGGCCCGCGCTGCAGTACTCGACCGTGCACAGATCCAAGTCCGCGTCGCAAGTCACGGGCGTGCCGGCCACGCAGCCAGTCGCGGTGCTGCACGTCTCGATGCCATTGCAGGCGTCGGAGTCGTCGCAGGTGATGGGCGCAAAGGCACAACCGGTCGCGGGGTTGCAACTGTCGCTCGTGCATGCGTCGTTGTCGTTGCAGACGACCGGCGTGCCGGCCACGCAAGTGTAGTCGACGCAGGTCTCGACGCCCGTGCACGAATTGCTGTCGTCGCAGTCGCTATTGACCGTACACGGCGGCGAAACTCGAACGGCGCTCACCAGCGGTTCGTTGTGCGCGTCCTTGTCGTTGAGCCATTTGGTCGGGCAGACGTACTTGCCGAACACGACGTCCAGCGCCGGCTCGGCACCGTTCGGGCAGGTGCCGAGCGACTGTAGCGCCAACGATACCGCGGCCGGCGCCGTGCCTGGATGCTGCTGCAGGTACAGCGCCACCACGCCAGCGACCGAGGGCGTCGCCATGCTGGTGCCGCTCTTGATGCACGTGCCGCCGCCCATGCAGGTCGAGAGGATCGCTACGCCGGGCGCGATGACGTCGATTGGATTGCCGTAGTTGCTGAAACTGGCGAACGAGTCGTCCGGGCCGTAGCCGGTGGCGGCGCCGAAGCCACCCGGTTGGCCGTCCGAGTCGGCAAGCGCCGAGACGGTGATCGCCTTCTCCTCGCGGCCCGGCGAGGTATTGATCGTGTCGGCGCCGGAATTGCCGGCCGCGACGACCATGGTGATGTTCGCGTCCACGGCGCGGCGCACGGCGCTGTCGGTGGCCGACGAGATGCCGCCGCCCAGGCTCATGTTGGCGACCTGGATCTTGGTTGCGCCCTGGCCAGCGACGTAATCGATGCCGGCGACGACCCAGGAATTGCAGCCGTTGCCGTCCGCGCCCAGCACCTTGACCGCCACGAGGTTGGCGCCCGGCGCGACGCCGACGACATCGCCGCTGTTGGCCCGGGCGGCAATCGTGCCGGCCACGTGCGTGCCATGGCCGTTGTTGTCCAGGCCGTTGGTGCCGGCGTGGTCGCACGCTGACTTGGTCGTGCGCATGCAGTTGCTGTTACCGAGGATGCAGTCGACGTGGTCGGTGACGCCAGCCGTGAGATCGGCGTGGTTGTAGTCGATGCCGGTGTCGATGACCGCGACCGTGACTCCGGCACCGTTGCCGCTGGTACGCCCCGGCTCGCCGTCGATGCGGAACACGCCCGCGGGCACGGTCTCGGCGACCGCGGAAGTGTAGCCGTCTTCCTCGATGTAGAGCACGTCGGCGTCCTTGAGCAGCACAGCCAGCGCGTTCAAAGGCAGGCCGGCCGAGAATCCGTGCAGCGCGTGCCTGTAGACCGCGTTGACCGAGGCGCCGGAGAACGCCTTGAGCAGGTTCATGCTGCGCTCGAGCGACGCGCCGTCGTTCAGGACCACGATGTACGCGTCATGGGCCCGGCTGTTCGCCGCCTGCCGACGCAGCTTCGGATGCGCCAGCACCGCGCACTGGGCGCCGCCCTTGCCTTGGTCGCAGTCGAGCGAACTCTGCCCGGCGGGGAGGCCGCTCGCGCCCTGAGCCTGCTGGCTGAGGATCGACGTGCTGACCACGCTGGCTCCGACCGGACTGCCGGCGATGCCGGTTGCGGCCAGTGGTTGCACCGCCGTCGCGGCTGCCCGTCGTGCTTCCCGCTGGCCCGGATCGGAGTCGGGCATCTGCGCGCACCCGGTGGCGGCGATGGCGATGGCCGCCATGAAGTACTTCGTCACGTTGTTCACGGCGTCCTCGCGTCGGGGATGGTGGTGGCTGCTGAAGGCGGTATAGCTTATCAAGGGATCTGCTCGTCGGTCAAGGTGGATTGCGGCGAGCGTGTCCTGGGGTGGCCGCGCTTGGGCAAAACAAATGACTCTGGCATGGGCCGGCAGGTGTCTCTGGTCACGCCGCCAAGCCCGAAACAGAGCGACGACGCCACCACAGCACGCCCGCGACCAGCGCCAGCCAAGCCCACGGCGACGACGTCCGAGCCGTCGGAGCAGCCGCGCATCCACTCGACCGCGGCGCAACCGGCAGGGAAGCCACGGCGACAGCGCCGCCGTCGCCAGCATCCTTCAACAAGCCCGGCGCCGCGCTGTCCTTCGCGGCGGCGTCGCTGGCACCCGGGGTCGCGTCCGGGGTCGGGTTCGGGTCCGGGTTCGGGTCCGGGTCCGGGTTCGGGTCGTCGGCCCCGGCCTCGGCCCCGGCATCGGTCCCGGCATCGGTCCCGGCATCGGTCCCGGTCCCGGCATCGGTCCCGGTCCCGGTCCCGGCATCGGTCCCGGTCCCGGTCCCGGCATCCTCCCCGGCCCCGGCATCCCCCACCCCGACATCCGGCCCGCCCACGTAAGCATCCGCATCCTCAGGCGGTCCATCACACCCCGCCGCCACGTCATCGGTCAGGCCGTTGCAGTCCTCGTCCAACCCATCGCAAACCTCGCCAGGCGCCGGCCCGCAACTCCCGCAAGCGTTGCACTTCTCCTCGTTGGGGCAGGGCGCCGGCAACAACTGCCCCGTCGCGGTGCAGTGGAAGTGCCCGTTCGGCAAGCAGACGTCATGCTCGACCGGCAACTCCGCGCCCGAAATCAGGCACGCTGGCGCCACGCAGCCCGCGCCCGCCACCGTCTTGGCGCAAACGCCTTGCATCGTCCCGCAATCCAATACCTTGGCCAGGCCGTCCTGGCACGAGTTGACGTGCGTGCCGTCCGCGCACACCGCCGCGAGGCCCTTGGCGGGACACGCCGGGTCCACGCAGCGCACGCCCAGGTCGTCCTGGATGCACGCCAGGCTGTCGGTCGCGCAGTCGCTGGCCTTGCAGTCAGAGCCTATGATCTTGCTGCCTTCGCAATGCGGCGCACAGGTCGGGCCCTGGCAGATGGCGCCGGTCGGTCCCGGCTTGCAGGTCTCGCCCGCCGCGCAAGGACTGGCCGCGATGCCGCCCGTGCCGTCGCAGTGGAAGCGCTGATCCTGCTTGCAGATGTCCTTGGCGACAGGAACTTCGCTCGCCGATCCGACGCACAAGACCGAGGCGCAATGGGCCGCCTGTCCGCCCGCCGCGCTGCACAACGCGCCATACGCGCCGCACTCGCCGGTCTGCAGGCTGCCGTCCGAGCACGTACCCAACGTCCCAGGTTTGATGAAGTCCAGGCACGTCGTCGCCGCGCCCTTGGCCGGGCAGAACACCGACGCGCAGCGCACGCCGATGTCATCGTCCACGCACTTGGCCGCATAGGCAGCGCAATCGCCCTTGCCACAGTCGGCGCCGACGATGGACGTGCCCTCGCAATGCGGCTTGCACTGGCCGGTACAGACCGCGCTGCCGCCCGCCGAGGTCGCGCACTTCTGGCCGGCGGGGCACGGCGTCTCGGCCAGCGCTCCGTTGGCGCTGCAGTGCAACCGCTTGCCGTTGTAACAGAAGTCCTTGTCCACCGGCTTCTGGTCGAAGCCCGCCGCGCAGAACTTGCTCACGCATTTCGGCGGGTTGAACGCCGTCGAGCACCACGCGCCGTACGCGCCGCACTCGCCGAACGAGACCGCGCCGTCCTTGCACGTGCCGATCTTGGAATGCTCCGGTTCGCCCAGGCAGATGGTCTTTTCGCCCTTGGCCGGGCACATGCCGAACACGCAGCGCAAGCCCAGGTCATCGTTGGCGCAAGTGCTGCCGTACACG
>CAYHHL010000314.1:0-4995 GCA_964356325.1 uncultured Enterobacteriaceae bacterium | reverse complement strand
AGGACGCGATCGAGCGCGCTCGGGGCATGCAATAGCCCGCGATTCAGACTGATTTCCGAGAGCCCACCATGGCGCTGAACCCAGGTCGAGACACCATGCAGGTCGAAATCGTCACGCCCGTCGGCATCAAGTACTCGGGTGAGGCCAAGGGCGTCATCGTGCCGGGCGTGCTCGGCGACATGGGCATCCTGCCGGGACACCAGCCGATTCTCGCGGCGTTGCGCACGGGCGCCTGCTTCGTGGACGTCGGCCAGCACGAGCCGATCGCGCTGGTGGTCGATGGCGGCTACGTGCACGTCATCGAGGGCCAGAAGGTCACCGTCACGACCGAGTTGTGCGAAACCTGGCAGGAAATCAACGAAGCGGACACGCGCGCCGCCCTCGAACAGGCCAATCTCACGCTCAGTCAGTCGCGCGAGGCCGTCTCGACCCACACCTGGCTGGGCAAGAAGCACGCGGTCGAATTGGAGACCACGCGGTTGCGCGTCCTGGCGACCAAGCCGTAGATGCCCCGCCATCCACTCGCGCGCGCCTATCTCCTGGTCACTCTTGCGCTGTTTGGCTGTACGACCTCGCGAGCGGTGCAGACCTACCGGCAGGGCTGGCAGGCGGAGGCGCGCGGCGATACCGGCAAGGCCAACCGTTTGTATCTCGAGGCGATCGAGCGCGACGGCCACCTGTTCGGGGCTCGGCTCAACCGCATCCGCTTGCTGGCGCAGGCGCCCGAGGGCCAGGACGAAGCTCGCCTGTTGCTGGAAAAGCTGACCAAAAGCGAACCGGGCGATCCGCGCGTGGCGGCGTTCGCGGCGATGTGGGCGTTGACCAAGGGTGATGCGGCGCACGCCCGACAACGTCTGGATGCGGCAAGGGCTTTGCGCCCGGAGGATCCGGCGGACGCGGCGCCCGTGCTGGCCGAAGCGCGCGTGGCGGTGGCGGCCGCGCAAGGTCGCTGGGCAGATGCGTGGCCTTTGGCCCAGGCGCGGACCCCGACCGAAGCGACGGCGTTGCGCTTGGCGACGGTAGCGTGGAATGCAGGCCATGCCCAAGTCTCCGAATCGTGGGCGTATCTGGCGCCAGAGAGTCCTTCTCGTGCAACGATCCTCGCCTTGGCCGCTGTCGAAGCAGGGCGGTGGCGCGAGGCCGAGGCGGCGCTGGCCGATCTCGCCGGCGACGCGGTCACCCCACTCGTGCTGACGTTGCGCGCGCGTGCGGCACTGGCCCAGGGCGATGCGGCAAAAGCCGCGGCATTGGCCGGCGATGCGGCTCGACGCAACCCAGCCGATGCCGAGGCGACCGAACTTTGGGCGGTGGCCCTCCTACAGGCGGGACGAGCGGCGACGGCGCGCGACCTGCTCGCGGGTTTGACCGCACGCGGCGCGGGTTGGACGGCGTGGCATCACCTGGGCATCGCGCACTTGCGGATGGGCGACCCGGCCGCGGCGACGACGGCTTTCCAGGCGGCGGCGCAACGCTGTCCGACCTGCGCGGTCGCGGTGAAGAATGCGGCGGCCCTGGCTCGGCTTGGGTACTAATTAGCAGGGCACTCGGTGCCAATTTGTTTTTATGCTAAAACCTCAGGTGCTGCGCCGTCCGCGCGGTCCCGCCCACAGCCGCTCGAGCGGCCCCTGCCGAATCCGGTGCGTCCCATGAAGTTCCACCTGCCCGCCGTCTCTCTCTGTCTGCCACTGCTGCTGACTGGGGCGTTGCTCTTGCCCGCCTGCGCGCCAAAGAAGGCCGACAAGGGCGCGGCCAACGAGGCGGTGCTCTCGGCGATCGATGACGCGTTGCAGAACCGCCGCCAACGCATGGTCGCCGCGCTGCCCGTCGAGGACACGCCGCACGCGGATGGCGACGAGCACCCCTGGCTGGCGTGGATCAAGAAGATCTCGACGACGCCGCCGGTGGCTGACATCGAGAAGGCCGGGCTGAAGTCCCGAGGCGACACGGCGGAGAAGGTCGAGGTGCTGTCGAAGTGGCTGCAATCGCAGAAGCAATACTACATCGAGCAGAAGATCGAGCCCAACGAGTACCATGCCGGGCTGGCCGGAGCGCGCCGGGTGTCCAAGGGCACGCCGTGGGAGCAGGACGCGGAGTTCGACGAGTTGTTCTTCCACGCCGCGGAGTTGGCCCGCACCTGGAACTTGTTTGCCGGCGATCCCCACGATGACCGCGTCGTGCGCTTCTTCACCTACTGGAAGTTCGTGTTCGGCTTCAATCCGAAGACTTCCATCTACGAGGACGAGGTCAACGTCATCTGCGCGACCAAGCTGGACGGCTACTGCAAGGACATTCCGATGGAGGAACGGCCGTTCCAGGTGATGAAGCCGTACTACGAGGGCTACCTGAAGCAAATCGCGGACTTCAAGGCGAAGTTTCCGCAGAGCCCATACAACGCCTTCCTGGATCGAGTGGCTGCGCAGTACCAGGCGCGCATCGGTCAGGTGCCGAAGTGGGAGGAGTTTCCGAAGTTTCCGGAGATCCGTTCGACGCTGGCGGCTCCGGTGCGCGGCAACGCGGTGCTGGAGGTCAACGAGAAGGGCGTGCTGTTCATGGACAACGTGATGCGCAGCGCCGCCAAGCCAGAAGTGAAGCCCGGCGAGAAGCCGGCCGAGAAGACTGCCGAGAAGACGGCCGAGAAGCCGGCGCCCTTGTGGGTGGCCGACTACGCGCCGGATCCGACGCTCGTGGAAGCCGTGGGCAAGCTGGCAGAGGACGTGCGCTCGACTACCGCGTCGCAGTACAACCAGTCCAACATCATGGTGTTGCCTGAGCCGAAGGTGCCGTTGCGCTACCTGGAGCCGCTGCTGCGCTCGACGATCGCAGGCGAGCACGGCAAAGAGTGGGCGACGATGTGGCTGGTCGGACGGCGGCGTGCGGACGGGACCAACCGGCGCGCGGGGTTCCAGATCACGCTGCTGGCCAAGGACAAGGTAGTGCCGTTCAAGGTCAAGTCGGGCGCCAAGCTGAATCAGTGCACGGCGTGGGCGGTGGTGGGCAAGGATCTGTACGAGGCCAAGGGGTTCCAGGCGGTGGTGTTCCACGATGGCAAGGACGTTCACGCGGGCCGGCTCGGCGGCGCCGACACGCTGCAGGGCGAGCAAATCATGGCCTCGGGGCCCAACACCGCGGAACAGCTCGACACTTGGACCGACAGCCAGAGTTCGACCTTGGTGGTGGCGGTTCCCGAAGGCGTACCGTACTCGACGCTGCTGGAGGCGCTGAACGGCGTGGCGCTGGACTGTGACAAGGACGAGTGCCGGACAGCACGCAACCAGCCGGTATTCCTAGCGACTTGCCGCTAGACTGAATTTTCGTTGCGCCCGGGTGACCGCACCCAGCGTCGCCGCATGTCCTGCACCTGACCGCCCAGTCATCGCCGCAAGGCCCGTGAACGACGCCTGAAACTCCGCTGCGGGGCCAGCATGTCGCGCAGGGCGGCAGTGGCGTTTGCTTCGATCTTGCCAGCAGATACACAGCGTTGCCGGCGCCCGTCGCTGTTTTGCCCCGCGTCCTCAGCGCGTGTCAGTCTGCAAGAGACCGCGCGGAATCGATCCGTGCAGCGTCGGGAGACTGTCGGCGCACCAAGCGACGACGATTCGGAGGTCAACCATGCGAACGAAAATGCTGATGGCGGCAGGACTGCTGCTGGCGTTGCCCGTGCTGGCGGCGCCCGCGCGTACCTCACCGGCCGCGATGATGAAGCCCGAAGTCTTGACCGAGGCGCAGGCCGCCTGGAAGGACATCCAGGCCACGTTGGGCCAGGTACCGACGTTCATGCGCGCGATGCCCGACGAAGCGATCGCTGGCGCCTGGCAGGAGATGAAGGACCTGCAGCTGAATCCGAACACGGCGCTGTCACCGATGGCCAAGGAACTGATTGGACTGGGTGTTTCGGCGCAAATCCCGTGCAAGTACTGCGTCTACTTCCACACCGAGGCGGCGCGGGCCAACGGCGCGACCGATCGGGACATCAAGGAGGCGCTGGCCATCGCTGCGTTGGAACGGCACTGGAGCACACTGCTCAACGGCTTGCAGGTGGACGAGGCAAATTTCCGCTCCGAGGTCGACCGCATGGTGACGCACGTCAAGTCGATGATGGCGCCAAACCCGGCCATGGCGCCGGCGCAGACCCGAATCGCGACGGCCAACGATGTGTACGCAGACATGGAGGCCATGTTCGGCTTCGTGCCTGCTTTCGCCAAGATGCTGCCGCCGGAAGCCATCGTGGGCGCCTGGAAGGAAGTCAAGGCCATCAGTTTTTCCGAAACCGCGCTGCCGGCCAAGCTGAAGGACGCCATCTCGATCGCGGTCTCGGCGCAGGTGCCGTGTCGCTACTGCCTGTACATGGACCAGCAGTTCGGTATGAAGATCGATGGCTTGAGTGAGCGCGAGTTGCGCGAGGCCGTGGCGATGTCGGCGCTGGTGCGGCACTGGAGCACGATGCTGAACGGCGCGCAGGTGGACGAAGCGAAGTTCAAGCGCGAGGTCGACCAGGTGTTCGCCCGGGCCCGCCGCGCGCAAGTGCAACGGCCCGCGGGTCCGGCTTTGAAGCGGACGCCACAGGTGCAGCCGCAGATGAAGACGCTGGACCGGCTCAAGCTGGAAAGGCCGATGCAGCCAAGGCTGGACGACTCCGATGTCCGCTAGATGATGCGGTAAACAGGCTCGACCCTTCCAGAATCCCTTGCCGGCAGCGCGCCGCCCGGCTAGACTGCGCGGCACGTCCGCGACAGCGGCAAGAAGGAAGGTGACCCATGCCGAATCTGCCCCTGGCTGCTTGCGCCGTGTGCGTGGCCCAAAAACATTCGCACGGCTTTTTGATCCTGGGCGGTGTCGTGGCGCTGCTGTCGATTGCCCTTGCGCTGTTGCTGGCGTGGCGGGACCAGCGCGCCTTGGCGGCGAGCCGGCGGTGCGCCGAGTGACCGCGCCGAGTGACCGTCTCAACCCCCGTCCAACCGCGGTCCCGCGCCCCGCCTGCCGCGATAACTGCACGCC
>CAYHHL010000313.1:0-5153 GCA_964356325.1 uncultured Enterobacteriaceae bacterium | reverse complement strand
TCGGGCTTCGGGTTCGGCTTCCGGTCCCGGCTCCGGCCACGGCTCCGGTTCCGGGTTCGGGTGCGGGCTCGGACTCGGGCTTCGGGTTCGGCTTCCGGTCCCGGCTCCGGCCACGGCTCCGGTTCCGGGTTCGGGTGCGGGCTCGGACTCGGGCTCGGGCTCGGGCTCCTACCGATCTGTGCCGTGGTCGGCGTCTCTTGGCGCGGCGTCACCCGCCGTCACCCGCCGTCACCCGCCGTCACCCGCCGTCACCCGCTCCCTCACGGTCGCGGTTCCATGTTTCATGGCCGCCTGCTGGGTCCTGGTGCCTGCCTCGCGTCCTGCTGTAGCCAGCCGGTAAGGCAGGAATGCGTAGCATTCACCCCGCGTACCAGTCCTCCAGCCTCAACCCCTGCACTCGGCTGAATTCGCGTGTGTTTCGTGTCACCAGCACAGCGCCTCGCGCCAACGCCGTCGCCGCAATCAGCAGGTCGAACGGCCCGATCAGCGTCCCGTTCGCTTCCAATTGCAATCGAATCTGCACCGCCGCTCGCGCCTCGTCCAGACCAAACGGCAACGGCGTCAGTGCGGCCAACAGCCTTTCGACCTGACCGCGCCGCTCGATGCCCACGCCCGCCTTCGCCACGCCAACCAGGAGTTCATGCGCCACAACGGTTGGCAAGCACAGTTGCGCGGGCGGCAAGGCCAGCCAGCGTTCGGCGACGTGGCCCTGACCGCGCAGGAAGTAGACGATTGTATTGGTGTCCAGGGCATAGCTCACGGCAACTCGCGCGGGAGGTCAGAACCCAGGCCGTGGCGCAGCGCGTCGGCATCCGGCATATCGGCCCAGGCTCCGGCGAGCGCGGCGATGTCAGTGGGCCACACAGTGGTGGCATGCCGCTCGATCAAGCCGGCGATCCACCGGCTGACGGACAGGCCCGCGGCTGCGGCGGCGGCGCGGAGGCGGCGGTCGGTCTCGGGGTCGAGGTAGATGGTGACCTGGGACATGCGGCACCTCGCGTATACTTGCAACTATACTTACTCGGATTCGCTGGCGTCAAGCAGATTGGACTGTCACGGTGGTCAAGCCGCGAGCACCTGCCGCGCTTGCCAACGTGCCGGGCGTGGGTCCGAGTTCGGGTCGGGCTCGGGATCGGGGTCGGGCTCGGGGTCGGGCTCGGGTTCGGGTTCGGGTTCGGGCGTAGGTTACTGTTCCTGCTAGCGATTCCGGCTACGGCCCCGGCTCCGGCTCCGGCTCCGGCTCCGGGTTCGAGTCGTCACTGATTCCGAGCAAGACCGACAGGCGCATCTGGCTGCAGCTCTAGAGCCTTCGTCTCGTCAGTGTCTCATGCATTCGCGGCCACGAACCGAATGCCCGGCAGGCCGACGAACGCCGCATCGCTCGTCGCCAGTTCAACCTGCAGCGCTTGGGCACGCGCGTAGACGAGCGCGTCCGCGGTGGCAAGCCGATGCTGGCGCGACAACTCGACGGCCAGCCACGCGATCCAGCCACAGGAATCGACCACTATCATGGCAGTTCGCGATCCTGCCGGTCGCGGTAGCCCTCAGGGTTGCTGCCCGCCAGCATGCCGCGATAGTGGTCGATGTCGCGCAATGGCACGATATGGATGATGTTGCCTTCGGGAATCAGCATCAGTCGATCGCCGGGATGGAACCCGACAGCCTCGCGGATGTCCTTGGGCAGCACGATTTGCGCCTTCTGCGACAACGTCACGGCTTTCATCGCGCTCCTTGGCCGACCGCGGCGATGCGCCAATGGTAAGTTGCGGCGGAGTGAGGGTCAATCGCCAGCCAACTCCAGGATCCCCGTCAGCCCCTCGCCCCACTGCCCGCACCGCTGGCCGCCCACTTTCGGTGTGTCGCAGCGCCCGAACGTGACGTGAAACTTCTGACCGATCGCCGGCTTGACGCCCAGATCAGGCCACGGAATCGCCAGGAACACCGCCCATTCCTCGTCGTCCTCGCCGCTCAGGTCGTCCACGCTGCCGTCGACGTCGATAGCCAGCGTCGGGTTGACCTGCCACGGTTGGCCGTCCCGCGTCGCCGCCAGAACGCCTTTCGGTCCCAGCCGCAGCGTGAACTTCTGGGTTTCCGTAGCGATCTGCAAGTCGAAGCCGTCCGCGTCGGTCGCCGTCGGCTGGCTGGGCAAGGTCCGCACGTCCTCGTCCGCCGCGTACAGGGACAACAGCAAGCCCTCGTCGCTCCACAGGATCCGCGCCCCGGAATAGGGCCGCGCCGGCGCCATGCTGGCCGATTCGCGAAACGGCTTGGTCCACGCCGCGTCCTGCCAGGCTTTTTCGTCGTCACGGCGCTGGAGGTCCGGCGTTTGCGCCACATGCGGCACGCGCAGCCAGGTCAAGGTCGGATCGTCGGGCAACGCTGCAACCGCATCGATGGCGACGGTCCGTTCGACAGGCGCGGACGCTGGAACGTCGGGCCGCTCACAACCCTTCGAACATCCACTACATACGATGCACAGGAAGAGCCAGCGCTTCACGGGATCGACGCCTTGCTGCCATCGGGCTTCAGCGCAAACGATTGGAACACCGCGTGCGACATGTAATCGAAGGCGGTGAACTGCATGGCCCCATCGGGACGTTGCCGGGCGATGACGTAGCCGTAGTTGATGTTGGCGGTCAGGGGCGCGCCGCCGTTGCCGACGATGACCTCGCGCTTGCCTTCGAAGTACTGGAACGTATGCGCATGTCCCACGATCAACAGCGTGTACGGATACTGAACGATGATGTTCTGGCTCGGTTTCACCCCGGGCGCTTGCGTCGCCATCGAGCTCTCGTGGCGCATGACGAAGGTGTAGGTCGAGGGTTTCGCCATTTCCTTGGCCAACCACGCGGCTTGCGGATAGTCCCAAGCATTCGCGGCGATGAACACGAACTTGGCGGTCCAAGGGCTTTCGGTCCCACCCTGGACCTGCGCGCCCGTGTACCAGATCGAGTAATACGGCTGGCCGATGCCCATGGGCGTGACCATCTTGTCGAGGTAGCTCTGGTACAGCTCGGTGATGCCGTCCTTGCCGCCCGGGCCGCAGTTCGAAGCCGTCGCGCCGGTACACTCGTGGTTGCCCAGCGCGTGCCACACCGGTCGGGCGAAGTGGGCTTGCGCGGTCAGGTAAAGGTCGAGTTGGAGCGCGCCCTGACTGCCATACGCGCTGGCGAACACGTAATCGCCCGTGGTCACGGCAAAAGGTACCGTGGGCACTTCCTTGGCGACCTCCTGCCAGATCTTGGCGACGATCGGCGTGGGGTAGTATTTCGTGCCGTCCTTGACCGGCGGTCGCGTGTCCCCGACAATGGCGAAATCGAGCTTGTCCAGCGTAAAGTCCAAGCGTATCGGTAGGGTACTGCCTACCGCGTCGGTGTCGGCCCCGGTCACGCAAGCCGGGGCCTGGCTCGGGCTATGGCACTTGCAGGTCTCGCGTTGGCAGTACCAGCCGCCGAAGCAGCCGTTGGACTGGCAGTTGGAACCGGTGCAGACGCAACAGCCCGGAGTCGTGGGCGGATCCCAAGGGCAGTAGTCGATGTCCGAAGTCGCGTCGGCGTCGACTGTCGTAGCGGTGCACGTGCCCGCCGGTGGCACGCAGACCTGGACACTGCCGCCTTCGGCCGTGGTGGCGCTGGCACAGGTCGTACTCGTCGCACAAGTCCCGACGGCGCCTTCGGAACCACACTCCGCAGCGCACACCCAGTCGCCGTCGTGCTGGACGCAGCGGGCGCCACCACAGTCGCTGTCGACGACGCAGGGGACACATGGTCCAGACGGGACGTTGCTCTGCGAATCCAAAGTCTTGCCGCCGCTCACCAGGCTGTCGTCGGCGGCCTTCGTGCTCGGATTGCTGCAGGCGGCGCACACGGCCAGCGCGAGGGCCAGCCAGCCGCGGGTGAAATTCGAACAAGGCATTCAGGCACTTCCTTCACGTCGGATGGGCGAACCGCCCCTGCTCCAGGAACTGGACGATGAGCGCCCTCGCCTGCGGATCGTCCATGATCCAGGTATGACTCGCCGCCACGGTCGCGAAGTCCGCCATCTGCACGTGACGCGTCTCGGCCACGGTCACGGTACCGTCGCTCGGTTCGCCCGCGGGCAGCAGCCCCAGGCCGCGCGTGGCCCAGGATATCGGATTCCACGGCGAAATCGCCCTCGTGCCGGCGATCACCCCGAACGGACACGGCGGCACCGGCCAGGCGTCGGCGCGCACCACCTGCTGGCCGGCGGGACCGTAGAACCAGCGAAACAACGCATAGCTTGCAAAGGCTTGCGCCACGTGGCTGCCGTCGTTGGGCGGTGCGAGCATGACCACGCGCTGCAGCGGCAGATTTTCGCCCATGTGCCGCACCAGAATGCCTCCGAGCGAATGGGTCACGGCGACCACCGGCCCCGGCACCTCGGCTTTGACGCGATCCGCAACGTCCTGCGCCAATTCGGCAATACCCAAGCGACGCGACGGATACGTGCACGCCCAGGTCGGCCAACCCTGTGACTCCAGGGCGCGCCGCAGCCCAGCCATCGAGCGCCCGGTGCGCGCCAGACCGTGCAGCAGGACTACCGTCGGCCGCTGCGTCATGTCGCAACGCGGCGGAAGATGGCTTCCATCATCGGTTTGTACTCGCCACCGAGCCCGATGAAGATCCGGAAGGCGTACGAATTCGCGTCGAGCAACTGGTACTCGTAGCGGGACTTGCCGGGATTCTCGAACCGCAGCGTGGGGCTAGACCGTTCGCCGTGCCAATCGCCCAGCACAGTCTCGCCGCCGGTGAAACTCATGGAATCGAACCAGTCCATGGTGTAGCGCTGGCGGTCGGGGTCCCAGCCGTACACGCCGTGGCCGTAGAAGTCGACGCGACCATCGCGCAGCTGCTCGTAATCGTTGATGAGAAACAAGCCACCGAGTGCGGCTCGGTTGCGGGTTCGGCCCTGACGCTGCTCCTGGATCGGCATCCAGGCCGAAGCAAAGAGCGTTTCCTCTGAAGTCCAATCGCCAGCGAGGGCGTCAATCAGGCGGCGGTGTTCGGGACCGGGGACGGGCATCTGCATGGGGCCTCCTGGCGGGCGCGAATCCTGGCATTTTGGGCGAGTGGCGAATAGGGCCTGTTGGCCTGGTGTGCTGCACGCCTGGCGAATACCGACGGCGCTTCGGC
>CAYHHL010000312.1:0-5176 GCA_964356325.1 uncultured Enterobacteriaceae bacterium | reverse complement strand
GCAAGCCAGGAGAATCATGACCGGTTTCGTCAAGTGGTTGAAGTGGCTCGCTGGCGGCGTCAACCCGGCGCCCGCGTGTTTCGTCGCACTTTCCCTTGTCGCTGCCTGCGCTTCCATCGACGAACCGAGTCCGGTCGACGGTTTCGCGACGATCAGCGGCGCCGCGTCGACCCTGCCGTGGCTGTACTTCGACGCGCCGAGCAGCAGCACGGTCGGCAAGTACCAGCCTGCGGCGGAGTTCCAGTTCCATTCCAGCAAGGGCAAGGCGTTCGTGGTCAGCGCCCAGGCCGGCAAGACCGTCAGCCTGACCGCCAACCTAGCGCGCTGGACCGGCAAGGCCTGGAAGACGTCCAAGACCGCGACCGGCAAGGGCATCGTCTCGTTGACCACGTATTCGCTGGCGGATTCGACCTGGCGCATCCGTGTGACCGTCAGCTCTGGCGTACCCAAGGCCGGCGTGGCCGTCGCGGACCAGAACGTCACCGTGACCCTGAGTTGCAGCGCCGGCAAGGGGCTTTGCAGCGGCTTTGCGCAACCCGGCGACCTGTGCGGCGTCAAGGGCACCAAGTTCTGCGACGGCGGCCTGTTCTGCAACTTTCCGGTCAGCGCCCAGTGCGGTGCCGCCGACCATCCAGGCACTTGCACGGCCACGCCGCATTTCTGCCCGATGAACTTCAAGCCCGTTTGCGGTTGCGACGGCAAGACCTACGGCAACAGTTGCGGCGCGGCTTCCGCTGGCGCCAGCGTGGCTTCGACCGGCGCGTGCTGCACCGACAAGGCATTTGCGCCCAAGCCGGTAGCCAAGAGCGCCCTGCTCGGGGTCTGGCACGAACTGTCGGGCACCGGCAGCGAGGACTGGTATACCTTCAACGTCGACGGCACTTTCCAGCGCGAGGACGCCATCTCGCCGTGCCCACCGGGCGCCAAGTGCTTCTGGAGCGGAATCGTGCTGAGCAAGGGCACGTGGAAGGTCGCGGGCCCGCAGGTGCAACTGGCCTGGACGCTGATGGCCAACACCACCAAGAACCCGTTCCCCAAGGCTCTCGTTGCGCTGGAGCAGTGCAAGATTTGGCACTTGCAGGACAGCGGCAATCTGTACGCGAAGGACGGCGCCCAGTAGGTCAACGCTGGCCTGCGGTCAGCGCGCTTCGACCTCGAGTGCCGGTGCCGCCGCATAGACCCGGGTGTGGACCCAGGCCGCCACGGCCGCGCCTGCCACCACGTCGGCAATGACGTGCTGGTGCGTGGTCAAAGTCGACACCGTGATGGCGGCGCCCCAGGCTGGCCAAAGCCAACCACCCGGAAACTTGCGCAAACGCGACGCTACCAGCAGGGACAGGGCGACGTGCAGGCTCGGCAGTGAATTGCCAGGCGCGTCCATCTGGTAGAAGCCGTGGTACAGCCACAGCAGGCCGGCGTCATGCACTTCGGCCAGCGGCGGGCGCGGCACGTGCGCGGTCAGCAAGAAAAAACCCACGTAGGCCACGGCGTTGGCGTACAGCACGGCGCGCAGGAGCCGGGTGAACTCCTCGCCTTGCACGACCAGCGCGCCGATCAGGAACAGCGGGTAGTAGCTCACGTAGATCAGCAGCGTCCAGGGCATGAACGGAATCGCGCGGTCCCACTGCGTCACGAAGTCGAACCGCGGCGGCAGGTGGAAGTTCAGGTACATGTAGCTTTGCGCCAGCACGGCAACGACCGCGACCGAGATGGCTACCCGGCCCCACGGCGTGTGGGCGAGACGGCCGTACGCGGCTTGGCCCTGGCTCCAAAGCCGGCGAGACGGTTCGAGAAGCTGTTCATGGCCAGCGTACACGTGACATCCCAGGGCGTCCCGCACAGTCGCCCATCGGCACCTGCGTCCGGATCTCCGAGCATTGCAGGTAGCCAAGCCTGGGCCGCGATGCCGCCACCTGTCAAGGCCTCGTTTGGTGGGCGGGAGCCTGCACAAAGGCTTGCCAATCCTCCGGAATTGGTGGACCTTCGCTGGCTGACAACAGGGGGAAACATGACGGCTTACGACCTCGTGATCATCGGCTGCGGGCCGGCGGGCGAAAAGGCTGCGGCGCAAGCGGCGTGGTTCGGCAAGCGGGTGGCCATCATCGACCGCGCCACGGTCGGCGGTGCTTGCGTCCACACCGGCACGCTGCCTTCCAAGGGCTTGCGGGAATCGGCACTGGCGATGGCGAACCTGGCGCGGCTCGGGCTGCGCGGCGTGCGTTTCTCGTTGGCTGAGGACGTGCGCGTGGACGAACTGCTGGCCCGCAAGGAAGCCGTGTGCGCGGCGGAAGTGACTAGAATTCTGCACAACCTGCAGCGGCACGGCATCGACTTGCTGCACGGCCAGGCCGAGCTGCAGGACGCGCATACCGTCCGAGTCACCGCGGAAGACGGCAAGGTCTTGGATCTGCACGCGGAGATCATCATGATCGCGACGGGGACGAGCCCGCACCGCCCGGCTGACATCGCGTTCGACCAGGAACTGATCTGGGACAGCGACGAGGTCGTGGACATGGCGTCCATCCCGCGCTCGCTGATGGTGTACGGCGCGGGGGTCATCGGCTGCGAATACGCCTCGATCTTCGCGGCGTTGGGTGTGCAGGTCACGTTGCTGGAACCGCGCGACAAGATCCTGCCCTTCGTGGACGACGCCATCACGCAACGGTTGCTGCACGCGTTCACGGCGCGCGGCGTGGAGATCCGCACCAACGCCAAGTATACGAAGATCTCGATGGAAAACGACACCGGCGTGCGCATGGACCTGGCGGACGGGTCGCACCTCGTGGCCGAACGGTTGTTGTACGCGGCGGGGCGCACCGGCAACACGCAAGGCCTTGGCCTGGAACGGATTGGCCTGCAACCGGACAAGCGCGGGCTGCTGCCGGTCGACGCGCACTACCGGACGTCGGTGCCGAACGTGTACGCGGTCGGTGATATCATTGGCTTTCCGGCGCTGGCCTCGACCGGCATGGACCAGGGCCGGGTCGCGGTGTGCCAGGCGTTCGGCTTCACCTACAAGCTGGGCCTGGGTCGCCATCTACCCTATGGAATCTACACCATTCCTGAATGCGGGATGGTCGGCGCCACCGAGCAGGAGTTGCAGGCGGCTGGCACGCCGTACGAGATCGGCCTGGCGGAGTACCTCGGCAATGCCCGCGCCATGCTGGTGGGCGCGACCGAGGGGCTGCTGAAGATCGTGTTCCACCCTGAATCCAGGCTGTTGCTGGGCGTGCATATCGTCGGCGAACGGGCGAGCGAGTTGGTGCACACCGGCATGACGGTGATGCAGATGGGCGGGACGATCGACGTGTTCATCGACGCCGTCTACAACTACCCGACGCTAAGCGAACTGTTCAAATACGCGGCGTATGACGGCCTGGGGCGGCTGGCCCGGCGCGCCAAGGCAGTCCCGGCCGAGGTCGAGGCGGTGGCCGTCGTGGCCTGATAGCCATCAGAGGGCGGACAGCACCGGCGGCGTCAGCAGTCCTGGTTCCGGCTCGTCAGCATGTAGCGGTGTGACGCTCGAGATCGTGCGGTCGCGCCCACCGCGCTTGGCCTGATACATCGCGGCGTCGGCGCGGCCCATCAACGCCTCCGCGGATTCCCGCCCATCCCAAGTAGCCACGCCCGCTGAACAGGTCTGGCCGACCGGCGTGGCCTTGCGCAACCTTTCGATGACCAGACTCGCGTTCGCGCCATCGCAAGTAGGTAGAAGTACGGCAAATTCCTCACCACCATGGCGCGCGATCAGGTCTGCCTTCCGCAGCAGGCCCTTCCACGCGCGCGAGGATTCGATCAGGACCAGATCGCCGGCATGGTGGCCGCGCTCGTCGTTGAGCCGTTTGAAATGGTCCAGGTCCAAGATGGCCACTGAAACCGCACGCTTGTCCCGGCGGGCGCGCTCCAGTTCCACCGCCAGGCGTTCATCCCACGCGCGGCGGTTCGCCAGACCGGTCAGCACGTCGGTCCGCGCCAGTTCCTTCAGCATCCAGGCCTGGGTGCGCACCCGCAGCACGAGCTGCTGCACGGTCAGGCACACGATCGGCGCCGTCACCAGCCCCAACAGCTGGAAACGCAACTGTTCCGGGGTCGGAGCCAGCCTGACGGACGCGCCGATGGAGGAGGCCGCCATCAGGCCAAAGCCGACGAGCAACTCTGTGCGGGTACCGTACAGGGCCAGCCACAGCAGCGGCAGGACCAAGAGCGGCGCCAGCCCGGGCGGCGAAATGCCCGCGCCTTCGCGAAGCAGCACGACAATCAGGATGTAGCAAAGCGGAGGCAGAGCAGCCAGGGCGCGCGGCACCCGCAGCCAGGGCGCGAACAAGACCGCCAGGGCCAGCAAGGCGGTCAAGGCGCAGGCCGCTACGGCCATCCACGGGTGTGGCCAGGCCGTCGTCGTGGCTACGGCGATGATGACGCCGGCGGTGGCGGGCAGGCCGAATGGAAGTACCCGAGTCAACAAGCCTTTGGGGCGCAACGGGTGTGGGGCCAAGTAGACGGGCATTCAACCTCACGCGCGAATCCAGCTTGAACTCTGCCTTGCAACCAGCGGAGTGGCAAGCGCGATGACGCGAGCGGCAAGGTTCGGCCGCGGTCGAACCGGCCAGGACCGTGGGAGTGCGCACTGCGGTTGGACAAGCGCACGCCGCGGACCTAGCATGGCTGGGTGGCGCGGTGATGCGCGAACCGGGGTTGCGGATGGGGCAGGCAGGACATACGCAACACCAGGACGGATGCCGACCGCACGCCTCAAGACCCGGAAAGCACAGATTCTCTCGTCTCAGCTGGATGCTCGGTCTCTTGATGCTCGCGGGGGCCATCGCGGCCTGCAGCACCGGCGGCACTACGCCGGCCAAGGACGCAAGCGTCGACGGCCTGGCCAAGGACGCAACCGCCACCACCAGCGACGATGTCAGCGCTGCGTGCCCGGGCGGCCCCGGCTGCGTGTGCGCCACTGCCACCGACTGCGCGAGCGGCCACTGTCTCGCCGCCCTGGACGGAACACTCGCGTGCGCCATGCCTTGCCCACCCCTGGGCTGCGGACCCGGCCGCGGTTGCGGCAGCTTGCCGGTCGGCACGGGCCAGGGCATGTTCTGCATCGAAAGGGCAGTCCACTTGTGCGAACCCTGCACTGCTACGACAGATTGTGCCATCGAAGGCTTGCCCGGCGCGGCGT
>CAYHHL010000311.1:0-5181 GCA_964356325.1 uncultured Enterobacteriaceae bacterium | reverse complement strand
TGACCCGCCCGTTTTCGAGGAATCGAAGCTATCCGCTTCTCGCCCCTCGAAAACTGCCCCGTCCCCGCTCGCGGCTGCCCCCGTCGCTTCGGTACCCTGCCTGGAATCAAGTTTCCGGGAGCCACCATGCGATCCAACGCCTCAGCTTGCCTGTGCTTCTGCGCCGTTGCGTGCGTTCCGGTGCGCACCGATCCGGGCGTGCTCGCCTCCTCGCCGCTGACCCAGGACGCCGGGGCTGTCGTCGAGGCCACCGGCTCCCCGCGTGCACCCGCCATGCCCGCCCACGCGACGCATCCCCTGCAGATGCCGGACTGTACCTGGCCCGGGGCCTGGCACGCGACCTTCGATCTGCCCCCCGTTCGCGCGGTTGCGTCAGCCTCCGAGCACGATCTGGCCCTGCTGACCGAAACGACGCTGCTGCATCTCTCCCTGCACGAACCGCAAGGCAACCCCACGGCCGCCTGGCCGTTGCAGGGCGTGGCAGACGACCCGGTGGCCCTGGCGCGCTTGCCGCAAGGTTGGGCACTGGCCGACGGCACGCGAGCCCGGGTGGTCCTGCTTGACGAAGCGGGTAAGATCACGGCTGAAACGTCCGAAGGTCTGCCCGGCGACTTTCTGCGAGCAATGGCTGCCGTACCCGACGGCGGTATCGCGGCTTGCGGCAGCCTGTCGCGTGATCCGACTACCACCGCGGACGATCTGGCCCGCGTGTTGCGCCTCGATAGCCAAGGCAAGCCATTGTGGGACCACACGTATCCGCCGGCGCTGGCGGCCGAAGCGATCGCCGCGATGCCCGACGGCGGTCTGTACGTCCTGGGCCGCCAGCCACCCGCCGCCTTGCCGCAGTCCTGGCTGGCGCGCCTGGATGCCGAGGGAGTGCCGATCTGGACGTGGACCTATGGTATCCACGCCTCCGGGCAGGCGGTGGCAGTGACCGTGGACGGTGGCGCGATCGTGAGCATCGACGCGACGTTCGGCTACCAGGGCGACTGTACGGCGCTGGTGGCTGGCGTGTCGCCGACCGGGCTGACGCTGTGGACGCAGTGTCTGGGCGCTGGCCAACCCGGCCTGACCCTGCCGCGGGGTGTCGCCTCTGGGGCGATGCTCCTGACCCTGGCGCAAACCAGTGCCAAGGGCCTGGCGCGCGTGACTCTGGAAGGTCGTGATTTCCAAGGATTGGCGCTGTGGTCGGCCCACGTGGCGGACTGGGGTGAGTCGATCGACAGCAAGGGGCAGCAGGTCGAGCACGGTCTCGTGGCGGCGGCGCGAACGCTGCAGGTCTTGCCGAACGGATCGTGGGCGGTGGCGGGCGACGCTGGGGGCAAGGCCTGGCTCGCGGTGTTGCCGGCGCGAGACGGTTGTCTACCCTGAACTTCAGCATGGGCTCCCGGTGACCGCCGAGCTGCACGGGCGCCGTTGCAATTCCCCGCGTTCCCTGGCATTCCCTCGGCCATGCAGCCACTCCGCAGTCGCCTGGACCCGCGCAGCGCCGAGTTCCAAACCCGCCGGGCGCACATGCTCGCCCTGCTGGCTACGCTCCAGCAGCGCCAGGCCGTGATCCGCGACGCAGGGGGCGCCAAAGCCGCGAAGAAGCTGGCGCAGCGCGGCAAGCTCGGGCCGCGTGAACGCGTGGAAAGGCTGGTCGATCGCGACGGTTCCTTCCTCGAGCTGTCGACCCTGGCCGCCTGGGGCCACTATGACGACGAGGCGCCGGGTGCGGGCGTCCTGACCGGCATCGGCCATGTGCACGGCCGCCCGGTACTGATTTCCGCCAACGATACGCGGGTCAAAGGCGGGGCGATCTACCCGATCGGCGCCGACAAGATGATCCGCGCCCAGCAGATCGCCGCCGAAAACGGCCTGCCCACCGTAGCGCTGGTCGAATCCGCGGGGGCAAACCTGTTGTTCCAGGCCGAGTTGTTTGCCCCCGGCCACCGCGGCGGACGCGGCTTCTGCAACCAGGCGCGCATGTCGGCAATGGGCCTGGCGCAGATCGCGGTGGTGTTCGGCAACGCCACGGCTGGCGGCGCCTACGTCCCGGGCATGAGTGATTACACCGTGATGGTGCGCGACAAGGCCCACGTCTATCTGGCCGGACCGCCGCTGGTGAAGGCCGCCACGGGGGCGGACACCGACGACGAAGCCTTGGGCGGTGCACAGATGCACCACGAAGTCAGCGGTTTGTGCGACTATCTGGCCGAGGACGACGCCGACGCCATCCGGCTGGCCCGTCAAATCGTCGGCAACTTGCGTCGGCCCTCGCATCCGGTCCCGCGCGACACGCCCCGCGAGCCAGCCTGTGATCCCGAGGAGTTGCTGGGCCTGGTCGGTGCCGATCTCAAGGTACCGTTCGACATCCGCGAGGTCATCGCCCGCGTGGTGGACGCGAGCGAATTCGACGAGTTCCGCCCTGGCTACGGCCCCACGCTGGTGTGCGGATTCGCCCGCATCGACGGCTATCTGGTCGGCGTCTTGGGCAACAACGGCCCCCTGTTCTCGCCCAGCGCACAAAAGGCCACGCACTTCATCCAGTTGTGCTGCCAGAAGCGCTGCCCGATCGTCTATCTGCAAAATATCACCGGCTTCATGGTCGGCATCGAGGCCGAGCGCGGCGGCATCGTCAAGGACGGCGCGGCGATGGTCCACGCGGTCGCCACGGCCAGTGTTCCACAGTTCACGGTCCTGGTCGGCGGCAGCTTCGGCGCGGGCAATTACGGCATGTGCGGGCGGGCTTACGACCCGCGGCTGCTGCTGACCTGGCCGAGCTCGCGCATCGCGGTCATGGGCGGCGAGCAGGCGGCGCGGGTGATGCGCATCGTCCAGGAAGAGACCTTGCGCAAGTTGGGCGGCCAGGCCGATCCCGCCGACATGGCCGAGATGGAACTGATGGTGCGCGCGGAGTTCGACAAGCAAAGCGACCCGTACTTCGCCACCGCGCAGATGTGGGACGACGGCATCATCGATCCCCGGCACACGCGCCAGGCGCTGGCGATCGGCTTGCAGGCGGCGTGGCAGCGCGACGTGGTGGCGGAGGGCGCGCCGCGGTTCGGCGTGTTCCGAATGTAGAAGACTTCAGGTTTCCAAGGGTTGTCCCGGATGAAGAAGCTGCTCATCGCCAACCGCGGCGAGATCGCCTGCCGGATCGCGCGCACCGCCCGGGAACTCGGCTTGGCGACGGTGGCCGTGCACACCGACGTCGATGCCGGCGCTCTGCACGTGCAAGTCTGTGACGAAGCTGTGCTTCTCGGTGCGGAGGGCCACGGCTCGCCCTACCTGGACGTCGCGCGGTTGCTGGAGGCGGCGCGGCGCACCGGCGCGGACGCGATCCATCCTGGCTATGGATTTCTCTCGGAACGCGCGGAGTTCGCCGAGGCAGTCCTGGCCGCCGGATTGACCTGGGTCGGGCCGCCGCCCGAAGTCATGGCCGCGCTTGGGCGCAAGGACGCGGCAAAGGCCTTGGCTCGATCGTTCGACGTGCCGGTGCTGCCAGGGTTCGAACTGGCGGCCGGAGCCATGGATGCGTCGCTGGTCGATGCGGTGAACCTGGCTGAATTGATGGGCTATCCGCTGTTGATCAAGGCGGTCGCAGGTGGTGGCGGGCGCGGCATGCGCATCGTGCGAGCCGTCGAGGAACTGGAGCCCGCGCTGCACCTCGCCTGCGCTGAAGCGAAAGATGCGTTCGGCGACGGCGCCTTGCTGGTCGAGAAGTACGTCGAGCACGGTCGCCACGTCGAAGTGCAGATCCTGGCCGACAGTCACGGCGCCGTGCTGACCCTGGGCGAACGCGAGTGCTCGATCCAACGGCGCCACCAGAAGCTGATCGAGGAGACGCCGTCGCCCGGGCTGACCCCGGTTCAGCGCGAGGCCTTGCACGCGGCGGCGCTGCGGTTGGCGGCCGGTGTTGGCTATATCAGCGCAGGCACGGTGGAATTTCTTCTGGACGAGGCGGCCGGCCAGTTCTACTTCCTCGAGGTGAACACGCGCATCCAGGTCGAGCACCCGGTGACCGAAGCGGTGACCGGCCTGGACCTGATCGCATGGCAGTTGCACATCGCCCAGGGTCAGGCGCTGACGCTGCGGCAAGAAGATGTGGCTCCGCGCGGACATGCGATCGAAGCGCGCCTGTGCGCCGAGGACCCCCGGCGCGCGTTCCTGCCGCAAGCGGGGCCGGTCCTGCGCTGGCAACCACCCGTCGCGCCAGGGCTTCGCGTCGATCACGGCCTGCACCCCCAGGATACCGTCGGGATTCACTACGATCCACTGCTGGCCAAGATCGTCGCCTGGGGCTCGGATCGGTCCACCGCGGTGGCGCTGCTGGTACGCGGGCTGGCGTCGACCCGGCTGCACGGCCTGATCTGCAACCGAGCGTACTTGATGCAAATGCTCCAGACGCCGGACTTCCTCACTGGCGCGACGACGACGGCGTTCGTGGCCCGGCATCCGCCTGAACCGCGGCTGGCGGTGGACGACGCGACGTTGGTGGCAGTCGCGTTGTGGCGGCATGCCGACAGCCTGCGCAGGCGGTTTCGCAACCACACGACGAGGCCGGACGTGACGGTGCTGGTCGATGGAAGTGCTTGGTATCACGTGGCCTTGGCGCCACGCGGGCCAGATCGGTTCGCGTGGGGCGTGTCGCGCGAGCCCGATCCGTTGCTGTGGCAGGTCCCTGAACTCGTAGGCGAAGTGGTGCTCGCGGCCCGGGACGCCGACATGATTGCGCTGGAATGGGACGGCAGGCGACGGCGCTGGGACGTGACTGCGAATGGCGACACGCTATGGGCACAGGCCAGCGACGGACCCGAGTTCCTGTTGCGCGAAGAGACCTTGCTGCCGGTGCCGCATCCCAAAGTCGAAGCTACCGGATCCGTGACCGCGCCAGGCCCGGCGCTGGTGGCGGACGTACACGTGACATCGGGCGAAACCGTCGAAGCGGACGCGCCGCTGGTCACGCTGGAAGCCATGAAGATGCTGACGATCCTGCGCGCGCCGAGGGCCGGCGTAGTGCTGACGGTGCGAGCGGCCAAGGGCGAAGCCGTAGCGGCTGGGTACATCCTGGTGGAAATGGAGGAAGCGTGATGGCAGCAGCAGCGGGTTCGATTCAAAAAACCGTAGTTACTTGCGCACTGACCGGCGTTCTCACCGATCCGGCCCAGCACCCCGTGCCGGTCACGCCCGAGCAGA
>CAYHHL010000310.1:0-5217 GCA_964356325.1 uncultured Enterobacteriaceae bacterium | reverse complement strand
CCCGCACCCGGCGCCGAATCGCGGTAAGCCGCCTGCGCGTTCCAGGCCGCGTCGACCTCGAGCGCCAGCGCTGTCGCCTCGCGCGTGGCCGGCGGTGTCGCCGGTACGGCCTCTTTCTTGGCAGGCGCGGCTTCCCCCCTTGCGGCAGCGACTTCCGCGGTTTTGACCGCGGCGCCCGGTGTTGGCGGCGCGGCGGCGTCGGGGGCGGGCTTGGCACAAGCGACGGCCAGGGCGGCCAGCACGAGGAGGTGATGCAGCTTCATGGCGATCTCGCGCGGGCGTCGGTCCGCTGCGGGTATGGACGCACGAGGTGGCGAAAGGATCAATGGCGCCGCCGCCTCCTCACCCCTGCCCATCCTCCAAAGCAAACCGCACCGGCAGCGTGAACTCGGTCAGCGCCGCCGCACCGCCCGGCAACGCCTGGAACGGCGCCGCCGCCGCCACGCAGCGCAGGGCCGCCGCGTCCAACTCGGCATTGCCACTGGACTCCACGACCTCGGGCGCGCCGGCCAACTGACCGTTGCGGTGCACGCGCACGAGCACGAGCACGGTGCCCTCGATGCCCTGGCGCTGGGCCTTGGGCGGATAGCCCAGGTGGCGCATCAGGCGGTTGCGCATGCCGGCCCCGTAGCGCGCGAGTTCGCCTTCGCCCAGGCCCGTCTCGGCGCCCTGGGGCAAACCCGGCGGCGGCTCGGCAGGCGCTGGCGCGGCCAACGGGACCGGTGGTTCGGTGGCCGGCCCGGGCGGCACTTCGGCCGAGGCCGCCTGGGCTTCTCCGGCCTCTGCCTCGGCTTCGAACGCGATCTGGCCCGACGGTTGCGCGCCTTGCTGGATCGCCGCCGGTGGCGCGGGCTGGCGCGCTGGGGCGCCACGTTTGGGCACCACGGCCTGGGTCGCGACCGGCGGCGCTGGGGCCGCGACCGGCGGCACCACCGGCGGCGCGGCGGCCGCGACACGCTTGGGCGGCAGCGCTATGGGTACGCTGACCGCGAGGGCCAGGGACCTGGCGGCAATCGGCGGGGCGGCCCGACGCCCGCCAGGTTCGCTCGCCAGGCCGGCCATCAGCAGGAAACCATGCAGGGTGACCGACGCGACCACGGCGATCGGCAGCACGTGCGACCGCTCGACCTGGGGAATCTGGAAGGTACCGCCGGACATCGCTGACCCCTGCCTGAAAAGAGATCGCACATTTTTCCGCCGGCCTCAAGGGCGATCCGGCTCAGAAGGCATGGCGTGCCCGTCAGGTGGCGCGCGATCAAGGGTCCAGTAGCGCTTTATCAAGTCAGAACAGCCATCTGCGAATAGGATGACAACCTGACAATCACATTGACGGCTGTCAGTACTCGTTCTAGCTTTGCCTGGACCCTGCGGTGGGGGCCGGTCGCGTCGATGTTCCGTTGCTGCGTCCAGGCCGGCCGCCTGCCAGACTCCGAGGTCATCCGCCATGTCCGTGCGCGCTTCGGGAGCCCGGTTGCTGGGCCGATCCTTTGGTTTCGCTTGCCTTTTCACGGCCCGCGCCGGCGTCGCCGATCCTGAACCACTGCCCGCCGTGGCCACGCCCGTCGACGCCACAGCGGCTGCGGATCCCGGCGAAACGACCGCCCCTCGCGCCGGCAAACGCGTGCAACTCCAGGAGATCGCCGTCGGTGCCAAGCGCGGCAAGGCGGCGGCGACCGAACAGCACGTCGACCAGGAGCAGATCGACCGGGCCGACGCCAAGTCCGCAGGCGATCTCGTGCGCTTGATCCCGGGCGCGCACTTGCCGACCAACTCGCGCGGCGAGGCGTTGATCCATTTGCGCGATGCCGGCGAGCGCCAGGTCGCGGTGTTCCTCGACGGCGCGCAACTGATGGTGCCGTGGGACTATGCGATCGACCTGAGCCTGGTGCCGGCGACCATGC
This sequence comes from uncultured Enterobacteriaceae bacterium, assembly GCA_964356325.1. Taxonomy (GTDB): domain Bacteria; phylum Myxococcota_A; class UBA9042; order UBA9042; family UBA9042; genus CAYHHL01. The sequence continues at coordinate 3,316 of CAYHHL010000310.1, read as the reverse complement.
TCGGCGGCATGTCGATCGTCAAAGGCGCGAGTTCGGTGCTGTGGGGCGCCAATGTCCTGGGCGGCGCGGTCAATCTCGAGACGCGGCGCCTGGATGAGCAGGGCACGCTGACAGAAGTCGTCGCCCAAGGCGGCCTGCCCAAGTCGGGCCTGGGCGCCCTCACCCACCTCGGCGACAACGGCCGCTGGAACTGGACCGCGAGCGCAAGTCTGGACGGTCACTCGGATTACCCCCTGCCGCACGACGCCGTGCTGCCGTTCAGCCAGGTCGGCACCGACACCCGCACCAACACCGACGCGCGCCACCTGCAGGCGATGGGCCGGATCGAGCGCAAGTTCGGCGGGCAGGCGCGGGCTTCGCTGACGTTGCTGCATCTGGACGCCGAGAAGGGCGCGGCGGCCGAGAGCCACAAGGACCCGGCGAAGGCTTCGGTGCGTTTCTGGCGTTACCCGGATTGGCAAAACACCATGGCCATCGCGGCGGTCAGCGTGCCGTACGGTCAGGGCAGCGACGTGCGGGCGACTGTATGGGGCGGGCGGTTTGCCCAGACCATCGCCTCGTACCGCGACACGACCTACACCGAACCACTGGTGGCGCGTCAGGAAGACCACGATCTGACAGTAGGTTCTCGCCTGGTAGTCGGGCGGCTGCTTGGCCCCGGCACGCTGCGGCTGACGGCGCAGGCGCTGCAGTCCACGCACGAACAGGTGGACACCACCATCGCCAAGGATGGCAAGGAAACGTCTGGCGCGACTCAGGAATACGCGCAGGTCGTCTACAGCGGCGGTGGCGAGTACGAATGGCGGCCGAGCGAGGCGCTGACGGTGCGCGCGGGCGGCGGGCTGGACGGCGTGAACATGAGCCAGATCGGCGCGTTCCCGGGCGACAAGCCTTCGTTCCAGGCCTGGTCCGGTCTGGCCGGCGTGGCGTTCGCGCTGACCGAGCAGTGGACGGTGCGCACTTCGATCGGCCGCAAGACGCGGTTTCCGACCCAGCGCGAGTTGTATGGCGCGGCGTTGAACAAGTTCTTGGCCAATCCGGACTTGAACCCGGAAGCGTCCAAGCTGGGCGAGGCTGGCGTGGGCTACACCGCGCGCCGGTTGTCCGCGGAAGTCACGGGATTTGCCACCGATACCGCCGACACCATCGACCAGCGCGACGTCGTCGATCCGATCGACAGCAAGAAGAAAAAGCAGCGCTACAACCGCACCGGCAGTCAGGTCATGGGCGTGGAGGCGGTGGTGACGCTGCGGCCGTGGCGGTCCAGCTTCGTGCAGGCCCACGGCACGGCGATGTCGGTCCACGCTTTCGATGACAAGACAAAGGCTTATGACGCACACCTGGAGCGCCGCCCGGACTCGCTGGCGACCCTCACGTTGGGCTGGGCGCCGCCGCTCGGGCTTTCGGGGCTGGCGCAGGCGACCTGGACCGGCAGTTCGTATTCCCTGGACGAAAACAGCGTGCAGCAAAAGATCGACGGTACCCTGCGCCTGGATCTGCGCGCCGCCTACAGACTCAACCTCGGTCCTCTGGGCACCGAAGTGTTCGCCCGCGTGGATAACGTCACGGACTCGCTGTACTTGCCCACGCTGGGCCTGCCCGAGCCCGGTCGCCAGTTCCAGGCCGGGGTGAAGGCGGTGTTCTGACCGCGCCACCCGTTGCCTTCCCAGCCCGCCTCGCCTACAAGCCTCTCGGCGACGCCCGACGCCAGGAGGCCCCATGCCCGTTGAACTCCCGCCCGATGAAGACTTCGAAGCCCTGCTCCAAGAGAGCGCCGGCAAGACCCGCCGCCACATCTCGCCCGGCGAAAGGGTCAGCGGCCGGGTGGTCTACGTCGGCGAGAAGCACGCGACCGTCGATCTCGGCGGCGGCGTCGAAGGCTTGCTCGACCTGGCCGGAACCGCTGGCAAGGACGGCAAAACCAGCCTCAAGGTCGGCGACACCGTCAACGCTTTCTGCCTGCGCTACCGGGACCGCGTCATCGAACTGACGGCGTCGATTGGCCGCGGCATGGCCAACGAAGCGATCCTGCGCGAAGCGGCCGAAAGCGGCGTCCCGGTCGACGGCACCATCACCGGCGTCAACAAGGGCGGCTACACCGTGGACGTCTCCGGAACCGAAGGCTTTTGCCCACTCGGCCAGATGGACGTCCGCCGCATCGAGGATCCCGCCACGCTGATTGGTCAGCGCTTCAAGTTCCGCGTCACCGAGTTCCGGGGCCGCGACATCGTCGTCTCGCGCCGCGCCCTGCTCGAAGCCGAACAGGCCAACCGCGCGATCAACACCCGCAAGCTCATCCAGTTGGGCGCGCGCCTGCCCGGCGTCGTCACCAATGTCCGCGATTTCGGTGCGTTCGTCGATCTCGGCGGCATCGAGGGCATGGTCCCGGCCAGCGAGCTCGCGTGGGGCCGCAAGCGCCCGCAGGACGTCGTCGAGGTCGGCCAGCAGGTCGAGGTCGAGATCATCCGCATCGAAAACGGCTTGGACCAGAAGGGCCGCGTCGTCGAGAAGATCGGCCTGTCGATGCGCGCGATCGCCAAGGATCCGTTCGAAGCCCTGGTGCCTTACCTCACGCCCGGCACCATCCTGCACGGCTTCGTCACCCGGGTCGAAGCGTTCGGCGCCTTCGTGGAACTGATCCCCGGCGTCGAGGGCCTGGTACACGTCAGCGCGTTCGGCAAGCGCATCAGCCGCCCCGCCGACATCGTGGCGCCCAATCAGGAAATCGCCGTGCTGGTGCAGCAGGTCGACCCGCAGGTGCGGCGCGTTTCGCTGGCCTACATCGACGAGACCCGCCTGGAAGAAGTGCTCGACCCGACCGCCCCGGCGGTGCCGTACCAGGGCCCGGCGCGCATTCTCGGCAAGGCCAAGCCCAAGGAGCAGCCGGCGGTGTCCCCGGACGCCCAGCACGCCGACGCGATGAATCTCGCGCCGTCGGTGCCGCGCATGGTCCGTCCGGCGATCAACCCGGGCGACATCCACGAGGTCACGGTCGAGAAGGTCGAAGCGTTCGGCGTATTCGTAGGTTGGGAAGGCGGTCGCGGTCTGGTCCCCAACGTCGAACTGGGCATTCCGCATGGCACCGATGCGCGCCGCAGCCATCCGCCGGGCACGCGGTTTCGCGCCGTCGTGCAAGAAGTGCGCTCCGACGGCAAGGTGCGCCTGTCCAAAGTGGGCGCGCAGGCTGCCGAAGAACGCGCGACCGCGAGCGACTTCCTGGCGCAGCAGAACCTCCAGCTCAAGCGGCCCAAGGGCGGCATGGGCAGCCTCGGCGAAATGCTGATGGAACAGCTGGGCAAGAAGAAGTAGCGTCACC
>CAYHHL010000309.1:0-5331 GCA_964356325.1 uncultured Enterobacteriaceae bacterium | reverse complement strand
TTGCGGGCGAAAGAGGATAGCCGCCAACCGATGTGTTGCCAAGGCGCGGCTTTGGGTCGCGCATTTTTCGAGGCGGCTGGTTTTTGCAGTCGCGGGGACCATCTCTGCTATGATCACCAGCCCGGCGTTCATGGCGAGTAGGCCTCGAACCGAGCCGAAGGAGAATTGCCTTGCCCGAGCCGCGCTTCCAGCCACGCCGCACCACCGGGTCGCTGTTCGCGCTTGCGGTGCTCCTACTGGCAGTCGTCGCCACCGCGTGCGGCGCGCCCGAGCATCAGCCGGCGCCGAGCACGGAACCAGCCGATGTCAGCGTGATCGCGGCTGATGCTCAGTTCGGAGCCGATGCGGCGCCCGCGGACTTGCCTGCCCAGACGACTGCGACCGTGATCCCTGGCCTGTTGGGCATTGCGCCCGACCGGGGTTCAATCGGCGCCATGAATACCGTGACGATCACGGGCCATGGCCTGGATCGCGCCACGCAGGTGCGGTTCGGCGACTCGCCGGCGCTGGACCTGCAGGTGCTCGATGAGAACGCCTTGACCGTGACGGTGCCGCCGCGACCCGCTGGCGTGGTGGACGTGACCGTGGTCTCGGACGGTCGGCCGGATGCCGTGGGCGTCGAGGGCTATCGGTACGTCGCCCAGGTCGAAGTGACGGGCGTCGTGCCGGCCAGCGGACCAACTACCGGCGGAACACCGCTGATGATCACTGGAAATGGCTTCAAGCCCGGGACTGTCTTCGTCGTCGGCGATCGGCTGGCGATCCATCCCGTCGTGCTGGACGAGCATACCGCGGCGGTGCTGGCCCCTCCAGGTCACGTCGGCCCAGCCTCGGTCGCGGCAACCAACGAGGACGGCACCGGCGTACGCAAGGCCGCGTACTCCTATCGGATGGCTCCGAAGCTGGAGCGGGCGGAACCGGCGCTGGGTCCCTTGACGGGTGGCGGCGTGCTGGTGCTCTACGGTGAGGGGCTGGTAGCGACCGGGGCCAAGCTGACATTGACCCGGCCTGGCAGCACCAATCCGTGTACGATCCTGGGCGCTGCTTCTGACGGCAAATCACTGACTGCAAAGGTTGTTTCTGCCACGGTCGCGGGCGTCTACGACGTGGTGTATGCCAACGCCGACGGCGCCGCCACCCTGGTCGACGCCTATGCCTACGTCGACGCCAGCGCATCGTTTGGATCGCTCGCCATCGCGACCGTTTCGCCCGCTGCCCTGCCCGCCAACGCCTTGAAGGCCATCGACATCGGCCTGGTGGGCACGCTTTCGCAGAAGAACCTGGCAGTGGCGCACGTCTGGATCGGAGGCAAGCCCGCCAACGTGCTGTGGTCCGGGCTGGAGCCGAGCGGCTCGGGACTGGGTGCGACCTTGCGCGTGCTGCCGCCGGGACCGCCCGAAGGAGCGCTGCCGCAAGTCGTGGACGTGACAGTCGATCTCGGCGCCGGGGCCCAGGCCAAGAAGGTCAATGCGTTCCAGTATCTCGCCATGGTCCCGAAGATCACCGCGTTCGCGCCGGGGCAGTTGCAGGCGGCCGGCGGAACACCGGTGCAGTTGCAGGTCAAACCTCTGGGTCCAGGCCAGAAGGTGGTGGGACTGCGCATTGGTGCCCTGCTGGCGACCCAGGTGCAGGCGCAGGCCGACGGTTCGATCCTGGCGCTCGCTCCCGAAGGCGCGCCAGGGCAGGCCGACGTGGCCGTGCTGCTGGCCGGCGGCGCGCAGGTCGTGTTGGCCAAAGCCGCGGAATTCGTGACGCCCTTGCCGATGATCGGCGCAATCTTGCCGGCAATGGGCGCGCAGTCGGGCGGCCAACTCGTAGACGTGGTGGGCAGCGGTCTGGACGCGCTGAAGTATGTGTCGTTCGACGGCGCGCCGGCCAAGGCGCTGCAAGTCCTCGATAGCGGTCACGCCAGGTTGCGCACGCCGCCGGGCGATCCGGGCCCCGCGACGGTCGAGGCGCTATTCGTCGCGGGTTCCAAGCAGAACCTTCCAGGCTTGTTCACGTATTTTGACCCGAGTGCAGGCAACGAGGCCACCTGGGGCGATGCGATCGACGGCTCGGTCAACGTCACGGTGCTGCGCAAGGGCAAGATGGCAAGTCCCATCCAAGGCGCGCTGGTCACGCTGGGCCCTCTCGGCGAGCCGGCACCGTTCGGCCTGACCGACGACCGAGGCCAGGTCACGCTCTCGGCGTCGGGCCTGCACGGGCCGGTTCACGTGCATGCGGCAAAGGCTGGCTATACAGCGGGTTCGGTGATCGCGCTGGGCGTAGAGAACGTCACCATTCGCCTGCTCGAGTTACCCAAACCCGACGACGGCAGCGGCAGTGGCGGCGGCACCGGCTTGCCTTTGGAGGACCTGAACGGCCACATCACGGGCACGGTCCTCGATGCCGAGAAGTACACGCAATTGCCAGCGGGAACGTGCGCAGGTCAGGCGACCGCGAGCGGGAACTGCTCGCCGTGTCAAGAGAATGCCGACTGCAACCCCGGTGCCACCTGCGAGGTGCTGGTGACGCCGGGTCTGGTCGCGCCACTGACGGGTCAGGACGAAGGCGGCGCGCTGCCTGGTGAAACGACGGAAACCGCGAACCAGGCGCACTACTGCGTGCAGGCCTGCAGCGGCGACGAGACGTGCGCCCCTGGTTTCGAATGCCGCATGGTTGGCGCAACTTACCAGTCCGGCAAGCCACGCTGCGTCCCCCGCATAGGCACGCCCCAGGTCCGCTGCGAAACGGCGGCGCCTTCGATATTCGGCGGTGCGCTACCAGCCGGCCCGGGAGGCATCGTCGACTCGCAGCATCACTTCACGGTGCACTCGCCGCCCGGCGTGATGGCGATCGTCTGCAAGTCCGGGTATGTCGACGCCAAGACCGGCCTGTTCGTAGCGTTGTCGTTGGGGTTGGCGCGCCACGTCGCGGTGCCGCCCAAGGGCACGGTCACGGGCATTGCCGTGGTGGTCAACGTGCGCCTGAACCGGCGCGTGCGAGTGCGCATGGATCGCCTGCCCGTAGGCCCCGACACGGTCGGCGCTTTGCGATCGCTGACGGCAGGCCTGGACTTGGGCGCGGAGGGCTACATCCCAGTCGGCACGGTCGCCACCAACGCTGTCACCGATGTACTGGACTTCGAACGGCAACCCGAAGCCGCGTTTTTCACCGGCGCCAATTCCGACGTGCGTTACGAACTCTATGGTGGCTTGGGCAGCCCGGTCGGCGGTCCCCCGAACAGCACCGCCACGGCCACCGGTTTGGACGTCAGCGGCCTGGATCGACACGCCTTGTGGTCCGGCGGCACCAGTGAACCCAGCGAGGGCGACCAGGCGCTCGGCCCCGTCCACGCACTGGCCAGCGGCGGCGACACCCGGGTCGGCGTGGGCGATGGCGGCCGCATCGTGCACTGGACGGGCGGCGGCTTCACCGTGCAAGCCAGCCCGACGAAGCGGGATCTGTTCGCCGTCTGGTTGACGCCAGCGGGCGAGGACGGCTGGGCCGCGGGCGAGGACGGCGTCCTGGTCCGGCGCATGCCGTTGGGCTGGAAGCTGTGGTCGACCTCATTGGGCGCACGCATCGTGGCGATCACGGGAAGGGCGGGCAACGACGTGTGGGCGGTGGACACCTTTGCGCAGATGCACCACTGGGATGGCAAGTCCTGGTCGCACGTGGCCGGTCCCTGGCCGGCGTCCCAGGCCACGCCGCCGCCCAGTCCGACCCAGGGACCGCCGCCCAGGCGGGTGCACGCTCTGTGGCAGGCACCGACGGGGGCGCTTTTCCTCGCTGCGGACGAAGGCAAGCTGTTGCGCGCGGATCCGGACGGCAAGGCCGGGTTGAACTACAAGACTTTGACTACGCTGACGACCAGTGCGCTGCACGGCCTCACCGGAACGAGCGAGATGGACGTGTGGGTGTCGGGCGATCGCGGCTTCTTGGCGCATTGGACGGGGTCTGCGCTGACCAAGCTGACCACGGGCACCGACCGGCCTCTGTACGCGATCCGAAGCTTCACCGGCAGTTACCCGCTACACGTGGTCGGTGGTCAAGGCACCTGGCTGCGCGTCGACGGGCCGGGACAGGTGACCAACCACTCCCTGAGCATGCACGTGGATCTGCGCGGGGCGCTGCCGACCTACGACGGTGGCGTGGTGGCGGCGGGCGAGCCCGTGCTGATCCTGGGGCCATACCTGGAGTTGCCGTACGTGGTGGTGCCGCAGGACGGTCAACCGCTCCAGCAGAAGGTGCAATGGCAGACGGCGCCGGGTGTGACGCCGACCCTGAACATCGTGCGCATTTCCGACCAGCAGTACGTCACCCGCTGGGAGATGTTCGTGCGCGGCAACGTGACGCAGGTCGCCCTGCCGGACTTCCAAGCGCTGGGGCAGTTCAATCCGCTGCCAAAGGGGCCACTTCTGCTGAGGATCTGGCGAGTTTACGCTGCAGGGCTGGATATCGACCACTTCGACAGCAAGGCGCTCGGCATGTGGACCTGGACGTCGTGGGCCTACAACGTGGTGACGACGTCTCTGGATCCGGCTCAGACTTTGCTGCCCAACCTCTGGCCGGATCCCACTCCGGGCAAGTAGTCAAAATACATCACAAATAGGTAGGTGAGCGTGCCCAGGCGATCTTCTCGTTTCGTCAGTTCTTTCCTGATCGCGTCGTTGGCCCTGGCCGAGGTCGCGGTCGCCCAGCAGCCGCCGATCGTGCCGCGTCCCGCCCAACCCAAGCCAGGCCAGCCCGTGCCGCCCAGACCGGGCCAGCCGCCGCCCAGGCCGGGCCAGCCCCTGGCGCCCCAGGCGACGCCCGGCGAGGTCGACTGGCGGGGCCTGGAGGAGGGCGGCCACAAGGGCGGGCACCGCGCACCGAGTCCGGTCACCGCCCTCATCAAGAACGCGCCGTACCGGGTCGAAATCGCCACGACGGATGGCAACAAAGCCATGATGACGAACGCTTATACCCTGGAGCGCAGGCGTGTGTTCGCGGCCCCGGCGGGCCCTGACGGCAGCCCGGGAACCATCGCGGGCATGGCGTTTTCCGGCGACGGCGCGTGGCTCTACGTCGTGACGAGCACAGGCGAAGTAGTGGCTGTCGATGCGGATTCGGCGAAAACGCGACCCATGGGCAAACTGGCGCTGAAGGCTGGCGAGACCGTAGTCGACGTGGTCGGCGCCGGCGGTCTCGAAGCGCTCGATGTGACTGTGTTGTTGGGCCAGGGTCCGGCGCCGGCGGTCGGTGAGTGCTCGACCTGGAGCGCGCCACGGCGGGCCCGACTGCACCGCGACGCGCAATGGAAGGAAGGCTGGCCCGACGCGGCGTCCACGCAACGCCTGGCCGCGG
>CAYHHL010000308.1:0-5360 GCA_964356325.1 uncultured Enterobacteriaceae bacterium | reverse complement strand
AGTGCCCTTCGAATTGCTGACGCGCCGCTTCGAGGTCGCCGCCTGATGGAGAGCTTCACGCCGGACCTCAAGCGTGCGCTGCTGCAGGCCGGTTGCCGATTCGTCCGGCCCGGCAGGGGCGACCATGAAGTGTGGTTCAGCCCGGTGACACAGGTCCACTTCGTGGTCGACGGCAAGATCAAGTCCCGGCACACCGCCAATGCCGTGTTGAGGCAGGCCGGATTGCCCAAGCAGTTCTGACTGCCGAACCCGTCAGCCCACCCGCCACGCGCCGGCCAGATCACCCACGACATTGCGCACTTCCGCCAGAGGCCACGGCTCGGGAGGCCGCCACGCGCCCGGCGCCGCTTGGGCCAGCACGTACGCCACCGCCGCGGCCAGCGCTTCGCTCGAACCGGAGTGGACCTTGATCGCAAGTCCCAGCCGTCGTTCCGGAAGTGCCAGGCAGAACACGCCTTGGGCACCGATCTTCACCGCCATCGGCTCGCGTGCGTGCTGCACGACCACCAGATCCAGCCGGCCATCGCCCGAGACCAGGTCAGGCCGCACCGCCATCGCCGTGCCGATGCGCGCCAGCCGCCTGACGTCATCGCGCTCGGCATCGGGACCCGCGGCGATCGCGTTGGCCAATACCGCCCACGCCCTGGCGATTCCGTGCAATGGCAGGCCAAAGGTCGGCACGCCACAGCCGTCGAGCGCGGGTTCGACCAGCGTGCCGGTGCAGGTCTCGATGAACGAACGGATGCGCACTTGCAGCGGGTGCGACAGCGGGCGGTAGTCCGGATCCCAGCCGCGCTTCAGCGCCGCCGCGAGCATGAAGGCGTGCTTTCCCGAGCAGTTGTTGTGCAGGTCGGTGAACTGGCCACCGGCGCGCAGGATCGCCTCCGCCGAGGCCTGGTGGATCGGCGCGTGGGCCCCGCAGCGCAAGCCCGCTTCGGGAATGTCGAAATGCGTCAGGATCGCGCGCACGACCTCGAGGTGCGTGGGCTGGGCGCTGTGCGAGGAGGCGCCGATCGCCAGTTCCGCTTCGGACAGCTCCGGATCGCCCAGGAGTTGCAGCGAAGTCGCTAGTTGGAAGGGCTTGGCCGCCGAACGCCAGGTGGTCGAGACCTCGTCGCCACAGCGAAACACGATCTGCCCGTCGCGGACGCCGACCGCGCTGAACGGATGCACGGATTCGGTGCAGGGGCCGCGGGTTTGGACGATCGTGGGCATGGCAAGCTCCTGGAACTGGCCCGCACGGTAACGCGTGCGCGCTCACCGGACCAGATCGAAGGCCACTTTCGCCACCAGCGCGACCACCACCGCCAGCACCACGCCGCGCACGACCCGGTCGCCGCCCTGCACCGCCCAGCGCACGCCGACCACGGAACCGGCCATCTGCGCCAGCGCCATCGGCAAGGCGATCTGCCACAAGATCGAGCCCTTCCAGGCGAACAGCAGCATCGCCGCGAGGTTGGAGGCGAAGTTGACGATCTTGGCGTGCGCCGAGGCCGTCGTCATGCGATCCCCGAGCCAGGCAACTTGAGCCATGATCAGGAAAGTCCCTGTACCCGGGCCAAAAAAGCCGTCATAGGCGCCGATGAAAAAAGCGATGAGCGCGGCGCGGACCGGCGAAAACGTAGCACCGGTGCGGGCATCGCCGAAGTCGCGGCGCCAGGTCAGCACGCCGGCGACCGCGAGCAGCAAGCCGAGGACCAAGGGCTTGAGCACGACGTCGGAGATCAAGCCGACCGCCATCGCCCCGGCCAGCGAGCCTGTGAAGCCGAGACCGAATGCCATGGGAATGCGCGCGCTTTCGATGCTGCCGGCTCGCCAGAACCGCCAGAACGCCATCCCCGAGCCGAACACCGCCTGGCCCTTGTTGGTGCCGAGCACGCTGGCGCCGGGCATGCCGGTGAGCAGGAGCGCGGGCACGGTCAGCAGACCGCCGCCGCCCGCGATCGCATCGACGACGCCAGCGACGAACGCGGCGCCGGTGAGAAGTAACAGCACGGAACCATCGAGTTCCATCTCAGGTCGGGCGCTCGTGCGGCCGTTCCCCGCGCAGACTCCACGGCGAATCGAACACCGTAGGATCGCCCGCGCGCTCGGTCAGCTTGCCGCCGCGCCAGAGGCCAAGCCGCTCCAGCCAGGCCTCGAACTCCGGAGTCGGCCGCAGCCCATAGAGTTCACGCACTTGGGCGTTGTCGTGAAAGCTCGTGGTCTGGTAGTTCAGCATGATGTCGTCGCCGAGCGGAATCCCCATCAGGTAGTTGACCCCCGCTGAAGCCAGCAACATCTCCAGGATTTCCTGGTCGTCCTGATCCGCGTCGGCGTGGTTGGTGTAGCAGGCGTCGCACCCCATCGAAAGGCCGGACAGCTTGCCCATGAAGTGATCTTCCAGGCCAGCGCGCGTAATCTGCTTGCCGTCCTGCAGGTACTCCGGCCCGATGAAGCCGACCACGGTATTGACCAGGAAGGGCGTGTAACGACGCGCGAAACCATAGGCCCGCGCCTCCATGGTGGTTTGGTCCGTGCCGTAGTGGGCGTTGGCCGACAGAGCGGTGCCCTGCCCGGTTTCGAAGTACATGACGTGCGGCCCTTCGGCCGTGCCCAGGCGTTTGGTCATGTCGTACGCTTCGTCGATCAACTTCACGGATATCCCGAAGTTGCGGTTGGCCTTCTCCGTGCCCGCCAGCGACTGGAAGCACAAATCCACCGGCGCGTCGTACTTCTCCATCGCCGCCATCTGCACGGTCACGTGGGCCAGCACGCAAACCTGCGTCGGAATGCGGTGCTGACGCATCAGGTCCTTGACCGCGCGCAGGATAGCCGAAGTGTTCTCCACGCTTTCGGTCGAAGGGTTGATGCCCACCACCGCGTCGCCGTTGCCGTACGACAGCCCTTCCTTGGCCGCGGCGAGAATGCCCTGTACGTCGTCAGTCGGGTGATTCGGCTGCAATCGCGAGGAGATCCGCCCGGGCAGGCCAATCGTGCCGTTGCAGCGCCGCACCACGCGGATCTTGCGCCCGGCCACGACCAGATCCAGCGTCGACATCAGCTTGCTGACCGCGCTGACCATCTCCGGGGTCAGGGCCATGGCGATGGCGTTGATGTCCTGCCCCGAGGTCTCGCGGTCCAGGATCCACTCGCGCAACTGCCCGACCGTCCAGTGGCAAATCCGCTTATAGGTGCGGGCGTCCAAGTCGTCGACGATAAGCCGCGTCACCTCGTCGAGGTCGTAGGGCACCGAGGGATACTCATAACAGTCGCTGAGTTGCAGATCGGCCAACACGCGCTTGGCGGCGACCCGTTCCCGCGTCGAACTCGCGGCCAGGCCTGCAGCGCGATCGCCCGACTTCGGCTCCGAGGCCTTGTTCAGCGCGTCCTTGAGGTCGCGGAAGGTAAACGTCGAGCCGTGGACGGTGGCGGTCAGGTTCATCGCGGCCCCTTCAGCAAAGGAAGGGCAGCGTAGCGCGAGCGCGGGCAGGGGTCGAGTCTTGTCGCAGGGGGCGCATCAGGCCAGACTGCGAGGCTGCGACGAGTGCGGTTTCGCCAGCAAGGGATTGATCATGCGCGTGTTGTTCGTTTGCGCCAGTCTCGTGTGGATCACAGCCTTGCCCGTGGGCGCGCGCGCGGTCCAGGCCAAGCCCAAGGCCGTGCCGATCGTCGACTGCAAACCCGATCGCGAAGACGGCTGCTGCAGTGACGAAGGCATGGAACGCCTGCAAAGCATGGCCAAAGGTCGGCGCGTCATGGAGTGCGACCGCGTCGATCGATTGCATGGCTTCCGGCAATGCGGCGTGGCGTTCCAGCGCCGCCACGACAGCTTGGCCGAGGCATGCCTGGCCGGGGTCATGAACACGGCGATCGGCACGCGTCTCAAGACCTTGCACCGCGACGACCCGCAGCAGGAAACCACCGAACGCGCGCTGCAGAAGACCTGGGAGCGCGAACTCGATCACACCTGCACCGCCATTGAAAAGACCGAGCCGAGCGCAGGCCGGTTTCCGCGCGCCCACCAGTGCCGGATGGACCTGACTCGTTGGCGGGCCGAGCAGGCGCTGCGGGTGGCGGCGGGACGCATGGGCTTGAGCGATGAGGTGGTCCCAGCTGGGCAGACCGGGCAAGTGCAGAGATTTCAACCGTTCGTCCAAGGATTCTGCGCGCTGCCGGCCAGTGTCTGGCGCGACAAGCAGTCACCGTCCTCGTGTGAACCGGCGTTGCTCAGCGAAATCCAGGCGTTGCTCGGTCGCTGGGCGGGCGGGCACTAGGCGCTGATGCAAGGTCGACTCGCCATCCTGCTCGCCGCGCTGCTGTGGTCCTCTGGCGGATTGTTCATCAAGCTCGCGCCCTTGCCAGGTCTGCTAGTGGTGAGCGCACGCGCCGTCATCACCTCGGCGTTCTACCTGCTGGTGTTGCGGCCGAACCTGCGCAAGGCCCGCTGGACCACGGCGATCGTGTACGCGGGCATGCTCCTGACTTTCGTGACCGCGACCAAGCTGACGACTGCCGCCAACGCCATCGTGCTGCAGTACACCGGCACCGCGTGGGTGCTGATGCTGGCGCCGCGCCTGCTGGGCGAACCGTTGCGGCGCGTGGACGTGCTGACCGCGATGGCATGCCTGGGTGGCATGGTCCTGTGCGTACTGGCAGGCGGCGGGCACGGGCCGAACCTGCCGCCGAATCCGCTGCTGGGCAACGTGCTTGGCGCGGTCTCGGGGCTGTTCTTCGCGGCGGCGGTGCTGTGCATGCGCCAGGATGCCCGGCCGGGCTCCCAGTACGACGCGCAAGCCTCGACGACGCTGGGCAATCTGCTGGCGATGGTGCTGGCTTTGCCGTTTGCGTTTGGCGACTGGCAACTGCTGGGATCCTGGCCGGCGCTGGCGACACTGCTGTGGCTGGGCCTGGTGCAGATGGGCGTGGCGTACCTGTTGTTCATCCGCGGGTTGCGCACCGTGCCGGCGGCGACGGCGACGCTGCTGGCGTTGGTCGAACCGGTGGCCAATCCTCTGTGGGTGTACTTGGGCACGGGCGAGAAGCCGGGCGCGGGATCGCTGGCGGGTGGCGCGCTGGTGCTGGGGGCGCTGGCGGGAAGGAGCGTTTGGTTGGGACGGCGTGGCGTGGTTTGAGGGCGGCCTGGCGGTCGGGGACGGGGACGGGGGCGGGTTCGGGTGCGGGTGCGGGGGCGGGTGCGGGTGCGGGGGCGGGTGCGGGTGCGGGTGCGGGTGCGGGCGTAGGTTATCGCTCCAGCTAGCGATTCCGGCTTCGGCCGCGGCTCCGGCTCCGGCTCCGGCCTCGGCCTCGGCCTCGGGTCGCCCCGAGTGTCATCCTGATTGCGCCAGGAGAAGCTTGGCACGAAGACAAGGAGGTACGAT
>CAYHHL010000307.1:0-5397 GCA_964356325.1 uncultured Enterobacteriaceae bacterium | reverse complement strand
CTGGTGCGCGAGTGTTCGCCCTCGCTGCTGGCGCGCGTTTCGGCTTTGGGCGAGCGGGCTTCTTGCGCGTTGCTGGCCTCGGAACTGCGGGCGCGCGGCCTGACGCTGGTCGAGATGGATCCCTGCGCGATGCTGCCGTGCACCGGTGATCCGCTCGAAGCCACGCCTTTGCCCGAAGCCATCCGCCACCGATTCCATGACTTCCGCGTCGGCGGCGCGCCATTGGCCCTGCTGCCCGGGTTCTTTGGCGGCGATGCGCGCGGCAAGACGGTGCTGCTCGGGCGCGGCGGCTCGGACTGGTCGGCCTCGCTGGCGGCGGCGGCGACGGATGCGGACCTGCTGGAGATCTGGACCGATGTCGACGGCATCTACAGCGCCGATCCGCGCGTGGTGCCCGAAGCGTTCGCCTTGGACGAGATCACTTTCGACGAAGCGATGGAACTGGCCCACTTCGGCGCCAAGGTCTTGCATCCACGCACGATTGCTCCGGCGCGCGATCAGGGCATCCCGGTCCGCGTCTGCAACAGCTTCCATCCCGAGAACCGCGGCACTCTGGTCGTCGCCACCGCCACTCCGGCGACCTTTCCGGTGCGCGGCATCTCGTTCCTGCAAGATCTCGCACTCTTGAACGTCGCGGGCCCCGGCATGAAAGGCGTCCCGGGCGTCGCCGGCCGGTTGTTCAGCGCGATGGCCGCGCGCGACATCTCGGTGGTCCTCATCACCCAGGCGTCCAGCGAATGCACGATCAGCTTCTGCGTACGCGAAGCCGACACCGCCGCCGCCGTCCACGCGTTCGAGGCCACGTTCGACGCCGAACTCGCCAGCGGCAGGGTCGACCGCATCGAAGTCCAGCGTGGTCTCGCGATCTTGTCCATCGTCGGCGACGGCATGCGCACCCGGGTCGGCGTCGCTGGCACCTTCCTCGAAGCCTTGGGCGCGGTCGGCTGCAACGTCGTCGCGATCGCTCAGGGCTCTTCGGAACGCTCAATTTCCGCAGTGATTTCTGGACGTGACGGCGACCGGGCGATGCGCCACGTCCACCACCGCCTGTTCGGCACGCGCGAGGTCATCGAACTGTACCTGCTTGGCGTCGGCACCGTGGGCGCGCAAGTCCTGCAGCAACTGAAGCGGCGGCCCACCCAGGGCTCGGTCGAACTGCGGCTGTGCGGCGTCGCGAGTTCCCAGCGCATGCTCGTGGACCCGCGCGGTCTGGATCCGGCGCTGGCGCTGGAGCAGTTGTCCACGTGTGACAAACCTTTCAATCTCGAGATGTTGCTCGCATCCATCCGCGAACGGTTGCCGGTCCAACCGGTGCTCATCGACTGTACCTCGGCGCCAGCGGTGGCGCTGGCCTACCCCCGCGTGCTCGCCGCAGGGATGCACGTCGTCACCGCCAGCAAGTTGGCCAACTCGGGGCCGATGCCACAGTATCTGGCGATCCGTGCCGCCGCCTCGCGCTACCGCCGACGCTTCCAGTACGAGACCAACGTCGGCGCGGGCTTGCCGGTCATCGACACGTTGCGCAACCTGCTGGCCGGCGGTGACCGGATCGTGCGTTTCGAGGGTATCCTCTCGGGATCGCTGTCGTTCCTTTGTGGCCTGCTCGAAGAAGGCGTGCCTCTGAGCCAGGCGGTCATCGAGGCCCGGCAGCGCGGCTTCACCGAACCGGACCCGCGCGACGACCTGTCTGGCCTGGACGTTGCCCGCAAGGTCCTGATTCTGGCTCGAGAAGCCGGCGCTGATCTGGAACTCGCGGACGTGCAGGTGCAAGGCGTGCTGCCCGCGGACTTCGATGCGAGCGGCGACGTCGAGACCTTCCTGGCGCGCCTGCCTGGGCTGGATGCCCAGATCGCGGCACAAGTCGAGATCTTGCGCCAGGAAGGCAAGGTCTTGCGCCACGTCGCGGCGTTCGGCGACGCCGGCTGTTCGGTGGGCGTCGTCGCGGTCGACAAGGACCATCCGCTGTTCGGCATCCGCGCGGGCGAGAACGCTTTCTCCTTCCTGACCGAGCATTACCAACCGAGGCCGCTGGTGGTCCGAGGCTATGGCGCCGGCGCTGCTGTGACCGCGGCGGGCATCCTGGCCGACGTGCTGAAGTTGTCTCGCGGCGTGGGGGCCTCGTGACGCGGGTCAGGGCGTTCGCTCCAGCCAGCATCGGCAACGTGGCCGCGGGGTTCGACGTCCTGGGCGTCGCGCTGCAACCGGAAGACGGCTCGCTGTGGGGCGATGTGGTCGAGGCCGCACGGTCCGACGTCGATCGCTTCGATCGCACGGGGGAATTCGCCCACCGCCTGCCGCCCGACCCAGCCGAGGATCTGGTCTTGCGCGCCCGCGACTTCTTCGCGCGCTTCGTAGCCCGGCCGCTGCCGCCGATGCACCTGACCTTGCACAAGAACTTACCGATTTCCAGCGGTTTGGGTTCCAGCAGCGCCAGCGTCGTCGCCGCGGTCCTGGCAATTGACGCCTTGCTGGAGCCGCCCTTGCCGCGCGCAGACCTGCTGACCATCGCGGGTCAGGCTGAAGCCAGCGCGGCCGGGGCGGTGCACCTGGACAACGTCGCGCCGTGCCTGCTCGGCGGCTTGCGGCTCATCGCCCCGGATCTGGCCACGCGCGCCTTGCCGTGGCCCGACGATTTGCGCCTGATCGTGGTGAGTCCCGCGCTCGAACTGGCGACCCGCACCTCACGCGGCGTCCTGCCCGCGCAAGTGCCGCTCGGCCTCGCGGTGGCCCACGCGCAGAATCTAGCCTGTCTCGTGCACGCGTTGCATACCGCCGACCGCGCGCTCTTGCGCCTGACCTTGCGCGACGTTCTGGCCGAACCGCACCGCGCGGCCCTGGTTCCTGGCTTCCGCGCCGCGCAGTCGGGGGCGATGGCGGCGGGTGCGCTGGGCTGTTCGCTGTCGGGCGCGGGGCCGGCCCTGTTCGCCGTCGCCGAAGTGGCTGACGCTGCGGCGGTTTCCCACGCACTGGTCGTTGGCTTCCGTCAAGCGGGCGTGCCGTCGTCGTCTCGCGTGTGTCGGGTAGATCCGCTGGGCGCGCGCCTCCTGCCCTGAGCCCTTCACCCAAGGACCGCCCTTGCGCCTCGTCTCCACGCGACATCACCCTGAATCCGCGACGTTTACCCAAGCACTCGGGCGCAATCTGGCCCCTGACGGCGGTCTGTACGCGCTGGATCCGGTGCCGAGGCTGGCCGACGTCGAGGCGCTGCTCGCCCTGCCCTGGTTGCCGCGCTGTGTCGCGCTGTTGCAGGCGCTGCTCGGCGACGAGATCAATCCCGTGGTGCTCGAACGGGTAGCGCGCGAGGCGTTCGACTTCCCGGTGCCGCTGGTCGACGTGCCGGGCGGGCTGCACGCGCTCGAGTTGTTCCACGGTCCCACGTTGGCTTTCAAGGACTTCGGCGCGCGCTTCCTGGCCGGCATGTTGCGCTGGCAGGCCGAATCAACAGGATCCACGCGTCATCGCACCATCCTGACCGCGACGAGCGGCGATACCGGCGCGGCGGTGGCCCGGGCCTTCTGGCGCCTGCCCGGCTTCTCGGTGGTCGTGCTGTATCCGCGCGGTCGCGTGTCGGCGGTCCAGGAAGCGCAGTTCGCCTCCTTGGGCGACAACGTGCTCGCGCTGGCGGTGGACGGCACTTTCGACGACTGCCAGGCCTTGGCCAAAGCGGCGTTCCAGGAGCCCGAGCTGTCCGCGCAACTCGGCCTGACTTCGGCCAATTCCATCCACATCGCGCGGTTGCTGGCCCAGACGCTGTACTACTTCGAGGCGGTGGCGCAGTTGCGGGCGCGCGGCATTCACGAACCGCCGGTCATCGCGGTGCCGAGCGGAAATTTCGGCAACCTGTGCGCGGGGTTGCTGGCGCAGCGCATGGGCCTGCCGGTGCGCGCGTTCGTGGCGGCGACCAATGCCAATGACACCGTGCCCGAATACCTGGACACCGGCGTGTACCGACCGCGGCCGAGCGTGCCGACCCTTTCCAACGCGATGGACGTCGGCGCGCCGAGCAACTGGGAGCGCATCACCCACCTCTTTACCAATGACCTTCAAGCGTTGCGGGGCAGCCTGCGCTGGGGCAGCCAGACCGACGCCGAGACGGCCGCGCTGATCCGGCAAGTGTACGCCGATGGCTATCTGCTCGATCCCCACGCCGCGGTGGCCTATGGCGTGTTGCGCGAACACCTGCGGCCAGGCGAGGTTGGCGTGCTGCTGGCGACGGCGCACCCTGGCAAGTTCGCCGACGTGCTGAAACCGATCGTGGGGCCCATCTCGCTGCCCAAGGCGCTGCGCGAGGCGGCGGCACGGCCGTTGCTGGGAGAGCGGCTTGCCAATGACTTCGAAGCGTTGCGGGAGCGTCTCGGTGCGCTGCAGTGATCGTCGCCCCCTACGGCAAGCACGCATACGACCACAGGTAAGGCCAGCCGCCCTCGCTGACCGTGTAGTAGCCGGTGCCATCCCAGCGCCACGCCACCGCCTCGCCCTGCACTTCGTCGGCGACCGGCACCAGCTTGGCCGGCTGCAGGAACGCCGACTCGAACGCCGCCCCCGGCAAGGCCGCCAGTTCGTACAGTTTGCCGTAGGTCCGCAGCAACACCCGATGTCCACACGGAGAAATCGAGCCACCGGTCATCGGCGTGTCGGCCGTCGCCGGGTCCAGCACCGCGACCAACACCATCGTCCCGACCACGTCGGGCACGTACGGCTGCGGCAGGCGGTACACGCTGCCCGGAATGCCCAGGCCCCACTTGGTCACGATGTAGATGTCGCCGGTTTGCGGATGCACCAGCAGCGTCTCGGCGTTCAGGTGCTTGCCGTTCGGGTACTGCCAGGCGATCTTCTCGGCCACGACGTCGGTTTTGACGCCTGACTTGGTGGGGTCGACCACCGGCTCGACGATGCGCCACGCCTGATACTCCTGACGCACGAAGGCGTTGTCGCCGATGTCGCCCACGAAAAGGCACTGGCCGGCGGGACAAGGCCCGGTCGCGATGTCCTCCCAGTCGGTCGGGGTCACGTCTAGCACGTTGTAGATGCCCAGCAATGCACCCTTGTCGGACAAGGCGAAGACCCGGGCGCTGTCCCCCGTATCGTTGTGGCTCCACAGCACGCCCGGAACGATGCGGCTGGCGGCCAGGCCCGACAGCTCGTTCAACGGCCAAGGCACCTGGCCGGCTTTGACCGGCCCCGCGTAACTGCTGCATGCCTGTTCACATTTCGCAGCCTGCACCGGCGGTTGCTGGGGACCGAGGTCGGCGGGCGCCGGCACATCGACTGGCTCTGGCACGTCGGCGGGCGCTGGCACGTCGGGCGGCGGCGCTGGCACGTCGGGCGGCGGCGCTGGCACATCCGGAGCCGGGGCCGGTAGGTCCGGAGCCGGGGCCGGTAGGTCCGGAGCCGGGG
>CAYHHL010000306.1:0-5426 GCA_964356325.1 uncultured Enterobacteriaceae bacterium | reverse complement strand
GCCGGGACCGACCGCGGCCACCCCGGTTTGACGCGGCCCTCGCGGTGGCCGACGCTCCGCGGCGATTTTCGAGCGAGGCCCCGATGCGCGTGCTCCCGTTGTGCCTGGCCTGCCTCCTGCTGGCCTGTACCGCGCCGCTGCAGGGCGCCAAGTCCGCGGATCCTGGCCAGGCCGCCCCGCTCGACGCGGGTGCCCTCAGCGTCGATGCAGGCACGGCCCACGCTGATTCCGCAGGGACAGCCGCCCTGCCATGGCCGACCTCGGCCTGTCGCTCCGCCGTGCAGGCGCCGAAATGGTGGCACGACGCGGTCGGTTATGAAGTGTTCGTGCGCAGTTTTGCCGATAGCGACGGCGACGGCGTGGGCGATCTGAAAGGCCTGATCGCGCACCTCGACTACCTGAACGATGGCAAACCGGGCCAGGGCGCCGACCTGGAAGTGGACGTGCTCTGGTTGATGCCGGTGAACCCTTCGCCAAGCTACCACGGCTATGACGTGACCGATTACCGCAGCGTGAATCCACAG
The DNA here is from genome assembly GCA_964356325.1 of uncultured Enterobacteriaceae bacterium. GTDB lineage: Bacteria > Myxococcota_A > UBA9042 > UBA9042 > UBA9042 > CAYHHL01. The sequence continues at coordinate 4,902 of CAYHHL010000306.1, read as the reverse complement.
TACGGCACCGACGCCGATCTCGACGCCCTGGTGGCGGCGGCGCACGCCCGGGGCATGAAGGTCGTGCTCGATCTGGTCCTGAACCACACGTCGTCGCAGCACCCCTGGTTCGTAGAATCCGCGGCGGCGCAGGCCAAAGGTGTGCGATCGGGCGGACATGCGGACTGGTACCCGTGGCGGGCCGACGATCCGGGCTGGAAGCAACCGTTCGGCAGTGCGAAGGCCTGGCACGAGAAGGGAATGCTTTATTACTACGGGGTGTTCTGGACAGGCATGCCCGACCTGGACTTCACCCGGCAAGCGGTGACCAACGAGATGCGCGCCGTCGGGCTGTACTGGCTGGGCCGAGGCCTGGACGGTTTTCGCCTGGATGCGGTGCGTTACCTCGTCGAGACCGGGCCGGGCAAGGGCCAGGCCGACACGGCCGAGACGATCGCCTGGTGGCAACAGTTCGCGGCGGCGCTGGCCCAGGTCAAGCCCGCGACCTTGCTGGTGGGCGAGGCATGGGCGGCCAACGCGATCGCGGCGAAGTACCACGCGGGTGGCAGTGGCTTGGGCATGACGTTGGATTTCGACGTGGCGTCGGCGTTGCTGAGCGCGGTGCAGTCGACGTTGCCGAACCAGTTGCGACAGGCCGTGTGCGCCCAGGATGCGCTGTTTCCGGCCGGAGCGGCGCGCGGGACGTTCCTGACCAACCACGACATGGTGCGGGTCGCCACGCTGCTGCAGGGTGATCTGGCGACGACCGGTGCGCGACCGGATCTGAGCCTGGCCGCTGGGTTGCTGATGACCTTGCCGGGCACGCCGTGGCTGTACTACGGCGAGGAGATCGGCATGACCAATGGACCGGGCGCCGACGACAAGGACAAGCGCCTGCCGATGCAGTGGGACGCGTCACCAGGCGGCGGGTTCACCCAGGGCAAGCCATGGCAACCATTGAACAACGACGCGGCAACGCTACACGTGGCGGGTCAGACCGCGCAGAAGCAATCGCTGTTGTCGCTGTACCGGCAGTTGATCCGTTTGCGCAAGGCGCATCAGGCGTTGCGCACTGGCACCATGGCGACCGTCCCAGCCGAGGAGCACGTGCTGGCGTACCTGCGCTCGGACCTGGCCGGGGAGCGGTGGCTGTGCGTGTTCAACCTGGGCGACGCCAGCGCGACACTCGCCACGCCGGCGGCGACCGATGGACTGACCGGTGACCTTATCCAGGCGGGATCGCTGGCGCTGCCACCGCGGACTTTCAGGATACTTCAACTGCAATAGGCGGCATCCGGGCCCCCCAGCCCTTCCCCCGCGCTATTGCGTGTCGGTTTGTCAGCGCTTGTCGGGCGCCTTCTTCTCACGCCGGGTCGACCAGCCCTTCTTGGCTGCCGCGCTGCGTTTCGCGGACAATTCGCTGGCCCGGCTGCGGCGTGGAACTTTCTTGCCATCTGCTGCGGCGATCTTGTTGGTGGGCATGGGAACTCCTTGTGCTTTCCTGGACTCGGGCCCCTCGACCCGGGTCACTATTTCTCATCGCCAAGCTCGGAGTGGCGTCGCCCCGCTGCGATCTGCAGCCCAGGCGGAGCCTCTCGCTCTTGAGCCACATCCTAGGAACGATGTTCGCAACATGCCAAGTGGTCGACTGCAACTACACTTAACATAAGGTCATTATAATTCGGTGACAAACCGGCTTGGCTGTTTCGGAATTGGCCACGATAGGAAAAACATGCGCCAGAGACCGGCACTATGGATCATGCGCCCTTGCCGCGACGCCTCGCCGGGGCCAGAATCGAACCCATGCCGACGTTCTTGCCTATCGATCCAGTACTTCCACAGGTCATCGGCGCGCTGCGCGACCATTCCTGCCTGGTCCTGCAGGCGGAACCGGGCGCCGGCAAGACGACGCGAGTACCTCCAGCGCTTTTGGATCTCGCGCCGGGCGAAGTTTGGGTCGTCGAACCGCGGCGCATGGCGGCTGTGCTGGCGGCCCGGCGCGTGGCGGCCGAACGCGGCGAGGTCGCGGGTGGCACGGTCGGCTACGCGGTGCGCTTCGAGGAGGCGTCGGGGCCGACCACGCGCCTGCGCTATCTGACGGACGGCTTGTTGTTGCGGAAGTTGCAGGCGAATCCGACGTTGGAAGGCGTCGCGGCGGTCGTGCTCGACGAGTTCCACGAACGCCGTCTGGCTGGTGATCTGGCGCTGGGCCTGCTGCGTCGTCTCCAGCGCGGTCCGCGGCCCGACCTGCGCTTGGTGTTGATGTCCGCGACGTTGGACGCCGATGCGATAGCGACCTGGCTCGACGACGCGCCGGTCCTGCACGCCCCGGGACGCGTTTTTCCGGTGGCCATCGAGCACGCCCAGACGTTGGATTCGCGCCCGCTGGAGGACCAGGTCGTGGCCGCAGTGCGTCGGCTGTTCGAGGCGTCCCCGCTGGACGGCGACGTGCTGGTGTTTCTCCCCGGGGCGGGCGAAATCCGCCGTTGTGCCGAGCGGTTGGCCGGACTTGCCCGCGACCACGACCTGGCTCTGCGACCGCTGCACGGCGGCTTGCCGATCGCCGAACAGGAGCGCGCGATCGCCCCGGAAGGCCGCCGCAAGATCGTGCTTTCGACCAATATCGCCGAGACTTCGGTGACGCTGCCCGAGGTGGCGGCGGTGATCGACAGCGGTCTCGCGCGGATTTCGGGCCACGCCGCCTGGTCCGGACTGCCGACGCTGAACCTGGCGCGCATCAGCAAAGCCTCAGCGACCCAGCGCGCGGGGCGGGCAGGGCGCACGCGTCCGGGCCGATGCCTCCGCTTGTACACGCAATTCGACTACGACAGCCGGCCCGCGTACGACAAGCCCGAGGTGTTGCGCACCGATCTCGCCGAGGCCGTGCTGCTGCTCGCGGCCCAAGGTCTGCCGCCCACGCTGCAACGCCAGCAAGCCGCCCTGCTGTGGCCGACGCCGCCGCTGCCCGAAGCCGTCGATCTCGCTGCGCGGCTGCTGGCGGATCTGGGTGCCCTGGACGCTGCTGGGCAGGTGACGCCCGACGGCCGACGCATGCTGCAACTGCCCGTGCCACCTCGCCTTGCCCGGTTGGTGCTCGAGGCACGGCGCCTGGGCGCGAGCGACGCAGGGTGCCTGATCGCGGCGTTGCTGGGCGAGCGCGACCTGCGCCAGTACGACCGCCAAGGTCGCCAGGATCGCCACCGGCCGCCGCACGGGACTTCGGATGTGCTGGCGCTGCGCGACGCGTACATGGCGCTGGATCAGCAGGGCTTTCGACTGGACGACGCGCGCGGCGAGGGCCTGGATCTGCAGGCCGCGCGCCAGGTGCAGCGCTCGCTGCGGCAGTTGCAGGACGCCGCGCGAAAGTTGCCGCAGCCTGAACGCCGCGAACTGGATCTGGAAACAGCGGTGGCCCACGCGCTGCTGGCGGCGTTTCCCGACCGGGTGGCGAAACGGCGCACCCCGGGAAGTCCTGAACTTCTCACGGAAGCGGGCGGCATCGTGCGCCTGGGGCCGCGCAGTGAGGCGACCGAGCCCGAGTTCCTGGTGGTCATCGACGCCGACGAACGCCGTGACCATAAAATGACAGGAACCGAGGTGCGACTGGCGAGCGGCATCGAGGCGGACTGGCTGCTCGATCGGTTTCCGGACCGCGTGACCGTGCAAACCGAGCACGCTTGGCATGCCCCGGGGCGGCGGGTGGTGGCGCGCGAACGGATGTTGTTCGGGTCACTGGTGCTGGACGAGAGCACGGCGCCGGCGCGGCCCGGTCCCGAGGCGGCGGCGGTGCTGCGGGTGCAGGTCAACATCTCGGGACTACAGGAGGACGAAGCGGTGCGTCGGTTGCTGGCGCGCGTGGCGTTTTGCCGGACCGCGGGGCTGGACGTGCCCGAACTGGACGCCACCGCGGTGCAAAGTGCCTTGGACGCGCTGTGCTTGACGACGGTGGCGCTGGCTGACGTGGATGCACTCGGGCTGGTGGCGGCGCTGCGGGCCCGTCTGGGGCCGGCGCAACGGCGTTTGGATGAGTGTGCGCCCGAGACACTGGCCTTGCCGGGCGGGCGCAAGACGCGGGTGCATTACGAGCTGGGGCAGACGCCGTGGGTCGCGTCGCGCCTGCAAGACTTCTTTGGCATGGTCGAAGGGCCGCGGCTGGCGGCTGGGCGGGTGCCGGCGGTGCTGCACCTGCTGGCGCCCAACCAGCGACCGGTGCAGGTGACTACGGATCTGGCGGGCTTCTGGGCGCGGCATTACCCGGCGTTGCGCAAGGAACTCGGGCGTCGCTATCCGCGCCATGCCTGGCCGGAGAATCCGTTGCTGGCGGAGCCGCCTTCGCGACGGTAGACATCAGCGGCCTTGCCGCGCCCGCTCGATTGCCGGCACCCCCGCGGCCCGCGCTTGCATCGCCGCGTCGCGACTGACCGGTGCCGCGCCCCACAACGAGGTCGTACCCAGAAGTGCCACGGTCAACAGCGGATCGCCATCGAACGTCACCGGCAGCAAGTGCTTCACGCAGGTCGTGTCGGGCGTCTGGCCGGGCGCCTTCAGGAAGCCGAGCAACAGTTGCAGGCCGCAGTGCTGGTCGGAATCGTCGACCGGCGAGGCCGTCAGCGTACCGTGACCCGCGCCCGGCAGCGTGACGAGGTGCTGGCCTGGATAGTGCAGCCGCTTCGCCGCCAGTTGGGCCTGCGCCAAGGGGGTTTGCGGATCGAGCGTGCCCCCGAGCATCAACACGGGCGCGCGCGTCTGCGGCCATTGCCCGACCCAGGCATCCGGCGTGTAGCGCGGCCAACTGTCGTGCATCGCCGCCATGCGCGCGGCTTGATCCAGCGAAACCAGCGGGCTGTGGCCGTCGGGCGCAATCCCGACCGGCGGCGCGTACATCTCCGAAAGCAGGATGTTTGCCCCGAGCGCCAAGGACTG
>CAYHHL010000305.1:0-5430 GCA_964356325.1 uncultured Enterobacteriaceae bacterium | reverse complement strand
GATTGCCAGATTGGCCTGTGCATTGACGATCCCGCCGTCGTTGGCGGCAAGGCCTGCGCCGGCACGTGCAGCGGCAACTGCGCGACGGGCTACGCCTGTGCCAACGTCTCCGGCTCGGGCGGCGACATCCAGTCGATTTGCGTGCCGAAATTCTTGCACTTGTGCGAGCCATGCGCCGTGAGCAAGGACTGCGAGGCTCTGGGGCTGAAAGACTCGGCCTGCATCGATCAGGGTGAACTCGGGCGGTTTTGCGGCGTCGTGTGCAGCAGCGCGAACGACTGCCCCGCGGACTATGCCTGCCAGGAAGTGCCGAGCGCGGAAGGTGAAAAGCTCAAGCAATGCGCGAGGAAGCCCGATGGTCTGAAGCCATTCGGGGCGTGTGCCTGCTCGGAGTTTGCGGTACAGAAGAAGCTCGCGACGGCCTGTTTCGTCGAGTCCAAGGACGCCAGTGGTCAAGTGGTTGGCAAATGCGCGGGCCAGCGGACCTGCACAGCCGCGGGTTTGTCCGCGTGCGCGGCGCCCGAGGCCAAAGCCGAAGTGTGCAACGGCGAGGACGACGACTGCGACGGCCAGACCGACGAGGCCAGCTGCGACGACGGCAAGCCCTGCACCCAAGATGCCTGCGATGGCAAGAACGGCTGCCAGCACAAGCCCTTGGATGGGCAATCGTGCGATGCCGATGGATCGGTGTGTACCGACGGTGACGCGTGCAAGGAGGGCGTCTGCGTCGCCGGGGCGAAGAAGGACTGTGACGACAAGAACCCATGCACACAGGATAGTTGCGACATGGCCAAGGGCTGCACGCACACCGACGACGACGGCAAGCCGTGCGACGCCGACGGCTCGGCCTGCACCGCCGGCGACGTGTGCCAGGGCAGTCAATGCGTCAAGGGAGTGACCGTCAGTTGCGATGACGGCAATCCGTGCACGGTCGACAAGTGCGACGGCAAGACTGGTCAATGCGGCATAACCAATGAGGATGACGGAATTCCCTGCGACGACGGCACCAAGTGCACGAGCAAGGACGCCTGCAGCGGTGGCACATGCAAGGGCAAGGCGGTCAGTTGCGACGACGACAATCCGTGCACCGACGACGTATGTGACAAGACGTCGGGCTGCAGTCCCACGCCCATGACCGGAAGTCCGTGTAATGATGGCAATCCATGCACCGTCGGCGACGCCTGCAAGGATGGCGCGTGCGACAAGGGCAAGCCCAAGGTGTGCGACTTCAGCGACACCTGCAAGCCCGCCGCGTGCGATGTGCTCGACGGCCAATGCAAATTCAAGAACGCCAAGAATGGCAGCGCGTGCGACGACGGCTCGGCCTGTACGGACAAGGACGCATGCCTGGATGGCACGTGCGACGGCGCGGTGCTGGACTGCAACGACAACAACCCTTGCACTACGGATAGCTGCGACGCCAAGATCGGCTGCGCCTCGGGCGTGAACAGCAGCCCCTGCAGCGACGGCAACGCTTGCACCCAACTGGACAAGTGCACGGGCGGCAAGTGCGTCGGGCAGTCCGTCGAGGTGAAGGTGGATTGCGACGACGGCAACGTCTGCACGACTGACAGTTGCGATCCGAAGCAGGGGTGCCTGCACGCCGCCAATCTATTGCCCTGCGACGACGGCAACCCGTGCTCGGCCGGCGACCAATGCGGCAACAACGTGTGCAAACCCGGATCGAGCACGTGTGCCTGTCAGAGCGATGCCGACTGCGCAAAGCAGGACGACGCCGACCTGTGCAACGGCTTGATGTTTTGCGACAAGGCTGTGTCGGGGCAGTTCGCCTGCAAGACCAAGCCGGGCTCGGTGATTGCCTGTGACATCAGCCTCAACACTGCGTGCAGTCAGCAGATCTGCGACTCGTCGAGCGGCAAGTGCGGCGCGAAGTCGGCGGTCGACGGCAAGGCCTGCGACGCCGACAGCAGCGTGTGCAGCGAAGGCGATGCGTGCGCCGCTGGCATCTGTCTATCTGGTGGCAAAGTCGACTGCGACGACAAGAACCCATGCACCGCAGATAGTTGTGATGCGAAGCTGGGCTGCGTTCACGCCGCCAACTCGGCTCCCTGCGACGCCGATGGCAACGCTTGCACGCTCAACGACGTCTGCAAGGACAAGGTGTGCATGCCCGGCCCCAAGAAGTCCTGTGACGACGGTGAGTTCTGCACCGATGACGGCTGTGCCAAGGCCAGCGGCGAGTGCCTGTTCGCGGGACTGCCGAAGGAAGGGACACAGTGCGATGCCGACGCTTCGGTGTGCACGGTCGGCGATGCTTGCTCTGGCGGCAAATGCCTGTCCGGCAAGGCAAAGGCCTGCGACGATGGCAACCCATGCACCGACGACAGCTGCGACGCCAAGCAAGGTTGCGCCTACACCCCGAACCAGACGCCGTGCGATGACGGCAACGCCTGCACCAAGAATGACTTGTGCGCCGCAAGCCAGTGCGCTGGCAAGTCGCTGAACCCGCCTGTAGATTGCGACGATGGCCAGGTGTGCACCAGCGACGGCTGCGACCCCAAGGTCGGATGTGCCCACGCCGCCAACCAGCAGCCATGCGACGACGGCAACCCCTGCACTCAGGGCGACTTGTGCGCGTCGAAGGCGTGCCAGCCGGGCAGCAACCAGTGCGGGTGCGAGAAGGACGCCGACTGCGCTTCGCAAGAAGATGGCGACCTGTGCAATGGCACGCTGTTCTGCGACACGGCCAAGCTGCCGTACCAGTGCAAGGTCAAGGCGACGACTATCGTGCAGTGCGACGCGAGCAAGGACACGGTCTGTGCGGTCAACGTGTGCACCCCGGCGACGGGCAAGTGCGGCCTGGTGTCGGGCGCAGACGGCAAGGACTGCGACGCCGATGGCAGCGTATGCACCTCGGCCGACGCCTGTGCCGGCGGCGTGTGCAAGGCCGGCAGCAAGGTCGACTGCGGCGATCCGAATCCTTGTACGACAGACACTTGCGATGCCAAGGCCGGCTGCCAGCACGTGGCCAACACCGCGCCTTGCGATGCCGACGGTAACGCGTGCACCTTGAACGACGCGTGCCAGGACAAGGTCTGCATCGCTGACGCGAAGAAGGTCTGCGACGACGGAAAGGCCTGTACGGTAGACAGTTGCGACAAGACATCGGGCAAGTGCGTGGTCGACGCCGCTCTGCAGGAGGGGACGTCCTGTGACGCCGACGGCTCCGTGTGCACGGTAGGGGACGCCTGCGCGCAGGGTGCATGCGTGGCCGGCCCGAAGAAGGCCTGCGACGACAGCAAGGCTTGCACCGACGATTCCTGTGACGCCAAGACGGGTTGCGTGAACGTTGCCAACGTCGCCACGTGTACCGATGGCGACGCCTGCACCGACAAGGACATTTGTAGCGGCGGGAGTTGCGTGGGCAACGGCGTCAGTTGCAACGACGGCAACCCGTGCACCGACGACAGCTGTGACAAGGCCAAGGGCTGCGTGCAGTTGCCGAACAGCGTGACGTGCTCGGACGGCAACGCCTGCACCGCGAGCGATACCTGCGGCAGCGGCACGTGTGCGGGGGCACCGGTGACCTGCGATGACAAGGATCCTTGCACGGCGGATAGTTGCGATGCGGGGAAGGGTTGCGTGGCGGCGGCGCTGCAGGAGAAGGCGGACTGTAGTGCGGATGGTAAGATGTGGTGTAAGAGCGGTACCTGCGTCGAGAAGGTCTTTTGTTTCCAGCCCAGGGTCGACCTCACCGGCACTGGCGCCCCGTTCGGCCTTACGGCCGCAGATTTCGACGGCGACGGCGACATCGACCTCGCCGTTGCCGCGGACTACGGAAACGCGATCGCCATCCGCATGAACGACGGAACGGGCAAGTTCCCTGACGAGGTGACCTATCCCTCGCCCGACGGGACGCGTTACGTCGAGGCGGGCGATCTGAACGGGGACGGGAAGTTGGACCTCGTCTCGACCAAGTTCGACGGCAACACGTTGCGAGTGTTCGTCAACAAGGGCGACGGCACGTTCAAGGCGGGGGTGGACTACGGCACGGGTGGGGGGCCGTACGATCTGCGGATTGGCGACCTCGATGGCGACGGTGATAACGACGTCGCGGTCGGATCCGATGCTGGGCACGCGATCTGGGTCCACTGGAACACCGGCACTGGCAATCTCTCGTCAACCAAGAGCATCGACGTGACCACAATCAGCCAATGGGGCGCCACCTCCCCCTCCGGGGTCGCCCTCGGCGACTTCAATGGCGACGGCAAGCCGGACATCGCCTGCGCGAACACGAATGGCTCCAACGCCAGCGTGATCATCAACCAGGGCGGCGGTAACTTCGCACAACCAGTCCACCTTGCGGTGGGCGCCCAGCCGTTTGCGATCGAGGTCGCGGACGTCAGCGCCGATGGCAAGCTCGACCTAATCGTCGCGAACCGGTACAGCCACGATCTCAGCATCCTGCTCGGCGACGGCGCGGGTGGTTTCGGATCGCAGAAGAAGTACGCGACGGGCCAGACCCCGATGTGGCGGATGCGCGTCGTCGACTTGGACGGGGATGGCGATGCCGATGTCGTTGTGCCGAACTTCCTTTCGAACTCGGTCAGCATCCTCTCCAACAACGGCGACGGGACGTTCGCCGCGAAGAAGGACTACGCCGTCGGGAGCAAGCCCGGGACCGTCGTCGCCGCCGATTTCGACGGCAATGGCGCGGCGGACTTCGCGGTCGGCAGCACCGCCGATGGCGTCGGCGGATTCAAGGGTATCAGCGTGTTCCTGGGGTGCGGCGCGCAGCTCCTCGGCACCCAGGCCAAGCCGGCGCTGTCATGCAAGGCCATCCTCGACGCTAAGGCCTCGGTCGGCGACGGCGCGTACTGGCTCGACCCCGACGGCACTGGCGGTGTTGCGCCTTTCCAAGCATCCTGCGACATGACCACCGACGGCGGCGGCTGGACGCAACTCACCAACGCAGTCGCGACGACGCTGGTTGCGGGTATCGATCGCAATTACCTGTACAGTTTCAGCGGCCGCTGGTATCGTTCACCCACGACCAAGCTCGTGTGGTCGTGGTCGGCGGGGCAGGAACTGACCGGGGCCTACGCTTGGTTCAACAGCAGCCAGAGCGGCACCCTCACCTGCAACGGCAGCGGCGAGAAGGGCGCGTACGGTATCTCCTGCTCTGGCGGCGGCGGCAACAGCCCGAAGTGCATTACTATTGTGCCGAAAGACCCGAGCGCCGCCACTGCGACGGTGTGCCAGGACACGCCGAATGCCTTTGGCGGCCCGGTCTGTCAGGCGGGCGTGGCGATTTGGGTGCGTTGAGCACGGCCAAGTCCGGGGCAAACCGTGAATTCAGCTTCACTGGCTAGCACTTGTAGTTGATCGGCCAGGGTTGGCTCCGCCGAGCGAGGCGAGCTTTTGAACCTTGCAGACGTCTGCAAGGTGGATTCCGCAAATCGCGCCGTT
>CAYHHL010000304.1:0-5446 GCA_964356325.1 uncultured Enterobacteriaceae bacterium | reverse complement strand
TCGAGAACGACGACGCCAACCGCGCGCTGATGGGCTCGAACATGCAGCGCCAGGCGGTGCCTCTGTTGCGCACCACGTCGCCTTTGATCGGTACGGCCCTCGAGCGTACGGTCGCGGCGGATTCGGGCGTGACCGTGGTGGCCAAGCACAACGGCACGATCGTCAACGTGGATTCGACGCGTATCGTGGTCAAGCGCGATGTCGAGCCCGACGATCCGAGCGCATCGACCGACATCTACAAGCTGGTGAAGTACACGCGTTCCAACCAGAGCACGTGCGTCAACCAGCGGCCGATCGTCCGTCGCGGCGAGCACATCACCGAGGGCGACGTCATTGCCGACGGTCCCGCGACCGACCGTGGCGAGCTCGCGCTGGGCCGCAACGTCGTGGTCGCGTTCATGCCGTGGGGTGGCTACAACTACGAGGACTCGATCCTGATCTCCGAAAAGGTCATCAAGGAAGACCTCTTCACCTCGATCCACATCGAGGAGTTCGAGTGCATCGCCCGTGACACCAAGCTGGGCAAGGAAGACATCACCCGCGACATCCCCAATGTCTCGGAAGAGGCGCTCAAGGACATCGACGTCAGCGGCATCATCCGCATCGGCGCCGAGGTCAAGACGGGCGACATCCTGGTCGGCAAGATCACGCCGAAGGGCGAGACCCAGCTGTCCCCGGAAGAGAAGCTCCTGCGCGCGATCTTCGGCGAGAAGGCCGGCGACGTCCGCGACACCTCCCTGCGCGTGCCGCCGGGCGTCGTGGGCACCGTCATCAACGCCAAGATCTTCACGCGCAAGAGCGAGCCCAAGGACGAGCGCACCCTGGAAATCGAGGAGGACGAGAAGTCCACGCTGCTCAAGGACATGGGCGACGAGGTGCAGATCCTCGCCGGCTCCACGTTCGAGAAGGCGCGGCGCATCCTGCTCAACCACAAGACCGCGAACAAAGTCGTGAATGACCAGGGCGAAGTCGTGTTCGCCAAGGCCACCGATTTGACCGAGGACCTGCTCCTCAGCCTGCCGGACCGCGTGTACGACGACGGCGATCGCTTCAAGGTTCCGGCGGTATGGCGCGACCTGCGCGTGGTGGACAAGGACGTTTCGGCTCAGCTGGGCGGCCTGCTCGACCACCTGGAGGATCACGCCAACGAGACGCGCTTCTACTTCGAGGAGAAGATCAAGCGTTTCGTGCGCGGCGATGAACTGCCTCCGGGCGTCATCAAGATGGTCAAGGTCTACGTCGCCATCAAGCGCAAGCTGCAAGTCGGCGACAAGATGGCGGGTCGTCACGGCAACAAGGGCGTGGTTTCGCGGATCCTGGCCGAGGAAGACATGCCGTTCCTGCCGGACGGTCGGCCGGTCGACGTGGTGCTGAATCCGTTGGGCGTGCCTTCGCGTATGAACATCGGCCAGATCCTCGAGACGCACTTGGGTTGGGCGGCGCGCTGCCTGGGCCTGAAACTGCGCGACGCGGTGGAAATGGGCGACAGCACGGCGGATCTGCGCAAGGCCGTGAAGTTCGTGTTCGGGACCACCGAGATCAACGACATGGTCGACAGCTTCGACGATGACGAGCTCGTGCGCTTCGTGCAGGACAACCAGGAGGGCATCCGCCTGGCCAGTCCGGTGTTCGACGGCGCGACCGAGGACGAGATTCGCGAGTTGCTGAGCCGCGCTGGCGTGGCGACCAACGGCAAGACCGTGCTGTACGACGGCCGGACCGGTGAGGCGTTCGACCAGCACGTGACGGTCGGCGTGATGTACGTCTTGAAGTTGCACCACTTGGTCGACGACAAGATCCACGCGCGTTCGATAGGTCCGTACTCGCTCGTCACCCAGCAGCCGTTGGGCGGCAAGGCGCAGTTCGGCGGTCAGCGCTTGGGCGAAATGGAAGTGTGGGCGATGCAGGCCTACGGTGCGGCGTACGCGCTGCAGGAGTTCCTGACCGTCAAGTCCGACGACGTGGTCGGGCGCACGCGCATGTACGAGAGCATCGTGCGGGGCGAAGGCAAGTTGGAGCCGGGCCTGCCCGAGTCGTTCAACGTGCTGCTGAAGGAACTCAAGGCTCTCGCGCTCGATGTCGAGCTCCTGGACAAGGACGGGACGGCGATTCCGTAGGCCAGGCGTGGTGACAGGGGTTTGAGAAGGGCGAACCGTAAGGAACGCCCCTGGTTCGGGAAAACAAGTCGGTGCGCGCGGCCATGCTCGCGCGACACCACTAGGAGAGCCCTGATGCGTGAGATGCTGCACTTCTTCGAGATGCCGAAGAATCCCCTGAACATCAAGGCCGTGCGTATCGCCCTCGCGGCGCCGCGCAAGATCGCCCAGGAATGGTCGTTCGGTGAGGTCAAGAAGCCCGAGACCATCAACTACCGCACCTTCAAGCCCGAGCGCGACGGCTTGTTTTGCGCCAAGATCTTCGGGCCGGTGAAGGACTACGAGTGCAACTGCGGCAAATACAAGCGCATGAAGCACCGCGGCGTGGTCTGCGAGAAGTGTGGCGTCGAGGTCATCCAGTCCAAGGTTCGCCGCGAGCGTCTGGCCCACATCAACCTGGCCACGCCGGTCGCGCACATCTGGTTCCTCAAGAGCCTGCCGTCGCGTATCGGCCACTTGCTCGGCATGACCCTGAAGGATCTCGAGTACGTGCTGTATTGCGCGAAGTACGTCTGCCTGGGCTCGCTCAAGCTGCAGATCGAGCGCGGCAAGGCCGGCATCAACGTGTTCTACGTGCCGCGCGAGCGCCGTGCGGACCTGCTGGGCGAACTCGACAACCTCCAGGAAGGCGGCGAGTTCGGCAAGCTGGTCACGCGCTACACCAAGGACATCCAGCGCGGCACGCTGGTCAACGAGGAGGACTACTACGACGTCCAGGCCGGCATGGTCATCGAGCGCGTGTCCAAGGACATCAGCCAGCAGTGGTTGCCTGAGTGCGGGCCGCTGGTTCCGGGGCGCATCCTGTCCACGGAAGACTACGAGTACGTGATCGATTCGCTCGGTGAGACGGCGATCGACGCGGTGCCGGCGACCGACTACCTCAAGCTCGAAATGGGCGGCGAGGCGATCCTCGAACTGCTGACCTACATGGATCCGGGTCGCATTCCGCCGGACAAGCCGCGCTGGCCAGGCGATGGTCTGGACGTCGAGACGTTGGACGACCTGGCCAAGCGCCTGCGTCACGAAATCCACGTCTGGGAAGAGAAGGTCGACACCACCATCAAGGTTTCGGGCGAGGCCAAGGTCAAGAAGACTGGCAAGCGCTTGAAGATCGTGGAAGCCTTGCGTTCTTCGGGCAACAAGCCGCAGTGGATGGTCCTGACCACCATTCCGGTGCTGCCGCCCGACCTGCGCCCGCTGGTGCCCCTGGACGGCGGCCGGTTCGCGACGTCGGACCTGAACGATTTGTACCGCCGCGTGATCAATCGCAACAACCGTCTCAAGCGTCTGCTCGAGCTCGCGGCGCCCGAAATCATCGTGCGCAACGAGAAGCGCATGCTGCAAGAGGCCGTCGACGCGCTGTTCGACAACGGTCGCCGCGGCAAGGTCATCACCGGGCCGAACAAGCGCCCGCTGAAGTCCCTGTCGGACATGCTCAAAGGCAAGCAGGGTCGGTTCCGCCAGAACTTGCTCGGCAAGCGCGTCGACTACTCGGGTCGTTCGGTCATCGTGGTGGGTCCGGACCTGCGTCTGCACCAGTGCGGCCTGCCCAAGAAGATGGCGCTCGAGCTGTTCAAGCCGTTCGTCTACAGCAAGCTGGAAGAGCTGGGCTACGTCACGACCATCAAGTCCGCGAAGAAGCTCGTGGAGAAAGAGACCGCGGTCGTGTGGGACATCCTCGAGGACGTGATCAAGGAACACCCGGTGCTCCTGAACCGCGCGCCGACGTTGCACCGTCTGGGTATGCAGGCGTTCGAGCCGATCCTCATCGAAGGCAAGGCGATCCAGCTGCACCCGCTGGTTTGCACCGCCTTCAACGCGGACTTCGACGGCGACCAGATGGCCGTGCACATCCCGCTGAGCCTCGAAGCCCAGATGGAAGCGCGCGTGCTGATGATGTCGACCAACAACATCCTGAGCCCCGCGTACGGCAAGCCGATCATCAATCCTTCCCAGGACATCGTGCTCGGTCTGTACTACATGACGCGCACGCAGGAATACGTGAAGGGCGAGGGCAAGCTGTTCGCCTCGCCCGAAGAAGTGCGCGCTGCTTACGACGCCGGCGAACTGCATCTCCAGGCTGAGATTCGCTGCCGCATGCCGATCTGGGCCGACGGCCAGGATCCCGACACCGAGGTGCCGTCGCGTCGCGAGATCGTGGCGACGAGCACCGGCCGCGTCCTGCTGTCCGAGATCGTGCCGCACGGCATCGCTTTCAACTTGTACAACAAGGAGTTGGGTAAGAAGGAACTGCAGAACCTGATCGACGAGGTGTACCGCCACGCGGGCTCCAAGAAGACGGTCCTGCTGGCCGACGCGCTGCGCACCGCGGGCTACACGAACTCGACCATCGCGGGCATCTCGGTGTGCCTGGACGACATGGCGATTCCCGCGTCCAAGAAGCCGACCATCGAGGCGGCGCAGAAGGTCGTGGCCGAGATCACCCAGCAGTACCTCGAGGGTCTGATCACCGACGGCGAGCGCTACAACAAGGTGGTCGACACCTGGTCGGACGCGACGGAGAAGATCGGCAAGGCGATGTTGAAGGGCATCTCGACGCGCACGATCACCACGCCCGACGGCACCGTGAAGGAGACCAAGTCGCTGAACTCGGTGTTCATCATGGCGGATTCCGGCGCGCGTGGTTCGGCCCAGCAGATGCGTCAGCTGGCCGGCATGCGCGGTCTGATGGCCAAGCCTTCGGGCGAGATCATCGAGACGCCGATCACCGCGAACTTCCGCGAGGGTCTCTCGGTTCTGCAGTACTTCATCTCGACCCACGGCGCCCGCAAGGGTCTGGCGGACACGGCGCTCAAGACGGCGAACTCGGGTTACCTGACCCGCCGTCTGGTCGACGTAGCCAACGATGCCGTGATCACCGAGTTCGACTGCGGGACCCTGGACGGCATCGACATGGACGCGCTGGAGGAAGGCGGCGAGATCATTCAGCCGCTGAGCGATCGCATCCTCGGTCGCGTCGCGCTCGAAGACATCGTCGACGGCGATGCCAACGTCCTGGTCGAGGCCGATCAGCTCATCGACGAGGACGGCGTCGGCGCGATCGATGCGGCGCACATCCGCAAGGTCAAGATCCGCTCGGTGCTCACGTGCCGCAGCCAGACCGGCATCTGCGTCCTCTGCTACGGCCGGGACCTGGCGCGCGGTCGCATGGTCAACATCGGCGAGGCGGTTGGCGTCATCGCGGCGCAGTCCATCGGCGAGCCGGGTACCCAGCTGACGATGCGCACGTTCCACGTCGGTGGCGCGGCGTCGACCTCTCGCGATCTGCC
>CAYHHL010000303.1:0-5490 GCA_964356325.1 uncultured Enterobacteriaceae bacterium | reverse complement strand
AAAACGCGCTGCCTGTTCCAGCGGCTCCGGTTCCGGCTCCGGCTCCGGCTCCGGCTCCGGTTCCGGCTCCGGTTCCGGCTCCGGTTCCGGCTCCGGTTTCGGCCCCGGTTCCGGCCCCGGTTCCGGCCCCGGTTCCGGCCCCGACCCCGGACCCGGCCCCTGTCGCCGCCCCGCCAACTGCCGAGAGGACGCCCACTCGTGAACCCGCCAAATCCATTGACCCCGAACTGCTTTCCGGCGCTGACATGGCCCGAGCCGAGGCGGCGCGCGCGGCGATCGCTTCGTGTCTGCGCGGACAGCCTGGTGGCGAAGCCATCGCGCTGACGGTGACGGTCGACGCCGCCGGTGTCGTGCAACGCGTGAAGCTGGCACCTCCGGAGCGGCCGGCTGGCGTGCAAGCCTGCGTCATTGCGGCGATGCAGGCGGTCTCGTTCTCCGCCGCGGCCAAACCACGCGAAGGCATCCTGGCATTCGCTGGCGAGGTCGCGCCGCTGCGCAAGGTGGCCGCGCCAGGGCGAACCCGCGCCAGTGCCTCGGAAAAACGGCCAGCCACCAACGGAGACGAGAAGCTGTGATTGCCACACGCCGCGTGCTGCTGGTCGTGATTGCCCTGCTCGGCCTCGCCGGTCCGCTGCCGACGCTCGCGGCCAGACGTGCCGATCCGGGCAAGAACTTGTCGGACAAGGCCGCGACGCTGTTCAAGGAAGGTAACTTCTTGCAGGCCGCGGAACTGTTCGAACGGGCGTTTGCGCTCAGCCCGGACAAACTGGTGCGACTGCGCAACGCCGGGCGAGCCTATGAGGAAGCGGGGCGGCTCGAGTACGCCCGGCTCGTGTTCCAACGCTACGTGCAGTTGGCGCCCGAGGGGCCGGACAAGGCGGAAGTGCGCGAACGGGTGAGCAAGCTCGATGAGAGGCTGAAGCCGCCCGAGCCCAATCCCCTGCCCAAGGCCGTGCCAGGACCGCCGCCGATGGCTCGCACCAGCCAACACGACGTCGCGCTGCAGAAGACCGCCCCACCGCAGCGGGATCGCACGCTGGCCTGGACGTTGACCGGTACAGGCGGCGTGGCCATGCTGGGCGGCATAGGCTGGCTGGTCGCAGTGGGATCCGCGCAATCTCGCATGGATGCGGACGTGGACCAGAAGCACTACGACTACCCGGGCGGTGCGGACAAGCGCACGCGCGACGACTCGACCTTGACGACCCACCGGGCACTGGCCTGGACAACGCTAGGACTTGGTGCAGTTGCGCTGGGTTATGGCCTGTACGACATGTTCCGCAGCGAGCCGACGCCTCTTGCGCTGGTGCCTTGGTTGGCTCCGGACGAGGCAGGTTTGGTAGCAGCGGCGAGGTTTTAGGATGCACGCCCCCCTGGTTCCCGCCGCCCGCCCCCTGGCCCGCCTCTTCACCGGGCTCGCCGTCGTGTCGTGGGTACTCATCGCCTTCGGGGCCTTGGTGCGCGCCAAGAAGGCCGGCCTCGCTTGTCCCGATTGGCCGCTCTGCCACGGTCAGGTCGTCCCGGACATCCACCTCGAGGGCGTCATCTACGAGTTCGGTCACCGGGCCTTGGCGGGCGGCGTCGCGTTGATCTTCACGCTCGGTGCGATCCTGATCGCCCGCCAGCCCGCGCTGTGGCCGAAAATGAAAGCCTGGGTCATCGCCGGCGGCGTCCTGCTCCTGGTCCAGATCGTCTTCGGCGGCCTGACCGTCCTCATCGTCCACAGCGGTGACGGCACGCCCAGACCCGCCACCTGGACCGTCTCCACGCACCTCATTCTCGGCAACGCCTTTGCCGCCCTGGCCCTGCTCACCGGCATGCGCCTGCGCGACCTCGCCGATGGCCCTCGGCCCTTGGACGGCCAGCCCGTGCCCAAGCTTGCCAACATCTTGCGGCGCGTCTGGACCACGGCGTTGATCGCGCAGTTCGTGCTAGGCGGCCTCATCGCCGGCAACATCGCGGGCCTCGTGTGCACCGAGTTCCCGACCTGCAACGGCGGCGTGTGGTTTCCCGCATTCTCAGGGCTGGTCGGCCTGCAGGTCTTCCACCGGCTCAACGCCTACCTGATGCTCACGGTGGGCTTGGTGCTGGCGTGGAAGACCCGTGACTGCGGGCGGTTGTCGCGCATCACCGCCGTCCTCGCCGGGCTGGTCGTGCTGCAAGGCGTGCTCGGCGCGGCCAACGTCTTGTCGTACTTGCACACCGACGTCACGACGGCGCATTCGGCGGTGGCGGCCCTGCTTTTCTCGGCCACCGCGGTGCTGGAAAGCGAGATGGGCCGTCGCAAGCGCGCGATTCGTCAGGGTTAGAACTAGAACGCGGCCTTGACCTGGTCGCAGCACGCATCGACGAGCGCGGAGCATTCGAACCACCCGCCGCTGCACTCGACCTGCTTCTCTTCGCTGCACTTGTTGACGGCCTCCATGCCGTTCTTGCACGCCTGGTCGACGCCGCACGAGGTGAAGCACCCTTCGACACAGCTGGCGATCTGGGTCTGACAGGCCATCTGGCAGCCGATATCCATCGGATCGGTGCAGGCCTGCATGCACGCGAACGCGTCCGAGGTGCACTTCAACATGCACGGTTCGAGGCAGGGGATGTACTTGCAGCAGTGACGCTGATTCTTCGGATCGCCATCACACATCTGGAAATTACAGCTGGATCCCTTGGCGAGGTGGCTCGTCGTGCTGCCCGCGTCCTTGGGCGTTTCCACCGGCTTGACGGTGCACATCAGGTCGCCGGCGCCGCCGAAGTACACGAGGTTGAAACTGCCAGTCAGCGTGGCGTTCTTCGGGCTGAACGGCGAGTCCGGGCTGTTGTAGACGACCACGCCGTTGAGCTTGCCCACCGCGGCGACGCCGGACTTGTCCGGGCACACGCTGATGTCGATGGTGCCCTTGTCCTTGGAGTTCAGGATCGCGGCGCTGGTGGGGCTGACCACCGTGTAGGTGACCCACGCGTCGCTGGACGGTTCGCCCACCGGGATGCCGTTCATGGGCAACGGGTATTTCTCCGTGTTGACATGCACTTCCATGTAGCTCGTGGCGGTGCTGACGAACAGCACGAGTTGCTTGCCCGCGCTGATCGCCCCGACTTTCTTGCTGGCGTCGGCGCCGCTGGTGTCGTCCTTGCTGGCGGCCTTGTCGACCGAGACGCTGGCGGCCTTGCCACTGTCGTCCTTGGCCTCGATCGCTGCCTTGTTCTTCGAATTGTCCTGACTGCCGGTGCCGCTGGCCGCGTCGAGGCCGCTGGTGCTGTCCTGGCTGCCGGTGGGAACGTACGTGCCGCCGCCGCCGGCACCGGTGTTGGAAGTGCACGCGCCGAGACAGGCAAGACCTGCAAGCGCCAGGGGAATCAAGTACTTCATGGGGGATGTCCTTTGCCGAAAGGCGGAGAGACTGGGATGCGGTGCCGGACTGTCGAAGATTAGCGGCAGGACGGCGCAAAGGCCGCCATTGTCCACGGCAACGCTCTGGTGGCAAGCCCGATTCAGCCGCGGATCTTCTGGCCCGGCCGCGCCTGCCTTCGAATCACACGCAAACGCACAAGGCCCGCGGCAGTACTTCGAAGCGCGCCGACGCAAAACCGGGTTGCTCGCCATCGAGTTCGAGCAGCATAGGTGGTTGGCCTGGCATGGGCTCGATATCGACCGTGCGGATGGTGCGGTGCCAGACCTCGGGGGCTTCCTGCATCTTGGCCTTGTAGGACGACAAACCGATGGCAATCGAGCGCAATGCCGAGGCCTTGCCCATGCCCACGAGTTCCAGCGCGCCGTCGTCGATCCGCGCCTGGGGGGCCGGTTCCATGCCACCGCCGTTGAAGCGACCGTTGCAGATCGTCAAGTTGCGCAGCAGGGTCGGCATCGGTTCGCCGTCGTCGACACGCAGCTGCACGAGCCAGGGCTTGACGAACACCGCGCCCTGGATGCCGGCCAGGATGAAGGGCAACCCGCCGCTCATGAAGCGTTTCCATTGGCCGACGCGCTGCACGAGGTCGCCGCCCTGGCCCACGGACGCCATGTTGACGCACGGTTGCCAGGCGGGGCCGTTCGCGGTCTGGAAGGTGCAGCCCATCAGGTCGATGGTCCTCCCCGGACTTGCCACGATGTTCAATAGTTGCGCATCGATGCCTTTGGGTACGGCCAACGTGCGCGCCAGATCGGCTCCGGTGCCGCAGGGGATGAAAGCGAAGCGCGCTTCGGGGCGGATGGGCTGGCGCGTGGCTGGATCGAAGAAGCCCCCGACGACCTCGTGGTTGGTGCCGTCGCCGCCGACGCTGATGATGCGATCGGCTCCGGCGCGCAGGGCCTCGCGGGTGATGTGGGTCGCGTTGCCGGGCTGGCCAGTGATGGCGAGTTCGAAGCTGCCGAGATGACGCTCGAAAATGTCACGCCACCGGCCCCACTGCCGGCCGGTGCGGCCGCCCGCAGAGGTGGGATTGACGACGACCACGGTCTTCATGCGCCTGTCTCCAAGCCTGGGCACGCTTGACGTCGCGCCCCTGTGGACCCTAGAACAACAAAATGATGCGGAACCTTCGACCTCGAATCTCCTTGGAGCCGCCATGTTGACGTCCCGCCGTCTGGCTGATCTGGACACGCTGGTCGTGCCAGGCGACGAACGCGGTCTGATCATCGTGATGTGCCACGGATTCGGCGCAGATGCACGCGATCTGGCACCACTGGCCGACGTGGTGCAAGCGCCACCTGGCACGACCTGGCTGTTTCCCGACGCGCCTATGCAAGTGCCGATTGGGCCACACATGCTCGGCCGCGCCTGGTTTCCGATCGACATGGAGGCGCTCCAGCTCGCGATGATGGCGGGCAAGCACCGTGATCTGTCCGAGCACCGACCGCCGGAATTGACCAGGGTCCGCGGCCAACTGTTCGAGATGCTGAAGGCTTTCGGGGCGCCGCTTCATCGCGTCGTTTTCGCTGGCTTCTCCCAAGGCGCCATGCTCGCGACCGACGCGACGTTGAATGCGCCCGAGATGCCGGCGGGCCTGGTCATCCTTTCGGGGACGATGCTGGATGCCTTGACTTGGCAAGGACTTGCGCCGAATCGCCGCGGTCTGCCGTTGTTCCAAAGTCACGGCACGCGCGATCCGCTGCTGGACGTGGAGACGGCCAAGCGCGTGCACACGATGCTGACCGGTGCGGGGATGATCGGAGAACTACACGTGTTTTCTGGCGAGCACGAAATTCCGATGCCGGTGCTGGATCGCCTGGGCAAGTGGTTGCGCGCCCTGCCCGTGCCACAGCCCTGATCAGCGCGCTTCCAGCCAGCGGGCGTGCACCCAGCCCTTGCGGCCGACGTCGGGACCTTTGGTCACCAGGACCCGTGCCCAGCGACCGGAACGGCTGAGGATCTGAAGTTGCGTGCCGTCAGGTAGTTCCGCGAGCAGTTCTGCCTCGGCTGTGGGCCGGTCGCGCAGTGCTAGCCAGGGAGCCGATTCGTCTTGCGAGGTGCCGGCGACGAAGTGGGTCCACTT
>CAYHHL010000302.1:0-5511 GCA_964356325.1 uncultured Enterobacteriaceae bacterium | reverse complement strand
CTGCCATGACATCACCTCCGGCGTCGCCGCAAGTCGGACTCGAAGTGGGCGAGATTTGGATCATACACGGTGACGACGTGCAGCGTTGCCGAATCCTGCTGCCACGCAACCACCGGCTTCCAGCATCGACTGGGCAAGGGCCGTGGCGGCTCGCAACTAGCGCCGTGCGCTCAACGGGACGTCGGCGAGTATCCGTCAACAATCGATAGTGACGGATACTGGCGTGGCTGCGAGGTGGTCGTGTTTCGATCCGCGCGCGGCCCCGGCCCCGGCATCGCGCGGCCCTTGTACAGCTGAAGCCGGATCGTCGACGACGGTCTGCATCCGAAGCAGCCTCATGATACTGAATTTCATACTTATTGTGGCGCGGACGATTTCGACAAAATCAAGCTTGACGGTGTTTACAAATCGACATAGCCTGTGGCGCGACAGCCGGCGCGACAGCCGGCGCGACAGCCGGCCACGGAGTTTCCGATGGACGGTCAAGCTATTATCCTGGCAAAGGATCGCGATTTGACGTCGCTCCGCGACGGTCGCCCGGACATCTTCTGGAGCGACGTGGCGACCCTCGGCACCTGCCTGGGCGCCAAAGGCATCCGGGTCTACCTCAACGTGCTCGGACTGGGCGCTGGAACAAGCTTGGCGTTCGTCGGCAGGTTCGGCATCGACGGGCGGACCTGGACCAACTTCTGGCGCCAGATCGACGGCAGGACGACGGGTAATCCGATCAACGCCGTGGGCAGCGTGGTCAATGACTACGCTGCCGGCCCGGAGGAGTTCGCGCCGAGCACGAGTTTCGGAATCCAGGTCACGGGCGACGTTGTTGGCGTGGTGCAGGGCACTGTCCGATTGTCGGCCGTCATCGTGCCGATCTTCACCGACGCGCTGCTCGTCAGCATCAATCTGGCGTATGCAGCCGCGCTCGCCGCCGGCCAGACGCGGACGGTGCTGGGCGATCGACAATTGGTGTCGTCCTTCAAGCGAGCTGTTCTGATCGCCGACGTCACCGCCTTCGCAGGAGCGAACACCATCACGCTCTATATCCAGGGCAGCGACGACCTCTCGAACTTCTATGACCTTGGCAATTCCGGCGCAATTGCCGCCAACGGCCTGTACCCGATCGAGTTGAACACGCTGACCAAGTACATCCGCTTGGTGTATTCGTCCGGGGCCGGCACCACGGCGACGCTGGCAGCCACGCTGGAAGCCAAGACGATCTGAATGCGCATCGAGCACGTGGCAGGTCAGGGCCAGGAGGGAAAGGATGTCCGACCCAGTCACGCCGCGTCGTCGCTCGTCGTTGGCGTCGGTGCAAGTATTCGTGCGCCCGACGCGCCAAGACAACGGACGCATCCGTATTACACGAGTTGTGCAGGCCGTACGGCTCGACGAACTTGCCGCCGCGGCCTACATGCTCGCAATTTCGCAGGATTCCTCGCTGACGAGCGTTCGAATCGGCGATCCTGCGGGTGCGCTGCCTGCTTTGGCTGGGCCAGGCCTGATCGCGGCGTTGACAAGGCAGCTGACAGGACAGTTGCCTTGAACCGGGAGGCGCTGCGATGATCGATCCGACGTCGCGAAATAATCCCGGGCGCATGGGCCTACCGGAATCCGAAGTGGTCAGTCCGCAAGGTGACCCACTGTATAGCATCTTTGCCCCGGAACGGTCACCGGACGCCGCCGGCAAACCAGGACCGCCGATCGTGCGGCATGGTTCGTACTGGGAAGAGAGTCTTGCCAACGATACGACGATGAACGCAGGTTCTGTCTGGCAACTGGAAAAGCTGGCGCGCGCCACCGCAAATTCCACCTCGGCAGATTTCAAGAAATTCAACAAGGATCATCATTTCGTCGATAGCGCGCTCATCTATGTGGGAATGGGTAATCCCATAGATTCGATTAAGATTTCAGATCCGGCCGCAACGTTCAAGAATGGCTGGAATGTGCTCGCCCAGAAATCCGACGTTACCAATAAAACCGTCACCGTTACCGTCCTCGGCCTCGATGGCACCAAATATACAATCGATCTCGGAACTCCAGTTTCGTTCGTCGCGTGGCTGATCAACCTGTTCAAGCTTGGGATCAACGTCTTCATCGAGTTGCAGCCACCGGTGGTACCGCCGACCGCCGCGGATTCTAATTCCGATATCGCCAAGTGTTTCTACGAATCGAATCGACCGCAGATGACCTACCACAAGATCCTCGATCCAGACAATCCAGACGCCGCTCAGCCCTATGACCCCTGGCTGGATGGCTTCGGGTCGGCCATCGGCTTTGCACTGCGCCAGTTCGCCGACGTACTCAAAGCCAAGAAGGCCGACAACACCATCGATCCGGGTTTTCCGGAGCCCTATCCCGCCAAGCCCATGGTCTGTATCAAGTTCGGTAGCGAGATGAACCTCGTCGAGCACGAGTATGCCGTGAGCCTGACCCGCTATACGAAAGGCACCACAACCTTTGCCCAAGACGAAATCGACCCGAACGGCGTGCTGCACCCGTTGATGACGGAAAAGGCGCTTGCGTACAAGGTCGCTTATGGCCACATCATCAAACGCCTGCGGCAGGTCGTCTCGTCCTACACGCTGGTGTTGCCTGGACTGACGGCCGATGACGTCACGGCGGCACCGTCCTACATCAACAGTCAACTAAAGTTCGCTTGGGTGCCGGAGGCCTTCTCGGGCTGGGTCCATGCCGACTCGTTGACCTACCCGGTCAATGCCACCAAGAGCGTCGGCGGACAATACCTCAACAAGGCGGCGGTCAATGCACTGTGCTGGGACACGCCGGAACTCGAATTCGTTGGTTTCGACGCCTATGGCCAATTCGAACGTGGACTCACACACATGCGCTATGCCTGGGGCGTAGACGAGAACGGCATGGCCAAGGTTGCCGATCTGCGCACGCAATGGATTGACCCTGCCACCAACCAAATCCTGCCCTTGTTCACGGGCAAGGTCAATCTGGATGAGATGGCCAAGGCGGATGCCGACCTTGATACATCCAAGCTGACGGAAGCCGACTTTAAGCCCTTTCCGGCGGAACCAAAGCTGCCACGGAAGAAATGGGGCATCAACCGGGCGCGCGCTGAGCGCCATAGCGAAGTCGGCGGCAGTAGTTCCGCCTGGAAGCTGCCAGAACACGTCTATGGTCTGCCGATGTATGGGTTGGTGACAGCCTTCGGTCGGACCAAGCGTTACCTCGTCGGCGAAACGAACTGCTACGTCGTGCCCAAATGCATGCACGACGATTTCCTGGGCATGATGGCATTCGCGCCAAAGTACATCACGTCGTCGAGCGAGGCCGAGAAACGCGCCAATTGGCTGAACCGGGACGTACTGCAAAGCCTGTTTTCGTACCCGCCCATGTTGCCGAAGCCTTCCGGCGCGGAGGTGCTCGGCGATAGCGGCGGCAGGCTGTATGACGTGAAGAGCGACGACGCCATGTCCGCTTTCATCTCCACATGGTTTTCTAAAGTGTTTTGGGTTCGGCGTGCTGATGAATACTTGCGCCTCTGGGCCCTGCACGCCGATCTGTCCATGACGGCGACTTGGTTCATCCAGCCTCCTCTCGACTGGCAGTTGTCAGCGAAGGCAGCCGCCGCTGCTGCATCTTCTGAAGTGCTGGACGGGCAGGTCGTTCAGAGCCTGCTGAAAGCGTATGAGCAGAAGGGAGACAAGGGCGCAGACGGCTTGGTATTCTTTCGTAAATCCAAGGGAAGATCCTACGCGTTCGATGATACCTACACGGACATCGACGGCGCCAATGGCCAGAAACTGGCCGGTGCCAAGCCAGTCGACTCCAACCAGGCGCTCAGCCAAGCGCTGGCGGACATCCTGGTCGCCGGCGACGCCGACGCCGAGAAGGCCAAGGCGGCGATGAGCAACGCCCAGTGGCAGCAGCAACCGATCACGGGCTTCGTCACGAAAGCCGGCCAGGCGCCGACGCCGCAGCATGACTACAAGTGGTCGACGCCACAGGACTTCGCCGCGGCGCTGGCACACTTCCAGATCAACAAGCCGGCGCACCGCAAGTTGCTGAAGAAGGCGGAGTTCGCCTATCCAGTGACCGAAGCGAGCTCGGGCAACAAGGGCGCGGTACTGGACGATGGCTTCGGAGACTTGTACAAGCCGTAGTGCGCTAGCGCTCCTGGCGGTTTGCGTGCTGGGCTGCGCGCCACGTGTCGCCGCTGTGGCAGCGGCCGTGGACGATGCAGGAGACGTCCGAGACACGGGCGGTAACGTGTCGCAAGCGTCGGCGCCAGAGGACACCGAGTCGCAACCGGATATCCTCGGCGCAATCACCGGAGAAACGTTCAACGGCGATACCTGGTACGGGAACGAAACCGCTTGCATGAAGGTGCAGCAACTCGCTGTGATTACCGGCGTGCCGTGGTCGGATGTGCAGCCGCAAACACCCAATTCGATCGGCATGATGACGTCCGATGGCGTGGTCTGGGAGTGGGGCGTCTATGCCAACTTCAGTACAAACAAGATGGAAACGATTCCGGTCCATCAAATCAATCACATGCCATCTGCCATCGCGATGACCAATCTCTTCGGGCACTGCACGCTGGGCGTAGATCATCTGGTCCGGTGTTGGGGCAACTATCTGATGATCAAGCCCTCCAAAAACGAGGTAGATTCGCCGGTCGATGCCACCGTGGTCGATGGCCTGCCAGTCAATCCGATTGGGCTTGGCGAAGCGGAGAGTTACACGTGTGTCATCGGGGGCTTGAAACAGGTCGCGTGTTGGGGGGAATTCCTGCCGGAAGAACCCGCGGCAGGCAACGCCCCCTACCATTCGTGGGAGAGAAAGCCGCACATCATGCCGTCGCTTGCTGGACTGGACAAGATTGCTGTGGGTGCACTGCAGGTCTGTGGTCTGTTGGCGGGCACACCCAGGTGCCGGTTGCCCGAGCACTACTACAATGGCAAGATTCCGGGCAAGACCTATGACGTCCCCTCAATCCCGGATGCCATGGCCGTGGCTGCTGGCGGGCTCCACGCCTGCGCCATTCGCGCCGACGGGTCGGTGTGGTGTTGGGGGGCCGGTTACGCTGGTCAACTCGGCAACGGTAAGCTGCAAGACTCGGACGCACCGGTCCACGTCACGCCGCTGCCTCCGGTCGTGGAGATCTCGTCCTACCGGCAGACGACTTGCGCGCGAACGATGGCGGGCGACGTTTACTGCTGGGGTAGTTCGAGTTCCATCGCTCCGGCACTGCCCTACGGCTCGACACCGGTGAAGATCGACATCGCGGGCGTGCAGCAACTTCACGTCGGGTATGAGGCGGTGTGCGCGAACCACTGTGACGGCCGATTATGGTGCTGGGGACAGGACTTCACGTACGTTGCCGCCGACGGCTCGATGGCAACAGCGCCCAAGCCGCACCCGATCGACCTGCCGTGAGACGGCCGTGCCCGTTGCCGGGACCGGAGCAGCGACGATACCTTGGCCCGAACCCGAACCCGAACCCGAACCCGAACCCGAACCCGAACCCGAACCCGAACC
>CAYHHL010000301.1:0-5585 GCA_964356325.1 uncultured Enterobacteriaceae bacterium | reverse complement strand
TCCGAAGGTCGACCCGGCAAGATCCAGGTCGTTTCCACCAAACCCTGCCTGACGCAACACGATCTCTCGCTTGCGTATACGCCTGGCGTGGCCGAACCGTGCATGGAGATCTTCCGCGATCCGGACAAGGTCTTCGAGTACACCGCCAAGGGCAATCTGGTCGCAGTGGTGTCCAATGGAACCGCGGTGTTGGGCCTGGGCGACATCGGCGCTCTGGCTGGCAAGCCGGTGATGGAAGGCAAGGGGATCTTGTTCAAGACGTTCGCGGACATCGACGTCTTCGACATCGAGATCGACGAGAAGGACCCGAAGAAGCTGATCGAGATCATCGCGGCGCTGGAACCGACTTTCGGCGGCATCAACCTGGAGGACATCAAGGCCCCGGAATGCTTCGAGGTCGAGGCCGCGCTGAAGGAGCGGATGCAGATCCCGGTGTTCCACGACGACCAGCACGGCACCGCGATCATCACCGCCGCGGCGCTGATCAACGCGGCGAGCCTGCAGCACAAGTCCATGGATGCGCTCAAGGTCGTGTGCGCGGGGGCTGGAGCCGCGGCGATTTCCTGCATGGATCTGTGGCAGAAGGTCGGCGTGCGCGGCGAGAACATCGTGATGTGCGACTCCAGGGGCGTGCTGCACGAAGGCCGACGCGGTCAGGTTGACGCCACCAAGCTCGCGTACCTGCGCGACACCCCGGCGCGCACGTTGGCCGACGCTCTGGTCGGTGCCGACGTGCTGATCGGCCTGTCCAAAGGCGATTCCGTGACCGCCGAGATGATCACGCCGATGGCAGCGCGGCCCATCATCTTTGCGCTGGCCAACCCGGATCCGGAGATTCCGCACGCGCTCGCGAGGGCGACACGGCCCGACGCCATCATCGGCACCGGCCGTAGCGACTATCCCAATCAAGTCAATAATGTCCTGGGCTTCCCGTACATCTTCCGCGGCGCGCTGGACGTCGGCGCTCGACGCGTGAACGACGAGATGAAGCTGGCCGCGGTGCGGGCGATCGCCGATCTGGCGCGCGAGGACGTGCCGGACCGGGTGCGCGCTGCTTACGGTGGAGAACTGCTGCGCTTCGGCCCGGAGTACATCCTGCCCAAGCCGCTGGATGAACGCGTGCTGCTGTTCGTGGCCCCCGCGGTGGCCAAAGCCGCTATGGATTCAGGGGTTGCCCGCAAGCAGATCGACATCGCCGCCTACCGTGAAGCGCTGGAACGGCGTCTGGGCCCGGCCCGCTCGCTGGTGCGGCAAGTCATCAACCGCGTCGCCCATGATCCCAAGCGCATCGTGTTTCCGGAGTCGAGCGACGAGCGCGTGCTGCGGGCGATGGCGCGGCTGGTCGAGGATCGCATCGCCCGTCCGGTGCTGCTCGGCGACGAGAAGATCTTGCGTGCACGCGCGGAATCGTTGGGTATTGGCCTGAATGGCGTCGAGTTCCGGTCGATGACCGACGCGGCGACCCTGGAACGCGACGTGCGCACATTGCTGAGCATCCGCGGCCGGCGGGGCATGACGGCGCTGGCGGCAAGGGCGCGCGTCACCGACGATCCGACGACCGTGGGCATGCTGATGGTGCGCAACGGCGACGCGCACGGCGTGGTCGCGGGCCTGCACCACGGCTATCCGGAAACGATTCGCATGGCGTTGCAGCTGCTTGGGCTCAACCCCGGCGTGCGCGCGGCGGTCGGCGTGCACATGATGATCACCAAGAAGGGCCCGCTGTTCTTCGCCGACACCACCGTGAACATCCAACCGGACGCCGCCATGCTCGCGGATATCGCCATCATCACGGCGCGTTTTGCCGAGGAGATGGGCATCGAGCCGCACATCGCGATGCTCTCCTACGCCAACTTCGGCGCGTCGAACCATCCGGAATCGGCCAAGGTCGCCGAAGCGGTGCGCATGGTCCGGCAGCGCGAGCCCACCTTGGACATCGAAGGCGAGATGCAGGCGCAGATTGCGCTCGACAGCGCCGCGCGGACCTCGACGTGGCCGGATACGGCGATGCGCGCCGAGGCCAACGTGTTCGTGTTCCCGAATCTGGGCGCGTCCAACACCGCGTATCAGTTGCTGTCTCGGCTGGGCAACGTCGACGAGATCGGCCCCGTGCTGCTGGGCCTGCGCCGGCCGGCTACGGTCATCGCGCCCGGCTGCAGCGTGGACACGATCGTGCAGATGACCGCGATCACTGCACTTCACGCGCACACGAGCAGCGGTCAGGCGTAGCTCGCTGCCTGCCGCCCGGAGGTGTTCGATGCGGTTGGCTGCATGTGTGATGGCGGCGCTTGCAGGCCTGGCGCTGATCGGGTGCGGTTCGTCCGATGCCGCCAAGGTACCTGCCATGGATGCGGTTTCGGCATTGGCTGACGCGGACTCGGCACCTGGCGACGCCGCGGCCGACGCAAGCCCTGGGCCCGACGTGTCGCCCCTGGTGCAGGCCAAGTTCATCAACATCGCGCACCGCGGCGGACGCCTGCTGCGGCCCGCCCACACCCTGGTCGCCTACGAGAACGCGCTGGCTGTCGGCGCCGACATGATCGAGGTCGACCTGCACGCGAGCAGCGACGGTGTCCTCGTTTCGATCCACGACGCGACGGTCGACGACACCACCGATGGCACCGGCAAGGTCAAGGAAATGACCTGGGCCCAACTCGCCGCCTTGGATGCCGGCTATCGGTTCACGACCGATGGCGGCAAGACTTTCCCCTGGCGCGGCAAGGGCCTGCGCATCGCGCGCTTGGACGAGGTGCTCACCGCCTTTCCCAAGACCTGGATGAGCGCCGAGATCAAACAGTCCACTCCCGACATCGTCGAGCCGGTCATGGCGATGTTCGAACAGCACAACGCCATGGCAAGAACGATCTTCTCTAGTTTCTCTGACCCCGTCCTCAAGGCGATGCGGGCCCGGCGCCCGGACGCGCTGACGGCGCTGGGTCTCAGCGAATTCTTGATATTCATGGCACTGGAGCCCACTGACCTGGCGACCTACGAGGCGCCGGCACCGTTCATCCAGCCGCCCGACGACCTCGTGGACGCCCAACTCGTGACGCGCGCGCATCAGTTCGGCATGAAGGTGCAGCCGTGGACGGTCAACGGTGAGGCGCGCATGAAGGCTTTGCTGGCCCTGGGCGTCGACGGCCTGTTCACCGATGATCCCGCGCTTCTCGCCAAATGGGTCAAGTAGTCCGCGCTGTTCGACCTGGCTACGCCAGGAAGGCAAGGGTCACGTGAAGCAACTTCGTCTATCAGATCCGGAACTCGCAGCCATTGCCGCCGACATCGAATCCGACCGGGTCGAGCGCAAGGAACGCTTGACCGGCGAGACGGCGACCAAGATTCGCGAGGCCATCTGCGCGTTTGCTAACGACCTGCCCGGCCACAATCGGCCTGGCGTCGTGTTCGTCGGCCTCGACGACCCGGGCCGCCCGGTCGGCTTGCCGATAACCGACGAATTATTGCAGCAACTCGCGGATATGCGATCAGACGGAAACATCCTGCCGATTCCGACCCTGTCCGTCGAAAAGCGCCAGATCGGCGGGACCGATGTTGCTGTGGTCACTGTTGCGCCTGCTCTGGCCCCGCCGGTCAGTTTCAAGGGTCGCATCCACATCCGCGTGGGCCCGCGGCGCGCCATTGCCAGTCGGCAGGACGAGATCATCCTCAACGAGCGGCGGCGGGCACATGACCTACCCTTCGACCTGACCGGCAAATACTCTGCCGAACTGAAGGATCTCGACATCCGCTACTTCCTTGAGGAATACGTGCCGCGCGCCGTTGCGCCGGATGTGCTCGCGGCGAACGACCGCAGCGATGTGGACAGGCTGATGGCCTGCCGGATGATTCTGACCGACGGGAACAACACGCCGACCGTTGCCGGGCTCTTGGTCTGCGGACGCAACCCTCGACTTCACATTGGCTGTGATTATGTTCAGTTTCTGCGTATCAACGGCACGGACCTGGCGGATCCGATTGTCGACGCGGAGGCGTTCGAAGGCAAAGTCGAGCAGATCTATGCGCAAACGATGAGCAAGCTCAAGGCATACCGGAATGTGGCGGTGGAAATCCTCGAGTCGGGCGAGCGCCAGACCGAGTCCGTGCCTCTGGTTGCGCTGCAGCAGCTGGTCGCCAACGCCATCATGCATCGGAGCTACGAAGGGACGAACGCGCCGATTCGGATCACGTGGTTCAACGACCGCGTCGAGATCTTCAGCCCCGGCGGGCCCTACGGCCTCGTGAATCAGGAGAACTTCGGCCAGCCGAACTTCGCTGACTACCGCAACCTCGAACTCGCGGAAGCGATGCGGATTCTGGGCATTGTGCAGCGCTTTGGCGTGGGCATTCGTCTGGCACAGACTGCCACGCGCGATGCCGGCCTGCCTCCGATCGTCTGGGAAGTGTCCGCCGCACACGTGCGAGCTACGATTCACTTTGGACGCAAGCACCTGAAATAAGCTCGCTATTTAGCTGAACGCCGACCAGAAGTCGAGGTTGCCGTCGCGGTCGCAGTCGAACAGCACGCCGGCCGGCGGTGCTGGCCCCTACCTCGTCCACCGGGCATGCGACGTCACCTACCAAGTCTTCAGGGGCACATTTTCGTCGGCAAGACATTGCGTGTACAGTTCGCATTGCAGGATATCCAGGATGAGCGGCGGGTCCTTGCATTGGATGCAGACACCGGCGTTGCAGGTCGCGCAACTCGAAGTGGCGGCGGCCTCGTGCAGACAAGTTCCTGCGACACACACGTCATTCGTACACGGATTGTCGTCGTCGCACGGCGGGCACGGTTGCGTTGCCGGGTGGCACTTCCAGTTGCCGGGTGCAGCCAATGTAGCGATTTTCCAGGTCTTGGCTACGTTCACAGCGATTACCGCGCTGCCATCGACGCGCACGCTGGAGCGGATGGCTTCGACGGGGCCTTCTGGAATCGCAACGGTGCGTTCGTGCACCAGCGTCCCGAACGCGTCCAACCACAGCAGCGCCACAGCGTGCGACGCGCCGACATTGCGCGAAGTCACGACCAGGGTGCCGCCCGCCGGTAACCGCTCGACCGCATGCACTTGCTGGGCGAAGGGAGCGGCGATAGTCGTGCGCCAGACCAGCGTCCAATCCTGAGCGGCACGCCGTTCGACCACGATCGCCGCCTGGCCCGTCACAGCTGGACGCATCCCGGCAACGACCACATGATCGCCGGTTTCGAGCACCAGTCCCGTGGCTTGCCAATCGCCGGCCAATTGCACCCCACACGATTCAGCGTTGGTCTTCTCCACGATGACGATTTGAGGGGACGTCGGCGTCGGATCGTCTGGGTACAACGCTGTCCACCAATCGCCGAGCTTGTCTAGTGCTCTGGGGAAGGGAGTGTCGTATGCCTGCGGGATGTCCATCGGTTTGATTGGTCCGATGGGATATTGCTCCTGCGTTTCGAAGCCTCCGGGATCAGGGAACCAGAAGAGCCGGCTCGACCAGACCGGGAAGCAGGTGTGCTCCCGCGTGAAGAAGAGTTGACCGCCCTCCGGAAGGACGCGCGCCATTCCGAGCGAAACGAAGATGGGGCTCGTTGTCGGGCACATCGTCGAGCCGCA
>CAYHHL010000300.1:0-5725 GCA_964356325.1 uncultured Enterobacteriaceae bacterium | reverse complement strand
GAAGCGCCGACATCGCCGGGCCGTCTTCGCCCATCAACGCCGCATGACGACGCGCGCCAGCTAGCCCTCCCCGACCTCACCCGCCGCGAACGTCACCCCCTCCCTCGAATCCCCCGCCAACGCCGCCAGTTCCTCCACCGCCGCCTCCTCCAACAGGCCCTGAGTCACCTCGCTCCCCTGCCGCGCCGCCCGGAACGCCGCCCGAAACACCGCGTTCTTGATGTGCCCACCCACCATCGGAAACTTGCGCCCCAGCCGCTCGAAATCGATCCGCCCACGCACCGGCACTGTGTCCGGCAGCAGTGACTGCCAGATCCGCGCCCGCAACCACGCATCCGGCTCGGGAAACGGCAGGTGCCAACCCAGCCGCCGCGCCAGCGCTTTGTCCAGTTTGGACGGCCGGTTCGACGCCAGCAGCACCACGCCGTCATGCCGCTCGATCAGTTGCAGCAGCACGTTCACCACCGACACATCGTGCTTGTGCGTCAGCTGGTCGCGGTCGCCGAGCAGCGCGTCCGCCTCGTCCAGCAGCAGCACCGCCCCTTCCGCACGGGCATCGCGGAACAGCGACGCGAGGTTCTGCTCGGTGCCACCCACCCACTTCGACAGCAGGCTCGGCAGTTGCGCCACCAGCAGCGGCCGGTTCAATTCCACCGCAATCGCCTCCGCGCACAGCGTTTTGCCCGTGCCCGGCGGCCCCGACAGCAGCCCCGCCACGCCCTTGCCCGAGGACAGGTGCGCGCCGATGCCCCAGCGCTCCAGCACGGTCCGGCGGTGGCGCGCGGCGTCGATCAGTTCGTCAACCTGCGCCCGCAAGCCGTCGGGCAGGATCACGTCGCAAAGCCGCGCCTTGGGCGTCACCAGGTCGTGCCGCTCGTCGCCGATCCGCCGCAGCTGGTCCCGCGCCGCCCGTTCCAGGATCGCCATCGAAATGGACGCCGGCTGACCGTCTTGCGTGTGCACGGCTTCCGCGACCGCCATCAGCACCGCGTTCTTGATGTAGCCGCCCGCGAGTTCGAAGCGATCGGCCAGCAGTTCGATGTCCACGTCCGCGGCCAGCGGCGCTTGCGGCGGCAGGTGCTTGCGCCAGATTTCCGCGCGCGCCTGGCGGTCCGGTTCGTCGAAACGCACCTTGACCAGGATCCGCCGATCGAGCGCTTCGTCCAGTGCTTGCGGCATGTTCGTCGCCAGCACAGCCACTCCCTCGAAACGCTCCAGCTCGGTCAGCAGCAGCGTCATCAGCGCATTGCCATTGCCGCGGCTGGCGAACAGGACCTCGCATTCGTCGAAGAACAACAGCGCGTTCTGCAACCGGGCCTCGCGGAACAGCCCGGGCAGGAAGCGGTCAGCTTCGCGGTTTTGCAGGAACGCCGGGATGTCGACGTTCAGCACGCGCCGACCCAGGTGCTTGGCAATCCCGTGCGCGGTCATGGTCTTGCCGGTGCCAGGCTTGCCGTGGAACAGCATCAGCACGCCCTTGCCGTAGCGGATGACCTCGTCGAAACCCCACTCCTTGCGACACGCCAGGTACTCGGTGTGGCGGTCGACCACCGAGAGGATGCGGCGCTTGTCGGCCTCGGGCAGCACCACCTGATCGAGTTCGACCCGCGGCTCCTCCATCGAACTGAACTGCAGGAAGTCGTCGCCCAACCCCGGCTGGCCAATCAAGAACTGGAAGGTCTGCTGGCCGATCTGCAAGCCGGCGCCCAGCAAATCCTCCGGCGCGTTGAAGCGACCGGACAAGTTCACACACAGCAGGTCGTTCTGGCACAGCCGCGATGCCGGCGCGAAGGTCGACCGGCGCAGGATCCGCTGCGTGTAGGGCATCTCGCAGAACTGGAAGGCAGTTTCGACATCGAGACAACCCGATCCGTTGCCGGCGTGCACCATGTCGAACACGTCCGTGAAGTCGCGCGAGAAGGCCGGCGCCGCCGCGAGCAGCAACAGCGTGCGTTCGAAGTCGTCCAGCCCGTACGTCGCAACCAGGTGATCCAGAGCCATCGGCAACCCGAGTTGCAGTCGCGCGTCGATGTGGGCCCGCGCTTGGGTTTCGAGGCGCAGCAGGTGGCTGTGGTGCATTTCGAGCAGCGCGGGATCAGCGGGCTTTTCGTCCTCGTAGCGGTTGTTGCGCACCGTGCCGCTCGCGAGCGCCGAACGATGCCGGTGTCCGGCCTGGATGCGCTCGGCCCGCAAACGCAGCCAACGCAGCTCGTCCTGGACGTAGTCGAGGTCGTCGGCGTAGGGCGAAACGGCAGCTTCGGGCGGCAGTTCTGCGGCAGGGAGAAGGGTTCGGATCGAGGGTGAACGGCGACGCATGGGAACTCCTGACCGGCCAGGCCGGCGGCGGTGAACGGTGGACATGGGACAGCAGCGTGCTGTGATGGAACTACGCGGCTGGTGCCGTTTCTAAACTCAAATCGTGTCGGGATGCGACAACTGGTGTCGCATTACATCTTCACCGACAGCTACGTGAGCGCCGCCTCGATGACCCGACCCCAGGGCGCGCGACCGTGCCGCTTGGGCGTGATCCAGAGCACCGGAAAAGCTGGCCGGCGTTCGGGAAACTCGCTGAACAAGTCGGTCAGACCGATGAACAGGTCGGGCTGCAAGCGCTTGCGATCGATCCACGCGAACACCGGCCGATGGCTGGTCCCACCACCACCGGCAAATCGCCCGCGCCGCAAGAAGGCCGGCAACTCGCGCGCAGGCACCTGGGTGTGCACCTCCGCGTCCGCAACCAGCACGGTCAGATCGGGCAACAGCGCATGCAGCCGCGCCAGTTCGTTCGCGATCGCTTGGAGCAACGGTGCGCCGATCGACGCCGAGGTATCGACCGCGACCACCACCCTGCCCGGCCCCTCGGACCATGGCCCTGGCACCAGCAGATCCTCCAGCAGCCAGCGCCGGTTCGGCCGCGCCAGGCTGTAGTCCTGCCGCGCTCGCGCCTCGCCCACGTACCTCGCCAGCAGGCGTGGCCACGGCACCTTGCCCGGCTGCGCGCCATCGACCAGCCGTTCGATCCCCGCCGGGATGTCGCCCCGCCGCTCGCCCTCGCGCCACGCGTTCACGGCCGCGCTCAACCGGTCGAGCAGTTCACCGCGCTCGGCTTCGGTCAGCGCCCGCGGCAGGTGCACGTCGATACCGCCGCCATGATCGGCCACTTGCGAGCCATCGCCCTGCTCTCCCGGTAACCGCAAGTGGATGGTCAGTTGCGGCGGCGGGGCTTCCTTCACCAACCGGTCGTAGATCTGCTCGGCGGTCATGCCGGCAAAGCGCGCGTCGTGCAGGATGCGCACCTCGCCGATCTCCGGGTACACACCGTCAGGCAGGCGGTACATCGGCTCACCGCGCCCACGTGTGATGCCTGCAACCATCCGGTTGATCGCGTAATCCGTCGCGCAATTCCAAAGGTTCAGGTCGCGACCATCGCGCCGGGCGAGACTCTCGAACACGTGGTGGCCGATCTCGTGGGCGAGCACGAAACCCAACTGCCGCGCGTCCAAGTGCCGCGTGTACAGTGGGTTGTACCAGACGTGGTGCAGGCAATCAGTCGCCGCGAACGCCAGCAGCCGCGGCGCCGCCACCAGTTGGACGTGCAGCAGCAGGTGACCCCAGAACGGATGATCGTCCAGCAGTTCCAGGCGCAAGGCCGCAAGCCGCCTGCTTTCCCGCCGGATGAGCTCTGCATGGCCGTGGCTCGAGCTCACGACATCACAGCCAGGTGCAGATCGACCAGATCCTCGGCCAGCGCGCGGTACTCCGGTTGCGTCTTGAGCCGGGTCAGCAGATCGCCCGCCGCCCGAATCCGCCGCAGGAACAGGAACCGCAGCTCAGGATCCAGACCCGGCGACGCCAGGAACTTCGCGATGTTCGGCAGGTGCTTGTCCGGCACGCTGGCGACCTGCCCGAGGTGATCGGCAACCGCGTACACGGCGGCGTAGATGAACGAGGGCTCGGTCGCATTGAACTCGACCTTCTTGCCGCGCTCGACCACCGCGCGCGGATCGAAGCGGCGGTGGATGCGCAGGTAGGCGTGGAACTTCTCGGCCGCCTGCATGCCGATGCACGCCGCAACCAGCCGCCTTGCTTCACCTTCCCCTGCCTCGACCAGCAGCCGGCTCGCCATCTCCCACGACCGCGGCGTCGGGAACGCATCTTCGGACGAGGGCATTTCGTACAGCGTTTGCGCACCGAGCGAACCGCGACTGCCGATGTAGCCCAGCACCGCCGGATGGATGCCCGCCGTCTCGCCCCAACGCAGCCACGCAGCCGCATCGACGCGCAACTTCAGGTGCACGAAGCGGTTGTTGAGCGCGGACGAGAGCGGCGTGACCAGCGCCTCGTCGTCGTCCAGGTTGCCCGCGGCCATCACCACCGTTTGCGGGTGGAAGCGGAACGGACCGACGCGCCGCTCGAGCACGATCTGGTACGCCGCGGCCTGATGGAGACGCGTGACCGCAGCGTTGATCTCGTCCAGGAACACGAAACCTGGCGCGTCGCACACCGCGCGCACCCAATCCGGCGCCAGGAGTTCGAGCGTGCGGCGGTCGCGATCGGGCATGTAGATGCCGCCCAGTTCGGCGGGTTCCCGTTGCGCGAGGCGGATGTCGTGCACGGGTAGGCCCATCTTTTCAGCCAGTTCACAGGCCAGCGTGGACTTGCCTACGCCCGGATGGCCGCGCAGGAGCACGGACAGGCCGGCGCGCAAGGCCGCGGACGCCAGGGGCTTGAGCTCGTCGTAGCTGTAGCCGTCGGGATGGGGACGCAGATCGGAGACGCGGGACATGGGCAACCTCATGGGCTAAAGGAAGAAGTCGAGGCACTGGAAACGCAACGTCGGCTCGTTCAGCAGGACCGCCAGGATGTGCTTGCAGGCGTGCGGACCGACGGCCCTCAAGAAATCGGGACAGGTGCACGTCGGCGGCTGGATGCCCGCGGGATCGACCTCCACCTGCCAGGTCGAGGTGCCGCCGTGGAGGTGGAACCGCAGGAGACCATCGGGTTGCGGCGACCCTTCCGACTTGGGCGGCTCGGCAGCGGCGACGATGCGGTAGGTGCGCATGACCTCGTGAACGGCGCGATCCAGACGTGGGCGGCGGGTACTGGGATCCATCTCGACCTCGGGTGGCTGCGTGGGTTGCGCGAGCCCTGTCACTAGCGGCGCCGGCCCGGGCGGTTGCATGAGCCGGCCCTCGACGCGAACTACGCCGAGCGTCAGCAGGTTTTGCAGCCACGCGTGCCATTGCGCACGGTCGTAGCGTTGCCGGCGCCCCTCGTTGAACACCGTGAAGCTCGGACCGGTCACGGCGATCACGGTGTGGCGCTCGAACACGAGGCGCTCGCCAATCTCGAAGCGCAGACCGCGCTTGGGCTGATCGGGCGCGGGAACCGATGGCAGGGACAGACGTGGCATGGCAGACCTCGGCGGCAACATCCTCGGCCCGCGTGGGTGCGGGATGGACGGGGCTTGCCCTGACTACTCGCGAGCGGCGCGAACCAAGCGTGTTTGCTGTCCGGACGCGACAATCGGTGTCGCATTGCGCCGACCGACCCTGAGGCCCCAAACCCGGATCGGCCGGACGCAATGCAACTCTTTCCTAGTGCCGTAGCCGCGCGACAAGCGGTGTCGCATCCCGCCCAAGCTGGCGCGGCCGGATGGGCTGGACGACGCAATGCTGCGGCAAGTGGGCTTGGCGTCTGGCAGCAGATCTGCGCCCGCCGCGCC
>CAYHHL010000299.1:0-5793 GCA_964356325.1 uncultured Enterobacteriaceae bacterium | reverse complement strand
AGCTACCCTGGAGCGCGACGCTCTGCCAGCACACCATGCGCCTGGGCCGCCCGCTCTTCGTGGACGACACGCGCAACGACCCGCTGACCAAGGACTTTCCCGGCCTGGCGTTTCGAGACGCGCTTTCGTATGGCGGCGTGCCATTGCATGCACCGCGGGGCGAGATCATCGGCACGTTGGCGGTCCTGCACGATCAGCCGCGCACCTGGGACGCGGAACTGCGGGCGATGCTGCTCGATCTGGCCGTGATTGCCGAGCAGGGCATCGCCGAGCACGCGCGCAACGGGACGCCTCGTCCCCCGCCCGATCTCGACGTCGGCGCCGAGGCCATGTACGCGTCGCTGTTCGATCACACCCCCCAGCCAATGCTGGTGTACGACATCCACACGCTGCAGATCCTGGCCGCGAACCAGGCTGCTGTCGTTCAGTACGGCTGGAGTCACCAGGAGTTGCTGAGCATGACCGTGGAGCAGATTCGCTCGCCCGACGAAGCGGATCGGCGCCCGGGCTATCTGGTTCAGGCGCCCCAAGGCTTGCATCAGGCCGGGCCGCGTCTGCACTGTCGTCGTGACGGAACCCGCATGATCGTCGACGTAACGGCCCACCCGGTGCATTTCGGCGGTCATGAAGCGCGGCTGGTGCTCGTGGAGGACGTCACCGAACGCAAGCGGCACGAGGACCACTTGCACATGCTCGAGAAGGCCGTCGAGAACCTTCCCGATTTCGTGATGGTGACCGAGGCCGCGCCGCTCGACGCGCCCGGGCCGCGCATCGTGTTCCTCAACCCGGCATTCGAACGCATCACCGGTTGGAAGGCCGAGGACGTCGTGGGCCGCGATCCTCGCTTCCTGCAAGGGCCGCTGACGAGTCTGCCAACGATCGAGCGCATTTGCGTGGCGATGAAGGCTGGACTTCCGGTTCACGAAGAACTGCTGAGCTACCGGCGCGACGGCGAAACCTTCTGGGTCGAACTCGACATCGCGCCGGTCGACAACCCGGACACCGGCAGGCGGCTGTTCGTCGCCAATGGACACGACATCACCCAGCGGCGGGCCCTAGAGGAGCGCATCCTGCAGGAGCACAAGATGGCCGCGGTGGGCCGGCTGGCAGGCGGAGTGGCGCACGATTTCAACAACATGCTGACGACGATCCTCGGCTACGTCGAGATCATCCGCAGCACGCTGCCCGCAGCCGACCCGATGGCCGAACTGCTAGATCACGTGAGGCACGCGGCGGATCGGGCGACCATGCTGACCGCGCAACTGCTTGCGTTCGGCAGGCGCCAGATGCTGCGGCCGACCGTCGTGGATCTGAACGCTCGGCTGCGGGCGTTGGAACCCTTGCTGCGGCCGTTGCTGGGCGAGGCCGTCGAGCTCGTGCTCGATCTGGATCCTGCCGCGGACCCGGTGACCTGCGATCCCATGCAGTTGGAGCAAGTGCTGGTGACGTTGGCGGTCAACGCGCGAGAGGCGATGCCGTCGGGTGGGCGGTGCGTGGTCTCGACGGGCAATCGCGTCGACGTGGCGATGGGCGATCAGGTGAAGCACTACACCCGGCTTTCGCTGGCGGATACCGGGCTTGGCATGGACGAGGCGACGCGCGAGTGCATGTTCGAGCCGTTCTTTTCGACCAAGCAGCGTGGGCCTAGCGCGGGCTTGAGCCTGGCGAGCGTGTACGGTGTCATCGAACAGAGCGGCGGCCACATCGAGGTGAATACGGCGCCCGGCATGGGCACGCGCATCGATCTGCTCTTGCCGCGTGCGGAAGGCGCCGATTGCAGCACTCCGAAGGCGGTCCAACCACGGGCCGCAGCGAGCGACGTCGCCGCGCGCCCGGCCTCGATGCCATGGCCGGAGCCATCTCCACCGGGAGGCGACCGGCGGAAGCGCAATCTCGTCAGTGCAAGTGCTCGCCCCTCCAACGGCAACGCGCTGGAAGCATTGGATCATCACGCGCATGAACGTTCGGACGACTGACCCGCTTGCCTGGCCTGGTTCCGAATCGCTACGCTGCAGGAAAGGACCCCTCGACTTCCGGCTCGCATCGCGCGGCTGGCCTACGTGCATGACGGCGCGCAGGTCGACCGCAAGTTGCCGGCGCCGCGACCCGTTCGAGGCCCCTGCAACGCTTGTCGATTTGGGAGGATGTCATGACGGCAGCAGCACTTGCCCGAGTTCGTAAGCCGATCGAAGAGCGGGCCGCCTTGGCGCCACGGCCAGAGTCGCCGCCGTCAGCGCATGCGGCTGCCGAGGGCGAAGGCCTGGCTGGCGATGACGGCACCAAGGGCGATGGCACTGCGGGTGATGGCGGCTTGGCGCAGGAATCGGTTTGTCGCGCGGCACTTCTGGCCATGGACGATGCCGTACTGCTGCTGGATGCCGGCCCAGGTGGCTGTTTGCGAATCGCTTTGGCCAATGAACGATGTGCGCAGATCTTGGGTGAGTCCGTCGAGGCACTATTTGGACGGCCCATGGCGACCCTGCCGGGCCTCGATGCGGCGCGCTGGATGGCCCTCGAGACCCGGGTGCGACATTGCGAAAGGGTGCGGGAAGTGCTGCAGATCCAAGGCCCAGGCATGCGGCCGGTGTGGTTGGAGATGCATGCCTCGCCTTTGCCTGAACTTGACGGTCCTTGCCGCCGTTGGCTGCTGGTCGGCCGCGACGTGAGCGATCGCCAGTTGGCTGAGGCGGAACTGGCGGAACAGAACAAGATGGCGGCGATCGTGCGACTCGCGGGTGGCGTGGCCCACGAGTTCAACAACCTGCTCACGATCATCAGCGGATATGGCGAGATGCTGGCGGTGACAGTGCCCGAGGCGCACCAGCCCGACGTGAGCGAGATCTGCAAGGCCGCGCAACGTGCTGCGGGTCTGACCGCGCAACTGCTGGCATTCTCGCGCATTCAAGTGGTGCAGCCGCGCACGATGGATTTGAGCAACACCGTCGCGGACATGGAGCCTTCGCTGCGGGAACTGGCAGGGCACGAGGTCGACTTGATGCTCAACCTGGGCGACGTGGGTCCGGTTTGGATGGACCCGCGGCAGATCGAGCAGGTGCTATTGGCGTTGGCGGTCCACGCACGCGACGAGATGCCCCAGGGCGGCCAGATGACGCTGCAGACTCGCGACGTCGACCTGCAACCTTGGCAAGTAGCTGCGCATCCGGGCTTGGTGCCAGGGCATTACGTCGAACTGGTGATTGCTGATACGGGAGCGGGACTGACGGCTGCGGAGCGATCGCGCTTGTTCGAGCCATTCTTCCGGGTGCGCCACCGCGGCGTCGGCTTCGGCATGGGCTTGGCGACGGCGTACGGCATCGTGCACCAGGCTGGCGGTCACGTGGCGGTGGATTCCAAGCTGGGCCGGGGCACGCGGTTTCGCATCCTGCTACCGCGCCAGACCGAATCGCTGGCGGAGCCGCCGGCTCGAGAAGAGCCGGGGCGCGGGGGGCACGAGACCTTGCTGCTGGTGGAAGACGAGCCGGTAGTGCGCCGCCTGGCCCGGGACATCCTGCAACGCATGGGCTATCACGTGCTGGAGGCGGGCGACGGCCACGAGGCGTTGGCGCTGGTGGAACACTACCCCGGGCGCATCGACTTGGTGGTGACCGACGTGGTGATGCCGCGCATGACCGGGCCAGAACTGGCGGAACAGCTGGTGCCACGCCGGCCTGGGACGCGAGTGCTGTTCCTTTCCGGGTACACGGACCAGGCGCTGGTGGAGCGAAACGGCCGGTTGCGCGCAGGCGTCTCGTTCGTACAGAAGCCGTTCACCGCCGAGGTCTTGTCCCGGCAGGTGCGCGAGGTCTTGGATACGGCGACGGTCTAGGCGAGTTCCCCTCTGTCCCGATCCCTGCCCCTACCCTGATCCCGAACCCGATCCCGATCCCGATCCCGATCCCGATCCCGAACCCGAACCCGATCCCGATCCCGACCCCGAACCCGGATCCGGGGCCGGAGCCGGAGCCGTTTTCGAGGGGCGAGGAGCGGATAGCTCGTCAGGCAGGAATCGCGGAATACCGCTCGCCCCTGCCTGACCCTCGAAAACGGGCAGGGCGTGTAGCGACCGCAGGGAGCGGACGTCCCTGCCCTGAGCCGGAACCGGGAGACAGGGCCGCAACCGTGGCCGTGGTGTCGCCATAACTACATGATATCAATACACACTCGTCCAGCCTGGCTGGCGCTGGCCTCACCACTGCCACGCCGCCACACATCTCTACACAGCGGCGTCAGGCGCACTCCCGACAATGGCCATGCTGGCCAAGGAATTAGCGCCCGGCCTGTTCGAGCGACACCGAGGCGTCGGTAGGCTTGGAGAATCATCCCAATGGAGGAAGCGCACAGGTTCGTTCGCTGTCATTGCGAGACCTTGGGATATTCTGCTTGTCCAATGTCAACAGGGGGGAACATGAACTACACAATGAGGCGCGCACGACGGGTCGGCGCAGCCCTACTCACCATGCTATTCACACTGCTTCCGACTGCGAGTCGCGCCCAAGAGGCGGGCGAACCGGTGGAACTCGCACTGCCGGCGCCCATGGGCTCGCTCAAGGTCGTGCCGTCCAACCAGAACTTGTTCGACATGCTGGCCAATCCGTTCGGCGGATCGCCCAACCCCAACTTCCAGGTGCACCAGCTGACCATCAATCCGCTGACCGCGCAGCCGTTGCGCATCGACCCGGCCACCGGCGAGATCGACTGGAACATCCCGGTGCTGGGGACCTCGATTCTCCCGTACGATCCGGCGGCGCCGCTGACGCCGGGCCCGGGGTTTCCACCCCTGTGGTGGAACGTAGCCACCCAAGCCTACGATCGCACCCTGGAATTGCCCAGGAATGAGTCCGACTTCATCGACGACCGAACGGAGATCATCGAGCAACACAAAGCCTAGTTCTGGGACACGCAGGTCAGCAGCGACGGCATCCAGTCGTGCGGCACGTGCCATTTCAACGGCGGTATCGACAACCGGACCAGGAACCAGTTGAATCCCAACACCTTGGCCGTAGTGCCGGACAACACCTTGCAGGTCAAGGGCCCCAACCAGGACGTGACGCCGGGCGACTTCCCGTTCCACAAGCTGCTGGACCCGTCGGTGCCTGGCGAGCCGCTGCTCAATCTGTTCAACGTCCTCAGCGACGCCAACGATGTCATGTCGTCGATGGGCGTGAGATTCCGCACTTTCGTCGACATTCCCACGCCAGGGGCCTCGGCGTTCGTGGCCGGGACCAACCCGCCCGCGCTCGCGGCGGACGTGGGCGCAGCGGACCCCGACCCGGTCGGTGCGGCCTTCCAGGGCCTGCGCCGGGTCGAACCGCGCAACACGCCGACCATGCACGGTGCCGCCTTCAACTTCGACAACTTCTGGGATGGTCGCGCGCGCCATGACTTCAACGCCGGCAGCGTGTCCGGCGCGGCCGATCCGCAACCGCACGTCTTCGTCAACGACGGCACGACGGGCGGCGCTGTCCAGGCGGTTCGCGAGATCATTCGCCTCTCCAGCTTGGCGTCGCAGTCGGTCGGGCCGCCGCTGTCGGAGTTCGAGATGTCCTTCCTGGGCCGTAACTGGCAGAAGATCGGCAAGAAGCTGTTGCAGTCGGGCGTTACGCCGCTGGCCAACCAATTGGTGGCAGTGGACGACAGCGTGCTCGGGCCGTACTCCAACCAGAACATCACGCCGGGCATGCCGGGCTTGAGCATCTCGTACGCGCAGTTGATCGAGGAGGCCTACGGTCCCGAGTACTGGGCCAACATCAGCGAGCACATGGCGGGTGCCGCCGACCCCGGGGATCCCTTCGG
>CAYHHL010000298.1:0-5800 GCA_964356325.1 uncultured Enterobacteriaceae bacterium | reverse complement strand
CCCTACATTCGCCACAAGTAGCACCGTCACCGACCCGG
The DNA here is from genome assembly GCA_964356325.1 of uncultured Enterobacteriaceae bacterium. Lineage (GTDB taxonomy): Bacteria > Myxococcota_A > UBA9042 > UBA9042 > UBA9042 > CAYHHL01. The sequence continues at coordinate 5,762 of CAYHHL010000298.1, read as the reverse complement.
AATCCAGAACCGCGCCCGTGCTGTGGCCTTGACGAGCGCCGACGCCGGCTGGACCATGGCCGTCACAGTCGAGGTCGGGATGCACAGCCAAGCCGTGAGAATGACGAACCGTGCCAGCGGCTTCTGGGCGATTGCCTGCCTCGCGCTGCTTTGCGCGGCCACGGCGGCGTGCGGAACTTCGACGCCGACACCCGCGAGCCAGGAACCCGAGGACGACAGCGCAGATCCCGGCTTGGACGCTGGCGAAAGCGACGGCGCCTTGGACACGGCCGATGACGCGACCCCGACGGAGTGCCACGGCCCCGGCTGCCCGTGCGCCAAAGCCAGCGATTGCGCGAGCGGCGTTTGCCAGGGCAAGAAGTGCGCCGCGTGCGTGCCGGCCAATCCACCGGTCGAGGCTTGTAACGGCAAGGACGACGACTGCAACGGCCAGACCGACGAATCGACCTGTCCCTGGCCCTCGGACTGCGAGCAGGCCGCATGCAACGCCAAGGCTGCGAAGTGCGTGATCCTACCTTTGGATCTGGTCAGTTGCAGTGACGGCAACGCCTGCACGCTGGACGATCGCTGCAAGGCGGGCAGTTGCATCCCGGGCGGCTTGCGCACCTGCTCGGATGGAACCAATTGCACCACGGACAGTTGCGCAGCCAAGGACGGTTGCGTGTTCACGCCGGTCGACGTCACTTGCACCGATGACGACGCGTGCACGGCGGGCGACCATTGCGCGGCAGGCAGTTGCTTGGGCACGGCCAAGGTCTGCAACGATGACAACCCTTGCACCACCGATGGTTGCGCGCCGATCGACGGCACTTGCTTGGCGTTCGCGAACACGGCCACGTGCGACGATGGCGACGTCTGCGTCGTCGGCGACCACTGCAGCGGCGGCAAGTGCGTGGGCGTCCAGGTGCCGTGCGACGACAAGAACCCTTGCACAGACGATGGTTGTGTCCCGGGACAGGGCTGCGTGCACGTCACCAAGTCGGGCAACGGCTGCCCGTAGATGCGTCAATCTGCTGGACGTTGGCCTAATCCCGGCTACAATTCTGCCGCTCGCAATCGACCAGGGCAGCCACTGCCCCACCTCACGAGGGTTCCGCCATGGCCAACGTCACCCGCAAGATCGGACTTTCCCTAGGCGCCGACATCTGTTGGCCAGGCTGCTATGAGGAGATCCTCGGCAAGCTCAATCTCGAGATTCCGGTCGGCGGCGACACCGTCACCTTCCAGACCGAGCGCGTGACCGTCGAGCCATACGACCTGCGTCAGCCCTGCCGCTACGACATCGTGCTCGACCGCCTGACCCACTGGTTCAGCACGAGCCGCGAGTGGATCAAGAAGGCCGTAATCATGGACGGCCTGTACGTCCTGAACAATCCCTGGGCGATCCAGTCCATGGAGAAGCATTCGACCTACGCGGCGATGATGCACCTCGGCCTGCCGGTGCCCGACACGTGGATGGTGCCGCCCAAGGAGCACTCGTCCGAACTCGCCGACGTCAAGCCGTTGCTCAATCGCTACGGGCGGTTGTTCGACCTGCAGAAGGTCGGCGACTCGATGGGCTACCCGATGTTCATGAAGCCGTACGATGGCGGCGCGTGGGTCGGCGTGACCAAGATCAACGATGCCAACCAGTTGCGGCAAGCCTACGAGAGCAGCGGCCAGCGCCTGATGCACCTCCAGAAGGCCGTGGATCCGTTCGACCTGTTCGTGCGCACCATCGGCATCGGCCCGCAAGTCCACGCGGTGAAATACGATCCCGACGCGGCGCTGCACAACCGCTACCAGGTCGCGTTCAATTTCGTCAACGGCGAGGAGTGGCAGCTGCTGACCGATCAGATGCTGACCATCAACTCGTTCTTCGGCTGGGAGTTCAATTCCTGCGAGAGCCTGCGCAAGGACGGCGTGTTCTATCCGATCGACTTCGCCAACGCCTGCCCGGACTTCCAGGTGACGTCGCTGCACTGGCACTTCCCGATCCTGGTCAAGAACATGCTGCGCTGGTCGATCTACTGCGCGGCGACCAAGCGGCCGATGCGCAAGACCCTGGATTGGGACCCGTTCTATGCGGTGGCCAAGAAGGAATTGCCGCTGAAGGAGCGGCTGCGCGAGTACGCCAAGATTGCGCACGAACGCTATGAAACCGACCGCTTCCACGAGTTCTGCGCGCGCCACCTGTCGCACCTGGACGAGGTGACGTACGACTTCTTCGCCACGCCGCGCGCCAAGGAACTGGTCCGCCAGAAGGTCGAGGCGCTGTTCCCGCACCACGAAGTCGAGAAGTTCACGGAGCATTACTGGGGCCTGCTGCAGTTCTGGCGCAAGACCGAAGCCGACCGGATGGCGTGGGCCAAGGCGGCGGCGGACAAGGCGGCGATGCAGGCCGAGGAACGCGTGGAACTCGCGGCTGCGCAGGCTGCGGCGATGCCGATCGTGGCGGAGAAGGCGAAGGCCAAGAAGGCCAAGACCGAGGTTTCGACCCGGGGTTGAAACCCCGGGCTAAAATTCAAGAAGTCCGCCTTCGCGGACTAGCAGCCTAGCCCGCGGAGGCGGGCTTCGAAACCGTAAGCCCGGGGTTTCAACCCCGGGTCGCCCTGGAGCTGCGATGAAAACCAACGCCAAATGGCATTCCTCCCGCCTTCGCCAAGAGATCCAAGTCGTTCGCTGGGGGCATTTCGGCCAACCCGTGCTGCTGTTCCCGACCGCGGGCGGCGATGCCGAAGAGTGCGAACGCTTCCTCATGCTCAAGGTGCTGGCGCCGCTCATCGAAGCCGGGCGCATCAAGGTGTTCGCCTGTGACAGCGTGGGCGGCAAGACCCTGACCGACAGTTCGCAGTCGCCGCAGCACAAGGCCTGGGTTCAGAAGCAATTCCTCGCTTTCGTGCGACATGAACTGGTGCCGGCCATGCGCGCGGACTGCCAGAATCCCCACGTCGGCATCGTCGCGGCCGGGGCGTCGATTGGCGCCTACAACGCATTGCTGTCGATCACCAGTCATCCCGACGTGTTCACCCACGCGGTGTGCATGAGCGGCACCTACGTGCTCGACCGCTTCCTGCCCAACTTCCACAACGCCGACGTACACAACATCTCGCCGCTGCACTTCCTGCCGTTCATGGGCGAGGGCGAGCACCTGGCACAGTTGCGCAAGCGTTTCGTGGTGTTGGCGACCGGCGAAGGCAAGTGGGAAGCACCGGCGGAATCCTGGCGCGTGGGCAACCTGCTGGGCAGCAAGGGCATTCCCAACCGCGTCGACCTCTGGGGCAAGAACTACCACCACGACTGGATGACCTGGCGCGACATGTTGCCGAAGTACCTGGACGAAATCACCAAGGCGTGATCGCGCCAGCAACCGAGGGTAATTCCGATGCATATTACCTACGTGGCGCCCTACTTCCTCGACACCACGCTGCGCTTCGTGCGCGCGCTGGCGGACCTGCCGGACGTGCGGTTCTCGCTGGTGACCCAGGAGCCGCGCCACAAGCTGCCAGGCGATCTGCAAAGTAAAATCAAGGGCTACGTGCAGCTCGACCACGCCCTGGACGCGGGTCAGATAGCCCACGGCGTGGAGTTGCTCGGCAATCGCTTCGGCAAGCCGCACCGCCTGTTGGGCACGCTGGAGCACATCCAGAATCAACTGGCGCAAGTGCGCGAGCACCTGCAGATCTCCGGCATGGACGCGACCGAAGCCCGCAATTTCCGGGACAAGGCGCGCATGAAGGACGTGCTGCGCGCGGCGGGTCTGCCCTGTGCGCGCCATGCGCTGCTGGCGAGCGAGGCGGATGCCTGGGCCTTCGTGCGCGAAGTGGGCTGGCCGCTGGTGGTGAAACCGCGTGAAGGCGTGGGCGCCGCGGTGACGTTTCGCTGCGATACTGAGGAGGACCTGCGCGGTGCGTTGGCGTCGATCCGGCCTTCGAAGGCCAACCCCGCGATCGCAGAGGAATTCATCACCGGCGAGGAGCACAGCTTCGAAGTGGCGTCGATCCGCGGCAAGCCGGTGTGGCATTCCCTGACGAAGTACGCGCCGCCGCCGCTCGACGTGGTGCGCAACCCTTGGATCCAATGGACGGTTCTGTTGCCGCGCGAGATCGACACGGGCGCGTACGATGACGTTCGCGAGGCCGGCCTCAAGGCGCTGCAGGTGCTCGGGATGGGCACGGGCATCAGCCACATGGAGTGGTTTCGCCGCAATGACGGGACGTTGGCCATCAGTGAAATCGCCGCCCGGCCGCCCGGCGCGCAGATCATGACGCTGAACAGTTTCGCCCACGACTTCGACTTGTACCGGGCCTGGGCGAAGTTGGCCGTGTTCGAGCAGTTCGAGAAGCCCCAGCGCAAATACTCGACCGGAGCGGCTTTCTTCCGCGGTCAAGGTCGCGGCAGGGTGCTGCGCGTGCGCGGCCTGGACGTCGCCCAGCGCGATCTGGGCCATCTGGTCGTCGAGGCGCGCCTGCCGCAAATCGGTCAGCCGGCCTCTTCGAGCTACGAAGGCGAGGGATATGCCGTGCTTCGCCATCAGGAAACGAGCGTGGTGCAGAACGCTCTGCGCCATCTGGTTTCGACGGTGAGAGTGGATCTCGGCTGAGGGTCCGACGAACGGTCGTTCGGCTTGCTGAGCGGTCCGATCGCGCACCGGCGGCCCCGCAGCAGTGCGATCGTCTTGCCGCGCTGCATGAATCGGCGTACCGTAGCGCTGCGGCCCCGGGCAACGCCAATCGCACGACTGCGAGTCAATCCCGCCCGTTTTCTCGCTAGCCCCGCACCCATGGCCGACTGTCACGGCCGCATTCGAGGTTCGAGTTGCCTGACGCACTCGCTGTCCTGATCTTGAGCGAGTTCGGCGGCACGCGGGCGGCCATGATCGGCAACCTGCTGCAGCAGAAATGCGCGGATCTGGTGACGGTGCAGTCCATGTCGTTGGAGCCGGCGGTCGAGTTCCCCCGGATGCGCGCGCTCTTGCAGGACCTCGGCGTCGAACACGTCCAGGACCCGGGCTGCGTGCAGGACGGCGACATGGATCGCAGCGATCTCATCCTCACCCTGGATGAACCGTCGCGGGACCGGGTCCGCCGCCAGCGCGAGAATGCCATCGAAATGGCCAACCACTACGGCCCAGTGTGCCTGCACTGGCCCAGCTTGGAACCGCCGCCCAATGCGGTCGCCTTCGCGCAAGAGTGGATCGCGGTTCAAGCCTTGGTGCAAGACTTGATGACCCGGGGCGTGCTCAAGGTCCTCGCGGCTCGCCGTGAAGCGACCACGAGACTGGCGGCGCGGCTGACCTCGGACGTGCAGCCGATTCCGCCCGAGAGCGCTCAGACGGACGAGCCGCCGTTCCACGGTCTGGTGGCGAAATCTGGGGTGATGCGGCGCCTGTTCCGATCGATTCGCAAAGCGGCGCGCAGTGACTATCCCGTGCTGATTCAAGGCGAAACGGGCACGGGCAAGGAACTGGTCGCCCAGGCCGTACACCAGGAGAGCGCGCGCCGGAACCAACCGTTCGTCGCGGTCAATTGCGCGACATTGCCGGAGAATCTGGCGGAGAGCGAGCTGTTCGGCCACGTCAAGGGCGCGTTCACCGGCGCGGTCAAGCCGAGGCGTGGCCGGTTCGAACTGGCGGACGGCGGGACCATCTTCCTGGACGAGGTCGGCGACCTGGCGCCCTTGTTGCAGACCAAGCTGTTGCGAGTGCTGCAGGAACGTTGCTTCGAGCTGTTGCGTTGCACGCCCACCGTCACCGCCAGTTGCACGCTGGACGGCAGGACAGC
>CAYHHL010000297.1:0-5886 GCA_964356325.1 uncultured Enterobacteriaceae bacterium | reverse complement strand
AAACAACACGCATCACCATTCATTCCTCCACCGAGGGTCTGTCACTCTTCCAGGGTCGCGACTCGCGTCCGCTCGGAGAGCATTTAGCGCCACGCTGCCCAGCCAGTCAACACCAGTCGGGATACGGGACGCTAGAGATCGTTCGGTCGGGCAGTCAGTTGTGATGCAACAGCTTCGGCCCGAACACGCCCGCGCTGCACAACGCCATCGTGGTCAAGCTCGACGTCAGTGGTGTAGGACGTGCTTGCCGTGCTGTCCGAATCAGCGGGCGCATCCGGAGCGGTGGCGCCCACGGTGGTACTGGCAACGTCCTTCACGGCTGCCGCATCGTTGGCACTGTCCAGACCAGCCACGTCGCTGGCCGTCGGGACTTGGGCAGCTTTGTCCGGCGTGGGGACGGGGTTGATGATGCAACCGCCGATGCTGAATAGCAGAAAAGCAATCGGGAAACCTATTGACCAGCGTCCCATGCGCATCCGTGTCTCCTGCCTCAAAGTCGAGTTGCACCGTAGCAGGGCGTTTGGCGATTGAACACGGGCCAGCCAGACCGCAATTCCACCGGCCGGAGCCTACGTCTGCAAGGTGCGTGCCCGAGCTGTGCGAGCGTCCTGGCTTCGGAGGCGACATCGATGTGTTGAGTTTTTCAACATAGTGTTGATTTTTCCAGCACCGATGCGGATCAGCCAGCTTCACAGTGGTGGCACGGTTCTTGCAAGTAATTGCATCGGCAACTTCTCGCCCATGGCATCGAGCGGCGCTGGTCGCGTCCGGCTGTACCTGCGAGACTGGCGCCTCGTTCGCAACACGCAAGGCTTATCATGCCACAGTATCGCGTTCTTGGACTCGCGCCAGTCCTCCTGCTCCTGCTCGCGGCGGCGTGCGACGGTTCGGCTGGATCGGCTGGCTTGGATGCTGGGAACGCGCTCGTCGATGCCGGTTCGCTCGGCGATGTGGCTGACGTAGCTGCCGATATTGTGGATACCGCAGCCCAAGATGTCGCGGACGCTGCCGCCGATGTCGTCGATGCGGGCGTTCTCGATGCGGTTGCACCCGACGCACCGCCCGCCGAAGTCGCCCAAGACGTAGCTTGCAAAGCCGTTGGCGTGGCGGACGCTGGCGCGAAGGATGCCGACGTGGCAGATGCAGGTGTCGATGCCAAGTTGATCGACGGCTTTCCGACGCCCTCCGCCGACGCGCCCTGGGGCAACATGACGACAGGGCAAGCCGTTGCCTGCCCGGTGCCGACCTGCAACACGAGCGCCTGGCCCAGCCTCGACGCGTGGATCATGGCGCAGAAGAAGAAGCCGGCGTGCGAGCTGGATCCAGCCGCAACGTGCGTCGGCAACATGCTCGCGACAGGCAACAACTGGGCGGCACAAATCGAGGCCAAGATCGCGGCGGTAAACGCGCAGTTGTTGGTCCCCTTTTCGACCGGCCAGAAACAGGCCATTCGCTGCCTAGCCTACCGGGTGGCCGTGAATACGTTCAGTTTGAACGCCGACACGACGGTGGGTTCGCCGGGGATCGAACTGGCGTACACGTTCCCGAGCGCCGGCAAGCCGCTCGCCGATGTGTTGGCGGAACTCGGACCGATTCTGGGCGCTTTGTTCGATCTGTCTCCGGATGACGCTTTCGGGGTGGGCGGGAAGGTCGTCTCGCCTTGGGCCGGCGGTGGCGGCGCGTTCGAATTCATGGCCCGGACATACAAGGGGATTCCCGTAGTTTCCGACCAGATCACCGTCATCGTCAGCCAGGTCGACGGCTGCGCGCCCCTGTACCGGTTGACCAAGGTCCAGGGCCGGATGACGCGCGGCCTTGCCAACCTGGACTTGTCGCCCTGCGCCTACCTCGATGCGAATGCAGCGGAAGCCAAGGCGGCCGCGCAATGCCCGAGTTGTTCAGGCCCCGCGGCCGACCCACCCGACCTCGTCTTGCAGGCCGACGCGCAGGGCAAGCCGCACCTCACGTGGCGAATCCGACTGCCGGCCAAGGTGGCGTACAAAGGACAGACCATCGATTGGTTCCGGCGGATGGAGGTCGATGCGCATACGGGCAGCATCCTGCTCGATGTGGTGGATTGCTGTCTGGATTGAGGAGGATGCGTCGCAGGGCGCATGCTGGCACGAGTGCACGCCGTCATGTCACCGGCGAAGGCGAAGGCCCGTATCGGGCGCAGGGGACAGCAGGGTCGCTGTGGTTGGACTACGGCGCGAACAAGAAAGCGGATTCTGCTTTGGGAGGACAGCGAAGATGGAAGACCTTAGAAATTGCATGATGACCGGTGTTTGCGTGGCTGCGCTGGTCATCCTCGGCTGCGAGGCAGGTCCGGGCTCGCTCACCACGGGCACGACGCTGGCCGCCGCCGACGCTGTCGGCCAAGACGTCGCCAAGGCGAGCGGGGCCACGGCCGCCGATAAGGGACAGCCTGATGCGGAACTGCCGGTATCAACGTGGAAATCCGCCGAACCGCACGTGGTGACCCAAGGCGCCGTGCGTGTCGAGCTACCGGCAAACGCGCTGGCCCAGGAAGTCGCCCTCACTATCACGGCCATGCAGGACGCCCCGGTCGGCTGCGTGGGGCAGGCGTGGCAGTTCGGGCCGGACGGTCAGACGTTCACTAAACCGGTGCGGATCGTGCTGGCAATGCCGCCAGGGCTGGTGCCGACCAAGGATTTCGCCAAGCTGCGGCTCGCCACCGTGGTTGCCGGGAAATGGCAAGCGCTGGCAAGTACGGGCACGACTCCGGAAGCGAACGAGGTCTGGGGCGAAACCACGCACTTTTCACCGTATTGCGCGATTCCCACGCTGCCGCCTGCGAACGTTGGGCCCTGCGGGGGCTTGCAGCAAGCCGCTGACGGGACTTGCACCTGCACTGCCAAGATGGAACAACCGAACGACGCAAGCTATGGTTACTGCAAGGCGCTTTTTGTCATCGGCCTGGATGCTTGCGGCGACTCGTACCAGCCATGGGAGAAGGTCGGCCCCTGTTGCGTGCAACTCGTGACCAATGCTGGCGGACCAGCGGCAACGGGCCAGAAGCAGCCGCCGACGGAGTGCATGGCGAAGGCCCCGTGCGCGGCGGCGATGGCGGATCCGTGGGGAACAGCGCAGAAGTGCGGGGCTTTCGAGTAGCGGCAAAGCGGCAGTGCCAGTGTTCGCGACGGCCAGGAGTGATGCGATGTCCCTTGAACTTGCCCGAAAAACGTTGCGGCTGTCAGCACTTGCAGTGCTTCTTGCGCTAATTGGCGCTTGCAGTGCGATCGACGCAACGCCGCCCAAACCGACCACCATCGCGCTGGCCGATTTCCCACGCGCCTACGCCGCCGCCGTCTGCGAGCACACCATGCGCTGCGGCATCGACTTCGAGTTCGCCAGCCAAGACGCCTGCGTTCACGCCCATGCCGACGGCGCGCCGTTCCATGCGCCTGAAATCGCGGGTGTTCAAGCCGGAACGTACAGCTACGACGCCAAGCAAGTCGCAGCCTGTTTCGCTGCCGCAGCCGCACCTTGCCGCTACGGACCGCACGGCGCACTGCCGTCCTATCTGGCCGCCACGGATCCGTGCGCTGCGATCTTCGCCGGCACCAAGCCGTTCGGTGCCACGTGCCTGGGCAGCGACGAGTGCGCCAGCGGCTGGTGCGGCCCGGACGGCAACCCGTTCCACATCTGCCCCGGCACCTGCGCGACCGGCCCTAAGGCAGGCGAGCCATGCGCCGCGCAAGGCTATTGCGGGCGCGACCTGTTCTGTTTCAGCGGCATCTGCGGCGTCCGCACGCCAGGCACCAAGGAAGGCGACGATTGCTACGCCAAGACCTGCGTCGACGGCCTGTTCTGCCACAGCGACATGGAAGGCAACAACAAGTGCGCGCCGATGGTTGCCGCGGGCAGCCCATGCCTCCTCGGTCGGGATGTTTGCGCCACGGGCCTGTTCTGCGATGTCAGCGGCGGCGACATGGCGGCGTTCCATGAAGACGTGAACAACTATATGAACGGCGGGGCCGGCGTCTGCCGAAAGCCCGCGGGCGTTGGCGCGGCCTGCTACACGAGCTTTGGTACCGAGGCGCTCGGCTACACCGCCCAGCACGGCAAAGGCTGTGCTGACGGCCTGATCTGCGCAAACACCGGCAGCGTGTCCGCCCCGGCTTTTCGCTGCCTGGCGCCCGCACACATCGGCGAAACGTGCAGCTTGCCCGCGCAATGTCCCACGCTGGAAGGCACTTGCGATGCCAGCCACCACTGCGTCGCCTGGCCCGGCGTCGGCCAACCGTGCGCGAAGCAAGACATTCCGGGCTGGAAGGTGTTCACGCGCTGCGCACCGGGTCTCGCCTGCAATCCTGTGGACTCTCTCTGCGTCAAACCGTTGCCGCCGGGATCTGCCTGCGTTGTCGCTGGCTTGCCCTGCACATTTGGCTTCCCATGCAAGGCTGGGACGGACGGCGCGACCACCTGCCGCACCGGGCTGTCCGAACTGGGCGGCGGCTGCACTTACGACGTCATGCCGAGCGGTTGCGGCAAAGGGCTGTCGTGCGTCCAGGACAAGTGCGTAGCGCCGAAGTGCCCGCTGGGGTCGTAGCTTGGAGCGAACCACGGCCCGGGTTCAACTTCCGTCGTCGTCCCGCTTGAGCATCAGGGCAGCAACCTCGGCCACCAGCAGGACATCCTTCTCTGACTTCCCTGCAAGCACGCTGGTCAAGCGCTGCATTGCGCGATCGCGCGCGGATGATTGCTTCCGGAATTCCAAGAGAACGGACAGTGGGACGCCCAGTGCGCTCGCGATTGCTTCCAGTCGTTCGAGCGGGGGAATCGTCTGGCTGCGTTCGAGCCGACCAATCGCGTCAGGAGAGATGCCCGCGTCATCCGCGAGTTGCGCCTGAGTCATCTTGCCCTGCAGGCGGAGTTCAACGACCCGCTGCCCAAGGCGTTTCTTGAGGTCCGTCATCGCCGATTCCGCGCCTGACCGTCAGGCGAGCGGAACGGTAGCGCGCGTTGACACGAACTAAGCAGCATGGCATGCAGTCATCGATCCGCACGCCATGCGGCAAATCTCGGGAATCTGCTGTTAGACCATGTACGTTTGGAAGGAGAATTGAGATGCGGTACCTCTTGTTCTGGGCGACTGCGGTGGCGATGGGCTGCACGAGCAACAGCGACAGCGGCGGCGTGCCGGAGACCTACGCGCCGTCCACGGTCGTGGACAACACCTGCTACGTGCCGGCCGGTGACTACTTGAGCATCGCCAGCGTGAATTCGTCGACGTGCTCGGCGGATCTCAACCAGGGGGAAAAGAACCTGTTTACTGGCCTCAAGACACACGTGCCGTCGCAATCGAAGTGCGGGTCCAGCAGTCACAGTTCCTCGCAACCGATCGACGGCACGCCCTGCAACTCGAGCCTGAGCTTCGAGATCTCAGGCTCGGGCTCTGGCCTGAAGGGCAGCGCGCAGATCGACGTCAGCTGTCCGTCCACCTACGGCCCCTCCTGCTCGTTGTCCCTGGATGTCGATTTCCTGAAGAAGTAGCCTGATGTCCACGCAACGGACGTCCAGCGCAGCCTGCGTCATCAAGCACGCACGAGTGGGCATATCAATGAACTTCAAGTGGTTCCTTCCAATCATGGTGGCGGTGATCGCTCTGAGTACCGCAGGTACGGCGTTTGGCGAGAAGAAGACGCCGGAATCACAAATGAAGTGTGCAAGGTCCGCGGAGTGCTCTGGCGATCTGGTGTGTGTCGATTACCGCTGCGTCGCACCATCCAACGGGGACCAGCGACAGAAACCGAACGTTCCACCGCCTGCAAAGAGGTGTGCGACCTCCGCGCAGTGTCCGGGCGACGAAGTGTGCATGGATGCAGCATGCGTCCTGCCAGCGCGGGAGCCGGGTCCGGTGCC
>CAYHHL010000296.1:0-5894 GCA_964356325.1 uncultured Enterobacteriaceae bacterium | reverse complement strand
CACTGGACCTGCGGGCAGTCCTTGGCGGTGCTGCACGGCATGCCGGCGTCCTTGGTCGCAAAGAAGTCGTCGGTGATGGGAGCGTCCTTGCCGACGTCTCCAACGCTTACGATGTCCTTGGGCGGCGTGCTGCCATCGGTTTTGCTGATGCCATCCAAGCCGTTGCCGCCATCCGCGGCCGTGGCGTCGGCTGTGGCGGCGCCGGGGCCGACGACCTCGGCGTCCTGGCCGCAGCCGGTACAGGCGAGCAGCGCGGCCAGGCCGAGGTAGTAGCAGCGAAGTGAGCAACTAGCGGTCATGGGGCGTCCCGGGGCGCGTCGGCCGGGCCGGCGGGCGTGAACGGCCATGCTACGCGGGGCCTGGGATGGGTTCAAGCGACTGCTGAATCGCTGAATAGCTGGGCCGTATAGCAAGTATTCTCCTTACAGATAGCCAGGTTGCTCGCGAGCTTGACGTCAACATTGCATTGGAATAGTTTACCGATCCGGTCAATCGTTCTTGCGCCCGGGGCCGCTTGTGGATATCTTGTTCGTGAACGCGCAGCTCGCGAAGCTGTGCAAAGAGCAGAGAGCCGCGCTCAAGCAGTTGGGTGGCAACGGCGCGCGCAAGTTGCAGGTCCGGTTGACCCAGCTCGTGGCGGCCACGAGGTTGGGCGACATCGTGTTGGGGCGCCCGCACCCGCTCAAGGGTGACCGGGCCGGGCAGTTCGCGCTCGACCTGGATGGCGGCGCCAGGTTGGTGCTGGAACCCGCTGGCGAAGTGCCCAGATCGGCCGACGGGACCATCGACTGGCCGGCGGTCACATCGGTGCGCATCGTGTTCATCGGAGACTACCATGATTAGCGCTCGCCCCTTTGAACCGGACTGGATCGTGCCGCCAGGCGCCTCGATCGATGACGCACTCGACGAGTTCGGCTGGACTCAAGCGGAGTTGGCCGAGCGCACAGGCTTGTCGCGTCGGCACGTGAACGAGTTGGTGCACGGGCTGGCGACAATCTCGCCCGACACAGCGCTGCGCTTGTCCTCGGTGTTGGGGTCGCCGGCGAACTTCTGGTTGGCGCTGGAGGCGAACTACCGCGCCCAGCTAGCGAAACTGAGCGAACGCGAACGGCTACAGGCATCCGTTCAGTGGCTGGACGAACTGCCCCTTGCGCACATGGCCAAGCACGGCTGGGTGGCGCGGCATCGCGACAACATCGATCAAGTGCTCGCGTGCCTGAGCTATTTCAGCGTCGCCAGCGTGGACGCATGGCGCACGACGTACGAGGCGCCGCTGACCGCGTTTCGCGCGTCCGTCAAGCTCGACAAGAAGCATGGCGCGGTGGCCGCGTGGCTGCGGCAGGCTGAGCGGCAGGCAGAGAAGATCCGCTGCCTGCCCTACAACGCGGCAGGATTCAAGGAAGAACTGCGGAGTCTTCGCTGCCTGACCATCGAACCGGATCCGCAGGTCTTCATGCAGCAACTGGTCGATCGCTGTGCCCGCCATGGTGTCGCGGTTGTGTTCGTGCCGGCGCCGGTCGGCTGCCCTGCCAGCGGGGCGACGAAGTGGCTCACGCCGGACAAGGCGCTCCTCGTGCTGTCCCTGCGCTACAAGACCGACGACCACCTGTGGTTCAGCTTTTTCCACGAGGGCTTCCACCTGGTGCTGCACGGCAAGAAGCTGTTGTTCATCGAGGGCCTGGATGGTCTGGATGCGCAGCATGAGCATGAGGCCGATGTTGCAGCAGCGAACTTGCTGATTCCACCTGCTCACGCGATTCGGCTGCTTGGCACACCGCCGACCAAAGCGGCCGTGCTGGGGCTGGCGCGGGAATGGGGCATTGCCCCGGGCATCATCGTCGGGCGGATGCAGCACCAGAACCTCTTGCCTCGCTCGCATCTGAACGATCTCAGGGTGCGCTATGCCTGGGCGAGCGACGCGCCGGGACGTGGGTGAGTGGCCGATGACCTCGTTCCCTGTGCAAGATCACGCTGATGCCAAAAAGCGAGGCAAATTGGAGTTTGCGCTTCCAGATTGCCGAATCGAGCGGGGACGTCAAGCGTGCCAGGCCCGAGGCCTGCCCACAGGGCGGCCGCAAAGTCGGCTAGTGTGCAGAGTCGGGTACTCTGCAAACTCGGGTGGCAGTTGCATTCCTAGGGAGCGGCCGGCGGCTGAAAGCCGCGCCTGGAATTGCCAAGCCTCGCCTTCGCGAGGCTAGGTTTGGCACTTCCACGGCCAGCTCAGTCCGGCGCAGGCCGGACTTCGTAAGTGTAGGCGCGGCTTTAGCCGCCGGCCCCCCAAGTCGCGCCAGGTGATTCGCGCTTGACGGCGGCCCGCGCCATGGCCATGCTCAGGCCACGTCGCAGCCGCTCCAGTCGGCGAGACGCGAGGCATGCCCCAGCCACGCCTCCTGAACCGGACCCGACCTTGCGCGACACCCGCGCGAGGCCGGCGTTCGCCCAGGAGGGATGTCATGGTCCGAGCCGCCGCAACAAGCCGCACTGACGGCGGAAGTCGCCCGCGCGGTCGTCCGCCCCGTCGCCACGATCCCGCGCCCGACCATTGCCCCCCCCCCCCTGGCGCGCTGGCTGGCCGCGGACCAGATCGCCTTGGCTGACACGACCTTCCAGTGCCGCGCCCAGCTCCGGCTCGGCGACCTGCCGCAGCGCCTGGCGCGCGAAGGTCAGCTCACGCCGCTCGTCGTCCGGCCTGGCCCGGATGGAAGCTGGCAGATCGTGTGCGGATTCCGCCGTGCGCACGCCATGCGCCAACTGCGCTGGACGCAGGTCCTGGTCATCGCCCGCGCCGACCTCGACGACCACGCCGCCTGGCGCCTGGCACTGACCGACAACGCCGGTCGCCGTTCCTGCACCGACCTTGATCGCGCGCTGACCGTGCGGCGCAGCGAGGCGATGGGCCTGAAAGGCGACGAGATTGCCCTGCTGATGGGCCTGACCCAACGCCAGAAGAACAACGTGCGATCGCTGCTGGACCTGTCCGCGGTGGCGCGCGCTGCGCTCGAAGACCACGCCGGCACGTTCACCGCCACCCACGCCTTGCGCCTGCGCCAACTGCAGCGCCAGCACCCGGCGGTCGACAAGGCCGCGTGGATTCTGCGCATCGTCGCTGAGCGACTGTCGGTCGCCGGCCTGGTGCGCGGCGTGCAGGCACAGCACGGTAGCGCGCGGGAACGCGAGGTGACGACCTTGTTCGACGCACGCCAGACCGACCTGGACGCCCGCTGCGTGCAACTCCTGGCGCGGCGCCTGGACGTCGACGGCTTGACCTTGCGCGAACGCAACGCCATCAGTCGCGACTTGCGGCTGCTCACGGCTCTTCTCGAGCGGAAATCGATTTCCGCTCCGGTCACTGCTCCGGAGGCGTCATGAAGCGCATCGCCGTGCTGTTTTCACTCGTGGGTATCCTGGCTTGCGGTACGGATCCGGCGAAGGCGCCGAGTCTGGTTGCGGCGGACGCGGTCGATGCTGGACCGCTTGCCGATCTGGCAGTCGGTGTCGACAGCCCAGGCGAAATCGTCGCCGCCGCCTGCCAGACCGAAGCCGAATGTCCCGGCGCGCACTGCGATCTGGCCAGTCACGCCTGCGTCGCCTGCCGGGCCAGCGTCGATTGCCCGCCCGCATCGGTGTGCGAACTCGGCAGTTGCGTGGCGCGCACCGCCTGTCAGTCCGACAAGCCCTGTTCCGCGCTGAACCAGGTTTGCGACGTCGTGGCAGGGATTTGCGTGCAGTGTACGTCCGGTGTCGACTGCGCGCCCGGCGAACTGTGCAAGGCCAGAACCTGCATCGCCCAACCGGTAGCCTGCGAGACTACGAAGGAATGCAATACGCAAGATCTCGTGTGCGACAAGGCGGCGCATGTTTGCGTGCACTGTGCGTCCGACCTGGATTGTGCCGGCGGGCAGTGGTGCTCGGAGACACGCTGCGTGGCCGACGCGTGCGTGGGCGGCACCGCAGCGTGCGTCGACGGGCAACTCACGGTTTGCGCGAGCAATGGGGCCGCGGTCGAAGTGAAAGCGTGTCCGGCTGGCGAGATCTGCCACGCCGGCGCGTGCAAACCGACGGTCTGTGCACCGGGCGCCGCGTACTGTGACGGCAGCGTCGCCAAAGCCTGTGCGGCCGATGGGCTATCCGCGACGACCCTGGAGGACTGCGGCAAGGCCGGCGCGGCCCAGGTGTGCCTCGGCGGCAAGTGCGCGGCCCAAGCGTGCCAGGTCGGCAAACAAGCCTGCGCGGACGTCGGCACTCTGGCCACCTGCAAAGCCGACGGCAGCGGCTGGACGATGACCCCGTGTCCGAACGGCCAGGCGTGTACGCTCGACACGTGCAAACCGATGGTCTGCAAGCCGTTTGCCAAGGCGTGCGAGGGCGCCAAGGTGGCGCAGTGCGATGCCAGCGGCACGCTGTCGAGCCAAGTGCAGGACTGCGCGCTCGCCGATCAGGTGTGCGTCGCTGGAGCGTGTACGGCCAAGGTGTGTCAGGCCGGGCAGAAGACCTGTATCGACGCCAGCTTGGCCAGTTGCAACGCTGGCGGCACGGCCTGGGACAAGGTGTCGTGCGCGGCTGGCGAAGTGTGCGCAAGCGGGGTGTGCAAAGTGACGGTATGCGCAGCGAATGCCAAGACTTGCAGCGGGACCCAGGTGCTAGTGTGCGACGCGACCGGCACCGCGCAGTCCAAGGCCGAGGATTGCGCCGTCACCGCCAAGACTTGCCAGAACGGCGCGTGCGTTGCCCAGGCGTGCCAGCCCGGCCAGAAGGCCTGCGTCGACGGCGCGGTCGGCACTTGCAAGGTCGACGGCAGCGCCTGGGACAAGGTCGCGTGTGGCAACGGTCAGGCGTGTTCGGCCGGCGCGTGCAAGGCCGTCGTCTGCACGGCCAACGCGAAGTCGTGCAATGGCAAGGAGGTGCAGCAGTGCGACGCGTCGGGGACGGCGCAGAGCACGCTCGAGAACTGCGCGACGACGGGCAAGTCGTGCGCGCAAGGGGCCTGCGTCGCACCGTTTTGTGGCGATGGCGCGGTGAACGTGGCTGGCGAGGAGTGCGACGATGGCAATGTGAAGGATGGCGATGGCTGTTCGGCTGGCTGCAAGGTGGACAAGTTCAAGTTCGTTGGCTTTGCTGCGTCTGTTTTCTTGCTCGGGTGCAACAAGTTGGACGACGCAGAAACGGACGCGATCCTGCATCAGGCATGCGCCAAGGCGTTCAAGGATAGCCACGCCGTTCGCGTGTCGGAACTGGTCGCGAAGCAGATCACTGACTTGCCTACTCAACTCCCGGGTGGTCACCACATCGTCCCTGCCTGTCCAGACTGTGAATGGTACGGCACGCCGAATTGCAAGAGTGGTCACATGCGGCGCGCCGTTTGGGCATCCAGCGTGGATAAGCTACCAGACTCTTTGAATTCTCTGGTTTGGACGATGTATGGCACTAATTCGCCAACCTACGCAGACAACGTGTTCGTACCGTGTGCGGCGCCGTAGCTTCGATTCGGCTCGCATCTGGCTGCAGAACGCGTCCCGGCGATCGCTACCGGCGATAGCCAAAGGGCCCATTACTCTTGAAATCCAATCGGTAACAGCTACTTAATGACATTCCCGAGAAGCTGACCGAGCAAATGCGCCGCCTAGATTCGCTCCGGCGCCGGACCAGCATCGCGCCAGAGTCGATCGCCGGGCACGCGGTTGGGCACGCTCCGGTAGGGCCGCGCCAGCGGTCGCCAATTCCCTCGTGCAATCCGAACCGACGTCGCTCTCCGTCTGTGTCGGCGAACGGCGCCGACTCCCTGGTGTTGCGCCCGTCGCTGTCGCACCGCCGGCTAGACCGATGCGACAGGCCAAGCTCGGCTGGCCGTCGAATTGCACGCAACTGGCAACAGGGTCCCCGCGCGAAAGCGGAAG
>CAYHHL010000295.1:0-5933 GCA_964356325.1 uncultured Enterobacteriaceae bacterium | reverse complement strand
GTTCGTCGCCGCTGCGCAACGAGGCCGACAACTGGTTCCTCCGCGAACTGCGTGGGCGCTACGACCTGGTGCTCAAGTACGTGGCGACGCACCCCGGCTGCACGAACGGCGACATCGACACGCACACCCGTTCGGTCGACTCGACCAGCGAGAAGCAGGTCGGCGGCTACATCAAGATCCTGCGAGAGAAGTTCCGCATGATCGACAGGTTGCAGCCGATCTTCGCCAAGCCCACGGCCCGCAATGGCCGCTTCTACATCACCGACAACTTCCTGCGGTCCTGGCTCGCAGCGCTGCAGACGACCACCGCTGCCGTTCACTTCCGGCCCCTGCCGCAACTCGTTGCCGAGTCGGACGCCCGACTGGCTGAAGCGGAAGGCCACGGCCTCGAACGACTCGTCGCCACCTTGTACCAGGAGCGAAGCCGAAAGGGCCTCGGTGATTTCAGCCTGACGCACAGGGTGGAAGGGTACTGGGACAAGGCGGACAGAGCTGCGTCCCAAATCGAGATCGACCTCGTGGCGCTGGACGAGGACAGCCGGACGATCCGCCTGGGCACTTGCAAGCGCAACGGCGACAAGCTCCTACCCGATCTGCGCCGATTCGACCGACACGTCCATGGCTTCCTGACGGCCATGCCCCGCTTCGCAAGCTGGACGGTGCAGCGTGTGGCGATCGCTCCCGTGCTGTCGACCGAGCAGCGAACGGCCATCCAGGACGCTGGCTATCTGGCGCAGGATCTCCACGATCTGACTGGCGGCCTTCTCGCGCGCCGGGCGACCGCATGATCGCAACCCTGCCGAGGGGACGAACGCCGCACTGGTGACAAAACGGGGATTCCGCCAGCAACCCGCTGTAATCACAAGCGGCCAGCAGGCGAAGGATCAGGCGCCGCACACCGCCGTACCTGCCTACAACTTCTGGTAAACCCGCACCCAGTCCACCACCAACTTCTTCGGGAACACCGTGGTCGCGTCCGGCTTGGGCGGGTCGGGAAACGCGCCGCCGACGGCCAGGTTCAACACCAAGAAGAACGGGTGGTCGAACACCCACGTCGCCCCCGCCGGCAAGTCGCTCGGCTTGGCCGCGAAGTACAGCTTGCCGTCCAGGTACCAGCGCACGACGCCCACTTCCCACTCGATGGCATAGACATGGAACGCATCGGCCAGCTTGCCTTGCGCCAGAGTCGCCATGCCATGCAGCCCTTCGTCGACGTAGGTCTCGCCGGTCGGGCTCGAGTCCGTGGTCGGACCGTGGATCGCGCCATGCACGCTCGCCGCTTCGTTGCCGGCGTTCTCCATCACGTCGATTTCACCGCAGATCGGCCAGTCGTCTGGCACATAGTCGGCGCCCATCATCCAAAATGCCGCCCACAAGCCGATGCCCGCGGGGATCTGCATCCTTGCCTCGAAGCGTCCGTACTTCTGCGCGAACTTGCCCTGGGTGTGCAGCCGCGCCGACGTGTATCCCACCGCGCCGGGAGCGACGCAGCTCTGGGTGCCAGGCGACACCACCTTGGCCGTGACGACGAGCGCGCCGCCACCCACCACCGCGTTGGCGGTTCCGCTCGTGTACCACTGCAGTTCGCCATTGCCCCAGCCGTCGCCGTCGGGACCGCAGCCGACGTCGTAGCTCCAGCGCGTCGGGTCGACCGGGCTGCCGTCCTTGCCATTGAACTCGTCGGCCCAGGTCAATTTCCAGCCCGGCGGATCCGTGTTGGACGGGCCGGCATCCACGGCCGCAACGCTGCTGACCTCGGGCCCTGCATCCAACGACGGCATTTTTGCGTCGTTGCTCACCTTCAGGTCGGGGGCAGCCGCGACATCGACCGGGGCCGCGACATCGACCGTCGCGAGTTCTGGACCCGCCCATAGATCTGCAGGAGCAGCTACTTGCACGTCAACGGGCTGCGGATCGGCCACCACCGCCAGCGCGTCCTGGGCATCGTCGCCCGCGAGCAGTGTCGCGACCCCATCCGCAGCGGCGTCAGGTAGTTCAGACCCAGCGGGTATCGCGTCTGCGCTGAACGAGGCCTCTGGTGCCGCCACGGCGTCAACCGGCAACTCCGTGACCTCGGCATCAGCCGACACGGGGGCTGGCTCGTCCACGTTGGCAGGGGCTCCGGCGACGTCGGCCGCTTCGTCCGGCCAGATCCGTCCAGACTCTGAGGCATCGAGCTCTTCGCGCACCAATGCCGCCACCGCGCTGTCCGTGGCCTTGACCGTGCCCGTCAGGTTCGGAGCGGCGACGACTACCTCGCCCTGCCGATGGCTGCACGCTGGCGCTAGCCAGGCCAAGGTCATGCCGGACCAGGCGAGCAGGCGGCGCGCAAGAAAGACCATGATGAACCGGGACATCGGGCGCTCCAGCGACTCGGATCACCCCGAGCGACCGGCGTACCGCCCGGCACCCTCACGCTACGGACCGACCGCCCACCCGCTCAAGCGGTAGCCTTGGCGACGACCTCGTGCAGTGCGAACATCGCGCCTTGCGGATCCAGCAGTTGCGCGATGCGATCGCCACCGGGTATCGCCGTCGGCCCGTTGATCAGCTTGCCGCCGCCCGCCTTGGCCCGCTCGATCGCCGCATCCAGATCGGCGACGTGGATGTAATAGATCCACATGCTTACGGGCATCATTTCGGGCTTCTTGAAGGTACCGCCCAGCGGCTTGCCCTCGCGACCCCAGATCAGGTACGGGCCCATCGCGCCCATGTCCATGGCGTCGATCTTCTCCCAGCCGAACAGCTCGCTGTAGAAGCGCAGGGCCGCCTCGGCGTCGGTCGTCGCCAGCTCGTTCCAGGTGAATTCGCCCATCTTGGTCGTATCATGGGCCGCCATCGCCATGGCCGGCTTGAAGACCGTGATCGGCGCCCCCTGGGGATCGGCGATGACCGCGAAACGGCCGATGTTCGGGAGGTCTTCGGCGGGCTTGTGGATCTGTCCGCCCAATTCCTTGACCCGCGTCACCGTGGCGTCCACGTCGGTCACCGTGACGTTGGCCATCCACTGCGGCGGCACTCCCATTTTCGCCGCTTCTTCAGGCATTTGCATCATGCCGCCGAGCGGACCCTGGCTCGCGAACCACATCGTGTAGGGCTTCGCGCCCTCATTGTAGGGCTCGACCGTCCAGCCGATGACGTCCTTGTAGAAGCGCTCGGCGGCGTCGGTGTCCGTCGTCATCAACTCGTACCAGACGAAGCGACCGCGATCCTGTGATTCACCCATGATAACCCTCAATTGTGCAAGTTCGGAACAGCGGCCCCTTACCGCCGAGCCGGCAAGGGTTGCCCCTGGCATTTTGCCTGTCAAGCAGGAGCCGGACGCCAACCCGGCTGGCGGTTCCTTGCCGGGACCGCCATGCCCCCGAGATTCCCCGCACCTGCAGGGGGCGCCATTGACAGACCGGCCCCGCCGACGTTTCCTGGCAGGGTCGCTTCCACCATGCGTACCCGGAGACCTTGCCCATGCAAGACCAGCCCCAGCAAACCCAACTCCAACAGCTGCCCGTCCTGCCCTTGCGCGACGTGGTGGTTTTTCCGCACATGGTCGTGCCGCTTTTTGTCGGTCGCGAGCGGTCCGTGGCGGCGTTGGAGGCGGCTTTCGAGCGGCCCGGCAAGGACATCCTGGTCGTCGCACAGGTCAACGCGCGCACCAACGATCCCAGTCAGGCGGACATGTACGAGGTGGCGTGCGTGGGCGCGGTGGCCCAGATCCTGCGCTTGCCGGACGGGACCGTAAAGGTGCTGGTCGAAGGCCGATCGCGTGCCAGGATCACACGCTTCATCGAGGGGTTGCCGTATCTGTGCGCCGAAGTGGAGACCCTGGTTGGTGTCGACGATCCCGAACCGACATCGGAGGAAGCCGAGGCCCTGCGTCAGGCCGCCCGCAGCGCCTTCGAGGGTTACATCAAGGTCAACCGCCGGATTCCTCCCGAGATCCTGATGTCGGTGACGTCGATCGAAGACGCGGGGCAACTGGCCGACACGATCGCCGCGCACGTCGGCTTCAAGATCGCCGATCGCCAGGAGTTGCTGTCGATTTCCGCGCCGTATGCCCGGTTGAGTCGACTGGCCGAGTTGATCGAAGCCGAGACCGAAGCCTTGGCCGTCGAGTCCAAGATCCGCAAGCGCACCTCGACTTCGCAGCAGGCGCCGCGCCAGGCCGCCGCTCCCGACGAAGGGCAGGCCGAGGCCGACGAGTTCAAGAACGAACTGGAGGAGTTGCACCAGCAGATCCACGACAAGCAACTGCCCGACGAGGCCAAGCAGCGCCTGGACCGGGAGTTCAAGAAGCTCAAGATGATGAACCCGATGTCGGCCGAAGCCGGCGTCGTGCGGACCTACATCGACTGGGTGCTGTCGCTGCCGTGGGGCGTTTGGAGCGACGATCGGTTGGACGTCAACGAAGTCAGGAAGATCCTGGACGCGGACCACTACGGTCTGGACAAGCCCAAGGAGCGCATTCTCGAATACCTGGCGGTGCAGCAACTGCGCGGCGAGGTCGGCCGCGGGCCAGTGTTGTGTCTCGTCGGGCCGCCGGGCGTGGGCAAGACCTCCCTGGCCAAGTCGATCGCGCGGGCCATGAGCCGCAAGTTCGTGCGCTTGTCTCTGGGCGGCGTGCGCGACGAAGCCGAGATCCGTGGCCACCGGCGCACCTACGTGGGCGCCTTGCCGGGCAAGATCATCCATGCCTTGAAGCGCGCCGGGACCTCGAACCCCCTGGTGCTGTTGGACGAGATCGACAAGATGTCCATGGATTTCCGCGGAGATCCGTCAGCCGCGCTGCTCGAGGTCCTGGACCCGGAGCAGAACGACGCCTTCGTGGATCACTACATCGATCTGGATTACGACCTGTCCAAGGTGCTGTTCATCACCACCGCGAACAGCCTGCAGTCGATTCCGTGGGCGCTCGCGGATCGCCTGGAAATCATCGAGCTGGGCGGTTACACCGAGTTCGACAAGCTGCAGATCGCGCGCAAGTACCTGGTGCCGCGGCAGTTGACCGAGACCGGCGTCGGCAACCTGGACGTGAAGTTCACTGACGAGGCCCTGCAAACGCTCATCCGTAGTTACACGCGCGAGGCCGGAGTGCGCAGCCTGGAGCGCCAGGTCGGCTCGGTGTGCCGCAAGATCGCGACGCGCCATCTGTCCACGGACAAGAAGAAGAAGTCGTGGCGCATCGGCGGCAAGCAGGTGAGCGAGCTGTTAGGTCCCGAGAAGTACAAGCGCAATGCCAGCGAGAAGGTCGATCGCGTCGGCGTGGCCAACGGGCTGGCGGTCACGTCGGCGGGCGGCGACCTGCTGCAAGTCGAGGTCTCGCTGGTGCCGGGCAAGGGTCGGCTGACGGTGACCGGCAAGCTAGGCGACGTGATGAAGGAAAGCGTCGAGGCGGCAATGAGTTATGTGCGGTCGCGGGCCAACTCGCTCGGCCTGGGCAAGGAGTTCTACCAGAAGGTGGACCTGCACGTGCACTTCCCCGAAGGCGCGACGCCCAAGGACGGCCCGTCGGCAGGCATCGCCATCGCGACGGCGCTGACCTCGGCTTTGACGCTGATGCCGGTGCGCTTCGACGTGGCGATGACGGGCGAGATCACCTTGCGTGGTCGGGTGTTGCCGATCGGCGGGCTGAAGGAGAAGATCATCGCCGCGCATCGGGCCGGGATCACGCGCGTGTTGTGCCCCAAGGAAAACGAGCGAGATCTCGAAGACATCCCCAAGGACGTGCTCAAGGAGATGGAGATCGTGCTGGTGGAACACGCAGACCAGGTGCTGAAGGCCGCGCTACGGCTGGAGAATCCGAGCGCATTCCTGGCGACTCCGGCGGGCTTCAAGCGCGACTACCTGGGCATTCACGAGGTCGAGACTCCGGCCGACGCCATCACGCATTGAGCCGTTCCCGAACCCGAACCCGAACCCGAACCCGAACCCGAACC
>CAYHHL010000294.1:0-5994 GCA_964356325.1 uncultured Enterobacteriaceae bacterium | reverse complement strand
TCACCGCCTTGCGCGACGCCCAGGACGCCATCATCGGCTATCTGCTGATCGGCACCGACAACACCGCGCGCAAACAGGCCGAGGAGGCCCTGCTCCAGGCGGGCGCCCTGCAGAGCGCCATCTTCAACAGCGCCAACTTCTCGAGCATTGCGACGGACGCCAAGGGCGTCATCCAGATCTTCAACGTCGGCGCCGAGCGCATGCTGGGCTACACCGCCGCCGAAGTGATGAACAAGATCACGCCGGCCGACATCTCCGACCCGCAAGAAGTGATTGCCCGCGCCAAGGCGCTGAGCGTCGAACTCGGCACGCCCATCACGCCGGGCTTCGAAGCCTTGGTGTTCAAGGCCTCGCGCGGCATCGAGGACATCTACGAACTGACCTACATCCGCAAGGATGGCAGCCGCTTCCCGGCGGTCGTGTCGGTCACCGCCTTGCGCGACGCCCAGGACGCCATCATCGGCTATCTGCTGATCGGCACGGACAACACTGCGCGGATGCTGGTCGAAGAGGAGCGGGGCAAGCTCGATCAGCGGCTGCGCGACCAGCACTTCTACACGCGCTCGCTCATCGAATCCAACATCGACGCCCTGATGACCATCGATCCACGCGGTGTCATCACCGACGTCAACAAGCAGTCGGAGGCGCTGACCGGGTGCACGCGTGACGAGTTGATTGGCGCTCCGTTCAAGAACTACTTCACCGATCCGGGCCGCGCAGAAGCGAGCATCAACCGCGTGTTGAGTGAAGGCAAGGTCACCAACTACGAGCTGACCGCGCAAGCCAGGGACGGCAAGCTGACCGTGGTGTCCTATAACGCGACCACCTTCCATGACCGCGACCGGAGGCTGCAGGGGGTGGTCGCCACGGCCCGCGACGTGACGGAACTGAAACGTTTCGAGCAAACGCTGCAGCAAAAGAACGTCGAATTGGAGAGCGCCATTGCCGCGGCGGACAAGGCCAACCTCGCCAAGTCGAACTTCCTGTCCAGCATGAGCCACGAACTGCGCAGCCCGCTCAATGCGATCCTCGGTTTTGCCCAGCTGATGGAATCCGAGGCCCAGACGCCGACGCCCGCGCAGAAGGCGAGCATCGACCAGATCCTCCAGGCCGGCTGGTATCTGCTGGAACTGATCAATGAAATCCTGGATCTCGCACTGATCGAATCCGGCAAGCTGTCGATTTCGCTGGAACCGGTGGGGCTGGAAGAAATCATGCTCGAATGCCAGTCCATGATCGAACCCGAAGCGCAACAGCGCGGCATCGTCATGACCTTTCCGCAGTTCGACACGCCGTGCTTCGTCAGTTCGGATCGGACCCGGTTGAAGCAGATCCTCATCAACCTGCTGTCCAACGCCATCAAGTACAACAAGGTACGGGGCAAGGTCGTCCTGGACTACGCCGAGCGCGTCCCGGGCCGCATTCGCATCAACATCCGGGACACCGGCGCGGGACTGCATCCGGACAAGCTGGCGCAACTGTTCCAGCCGTTCAACCGTCTCGGACAAGAGGCCGGCGGCGAGGAAGGCACGGGCATCGGCCTGGTGGTGACCAAGCGCTTGGTCGAACTGATGGGCGGCACGATTGGCGTGGAGAGCACGATCGGGACGGGCAGCGTGTTCTGGATCGAGCTGGTCGCGGCAGAAACGCCGCAACCTCGCGTTCAGCCAAGCGATTCTGGCAAGTATACCGCGCCGCGAGTCGTACATGGCGCGCGGGTGCGCACCCTGCTCTACGTGGAGGACAATCCGGCCAACTTGAAGCTGGTCGAGCAGCTCATCGAGCGCCGCCGCGACATGCGCTTGCTGACCGCGGTGAACGGGACGCTCGGCATCGAGCTGGCGCGCGCCGCTCAGCCGGAGGTGATCCTGATGGACATCAATCTGCCTGACATCAACGGTATCGAGGCGATGAAGATCCTGCGCGAAGACCCGCTGACCGCGCATATCCCCGTGGTCGCACTCAGCGCCAATGCGATGCCTGCCGACGTCGAAGTGGGCCTGAAGTCCGGGTTCTTCCGGTACCTGACCAAGCCCATCAAGGTGAGTGAATTCATGGAAGTGCTGAACCTTGCGCTGGAATTCAGGGATGAAGAACTCGTCGCAACCGATGGATCGGGACGAACGACATGATCCACGCAAACGACATCCTCAACGCCAGAATCTTGGTCGTCGACGACCAGGAAGCCAACGTCTTGCTGCTGGAGCGCATGCTGACCGGTGCCGGCTATGCGTGCATCGAGTCGACGACGGATCCGCACCAGGTCTGCGAATGGCACCGCGAGAAGCGCTACGACCTGATCCTGCTCGATCTGCAGATGCCCGGCATGGACGGGTTCCAGGTCATGGAAGGCTTGAAGGAAATCGAGACGAACGGTTATCTGCCGGTCCTGGTCATCACCGCTCAGCCAGGTCACAAGCTGCGTGCACTCCGGGCCGGCGCCAAGGATTTCATCAGCAAGCCGATCGACCTGGCCGAGGTGCTAGCGCGCGTTCACAACATGCTGGAAGTACGCCTGTTGTACCGGGACCTGAAGAAGGCGCTCGATGAGGTCAATACCCTGCGGGGGCTGATTCCGATCTGCGCCTGGTGCAAGAAAGTGCGCGACGATCAGGGCTATTGGCAACAGTTGGCGGAGTACTTGTCGGCGCACACCCAGGCCACCTTCACCCATGGCATCTGCGAAGAATGCGCGAGCCAGGTGCAGGACTCCTGAACGACCGAGCGGTGTTCTACGGACAGCCGTACACGAACGTCTGGCGCCAGGTCGCGCCGTGAGCCGGATCGTGGCCTTGCTCGACCATCGCGGGCCAGCCGGCTGCGTCGTAAGTGCGCGCCGTGTACCAGTTCTGACCGAACTTGTTGCTCGGAAAGGCGATCGCCTGCAGGGTCTCGCGGCCTTGTGCATCGTAAACCCACGATTCCACGGTCTTTGATTCGACGCCCGAAGTATCCGTCGCCCGCTCGATCAACCGGCCGGCGGTGTCAAAGGCCTGCGTGCGATGGAACACAGAGGCCGCGGATTTCGGCAGGAACACGCGCTGTTCGACGACGTGCCCGGCAGTGTCGTAGGTGCGCGTGCGCCGGGTGGACGCTACCGGGGCCGGCACTGCGAGGTCGGGCGTGACGGCGTTGGCGGCCAGGACCTTCCACGGCTGCGCCTGGGCAAAGCGTTCGTGCTCGATGGCGCGACCGGCGGTATCGCGGCTCCACGTGTCGAACTCGGCGATGTGCCCCGTGACGGTCAGTTCGCGCCGGGCCACACGGCCGTCGGCATCGCGCAGGAAACGCAAGGCGCGCACTTCCAGGCCGTTGGCCATGATCACGCGATCCGTGTCCAGGCTGTGTCCGGAGAACTCGCGCTGGCGAATGACCTTGCGCGGCGCCTTGGACTTCGGGTCGGTCGGCTCGACTTCCAGCGTTTCCGCGATCATGCGGCCCTGTGCGTCGTAGCGGATGTCGAATCGCGCGCTGGTGTGCGGCACGTTGACGGCCAAGGCGTCCCAGTTGCTGCCGGCGCCGCCATGGCCGTACCAAGTGGCGCCACCGCTGCCGGAACCGTAGCCGTAGCCATAGCCGTATTCGTAACCATAGCCGTAACCGTAGACGTCGCCTCCGTCCTCCTGGCCAGCCGTGCTCCAGTCGCCGCCGAACGCGTAGTCGGCCTCCGGGTAGCCGTGGCCGATGGCCGTAGGTACTGGCTGGCAGCCGTCGCGTGCCGCCGGCATGGCGTCGGCCCAGGCGACCGCGTTGGATCCGCCGCCGTAGACGCCGCCACCGCAGCCGTAGCAGGTGCCGCTGCCGGTTGAGCCGGTCGGTGCGTCGTAGGAGTCGAGCTTGTTGCCAGCGTAGCCCTTGCCCGGATGCAACTCCGCGGTACGACGGATCAAGCGACCGTCCGCAGCCCAGGTCCAGGTCTCGAGCATCGTCAGCTTGTCGTGGGCGCGGCGTTCGACCCGCACGGGCCTGCCGGCGGCGTCGTAGCTCCAGTCGGCGCGCGCGACGACGGCGTCGGTGGCACCGCTGGCGTGGACCACGGTCACCATGCGTCCGGCGGCGTCGTAAGTCCACTTGGTGTGCGCGGAGTTGCCGCCCCAGCTGCTGGAGTCGCGGCGTTCGACCAGCCGGCCGCCACTCCAGGTCTGCTCGACGCTGCTGACGTGGACGGTCTTGACCGAGCCGTAGCCGGAAATACTTTTGCTTTCATGTAGTTCGATGTGGCCCGCGGAGTCGAACCTGCGCACGTCCGTGGACAGCATCACGCCATTGGCATCTTGGCTCTCGATGCTGACGGCGCGGCCGGCGGCGTCCAGCGTGTAGACCGTTCGCGGCCCTGGCGACGCGTGGGCGGCGTGATGACTCACGGTCACGGTATTGCCGTCGTGCAGGTAGTCCGTGACGCTTTCGGCAACGCCGTCGGCATTGGCGTCGACCAACACCGACTGCAACCCGCACGTGGTCCCGAGCGCGCCGGGCAATTCGCCTATCGGATCAGGGGCCCAGGCGATCGCTTCGGGGGAGCAGACGGGCAGGCCGGATGCGCCGAGACCACCGGGTTCATGCGTTGCGCTGACGGAGCCGAGCACGGTGCCGCGCACGGACCCCGGTTGGCCGGCGGCGGGCGAGAAGTCCAGAGTGGCGATGTCCTGGCAAGCTCCAAGGGACAGAGTGAGAACCGCGAGGCAGAGGAAACTGGGAGTGGCGTGACGCATGGTGGAACCTCCTGGAGCGCGTGGGCTCTGGGACCAGCATGCGGAACCGGCACTGTGTGGTCTATCGGTATCATCTGGATGCGATTGTCCGGCTATCCAGGATTATCACGGACCTAGCCGAAGTGATACGCCGAAAGCCGGATGTTGGCGAAAGTGCCGTTGAAGCCAATGGTTCCGCGATCCGACCCCGCCGCGCCGGCGATCACCATCATCGGCAGCAGGTGCTCCTCGCGCGGATGGGCAGCGCGAGCAGCCGGAGCCTGCGTCCAGTTCGCCAGGCGGCGGTCCCGTTCCGCCGGCTCGTGCGTGCCGGTCTCACGCAGCCAGGTGTCGAACTGCTCGGACACCGGCACCGAGCGCGGGTCCATGAAACTGCGCAGGTTGTGGAAGGTCATGCCGCTGCCGATGAGGAACACGCCCTCGTCCCGCAGCGGCGCCAGCGCCCGACCCATCGCCAGATGCTCTTGCGGATCGAGGCCTTTCTTGAGCGAGAGCTGAACGATCGGCACATCGGCGTCCGGATACGTCAGCTTGAGAGGCACGAACGTGCCGTGGTCATAGCCGCGCTCCGGGTTGGCCGCGGTCTGGAACCCGGCGCCGGCGAGCAGTTCGCGCACATGGGCCGCGAGTTGCGGTTGGCCGGGCGCCGGCCACTGGATGTGGTACGACTCGGGCGGAAAGCCATAGTAATCGTAAAGCATTGGTGGACGCGGTGAGGACATGACCGTCGGTACGCTCTCCTCCCAATGCGCGGAGATGACGAGCACGGCCTTGGGCGCGTGCTTGGGCAAGGTGCGCACGGAACGCAGGTAGGCGGCCAGCTTCTGTTGCTCGGCCTTGGTGCCGAACGCCAGATCGACGAACGGCCAGGGACCGCCGCCATGGGGCAAGAAGACCACGGGCATCCGTTGGGATGTCGAGGGCTTGGGGCGATGCTCCGGCTTGGCTTGGACGTCGGCACCGGCGGCGGCCAGCACGCCCGTGACCGCGGCGGCACCGGCCAGGCCGGCGGTCAGCACCCGGCGGCGCGAGACGGTGTCCTTTTGCCCTTGCTTGTCGAGTGCTTCGTCCTGCTTCATGACCTGGTCTCCGGTTGCGCCCGGTCGATGCGGAGCGGCACCACTGCAACACAGGATAGCCGCTGCGGACCGCGGGACAATGCCACCTGGCGGGATACAGCGTTGCGCGTGGGCAACAATCGCCGCGGGACCGGGTTCGGGCTCGGGGTCGGGCTCGGGCTCGGGCTCGGGCTCGGGCTCGGGCTCGGGCTCGGGCTCGGGCT
>CAYHHL010000293.1:0-6049 GCA_964356325.1 uncultured Enterobacteriaceae bacterium | reverse complement strand
GGTGTTGTCTGTAAGTATTGAAAATTAGGGCGAGGATCGGTGCGCGGATGCGCCCCCTCGACAATCCTCCTCTCGATCCGGCACACTACGCTTCACCGTAGCTGCATGCGGTCCGCCCGACGGGCCAAAAGGATTTCTCGATGGCGACCCGCACCTTGGCGATGATCCTGGCCGGTGGCAAGGGCACTCGCCTCGCGCCGCTGACCTCGCACCGTGCCAAGCCGGCGGTTCCGTTCGGCGGTCGGTACCGCATCATCGATTTCGTGCTGTCGAACTTCGTGAACTCGGGCTACACGCGCATCAAGGTGCTGACCCAATACATGGCATCTTCCTTGATTACCCACCTGAATCGCAGCTGGAATCTCGGTGGCGTGCTCGAACAGTACGTCGATCCGGTGCCCGCGCAGATGCGCCGCGGCGAACACTGGTACGTCGGCACCGCGGACAGCGTCTATCAGAATCTCAACCTCATCCAGGACGAGCACGCGGATCATGTCGCGGTGTTCGGCGGCGACCACATCTACAAGATCGCGATTGACCAGATGGAGGCCTACCACGTCCAGCTCGACGCCGACCTGACCGTCGCGGCCTTCCCGGTCCCGCTCATCGAAGCCCCTTCGTTCGGCGTCATCCAGGTCGACGAACAGGGCAGGATCATAGGCTTCCAGGAGAAGCCCAAGGTCGAGGACGCGATTCCGATCCCGGGCCGGCCCGATACCTGCCTGGTCTCGATGGGCAATTACTTCTTCAAACGCAAGGTGTTGGAGGAGATGCTGATCGAGGACGCCGCCAAGCCCGACTCGCACCACGACTTCGGCAAGGACATCATCCCGCAGATGGTGCAGGACGGTTATCGCGTCTACATCTATGACTTTTCGCTGAACAAGGTGCCGGGCGAGGCTCCGGACGCCCTGCCGTACTGGCGCGACGTGGGCACCCTGGACAGCTTCTTCGACGCGAACATGGACCTGCGCGCGGTATTGCCGGCGTTCAACCTCTACAACCGCGAGTGGCCGATCCGGTCCGCGCAATACAACCTGCCGCCGGCTAAGTTCGTGCTGGCCGGAAAGCAGCGTGAGTTCGGGCAGGTGGTGGATTCGTTGGTGTGCGAGGGCACGATCGTCTCGGGCGCGATGCTGATCAACGTAGTCGCGGGCGTCGACTGCTACTTCCACCGCTTCGCGAGCATAGAAAACAGCGTCATCTCAGGAAACTGCCGCATCGGACGGCATTGTTGGGTGCGCAACTCGCTGATGGACAACAACGTCGCCATTGCCGAGGGCACCACCATCGGCTACGACGACGAGGCTGATCGCCTCCGCTTTCCGTTCATCTCGCCCAAGGGCATGATCGTGCTACCGAAAGGCACGTTCGTCCCGCGCTCGGGACCGATAGAGATTGCCGAAGACATGGTCTCCATGCTCATGCAAGATCCGGTCACCGCCGACGCGATGAAAACCCGCGCAGACACGTATGTTTCCGTGCGTCGCCACTCGAACGACTTCTTGCGCCAGACCTGACGCCCGCCGCTCACTTTCCCGACACAACTCAACCAGTACGCGGAGTTCCGCTTGGCCAGCTCATTTCCTACGAAAGGCGAACCGTCGGACGCTGCCTCGCCGCGGCGGCTGAAGATTGCCTATGCCGTTGCGGAAGCGGCACCGTGGTGCGCAACGGGCGGCCTGGGTGACGTGTCGGGCGCGCTGCCCCAGGCGTTGGCCGATCTAGGCGCCGACGTCGCCGTGTTCTTGCCGCTCTATCGCGAAGTTCGGCGCAAGGTCCACTCGACTGGCAGCAGCCTCCAGGACACCGGCGTCTTCAGTTCCGTGCGGATCGAAGCCCACCGCGTCGACGGCCGCTTCTTGCGCATCGTCTCGCCGCAAGCCACGCCGCACAGCGTTTCGGTATTCGTCTTCGATTGTCCAATGTTGTTCGATCGCGACGGTCTGTACGGTCACGGCGACGACTGCGCGCGTTTTTCGACGTTCTCCCGGGCCGTGCTCAACTGCGCGTCCAAGCTCATGCACGGCGCGCCGGACGTCGTGCACTGCCACGACTGGCACACCGCGCTCATTCCGCTCTTCCTCTCGGGCCCCTACCGCCGGCTGCTGCCGAATACGGCGTCGGTGCTGACCATTCACAACCTCGGCTACCAGGGCGTCTTTCCGGCGTCGGAATTGCCGATCGCCGGCGTAGGTCCAGAGTACTTCACCATGGATCGGCTGGAGTTCTTCGGCCGCATCAACTTCATGAAGGGCGGCTTGTCCACGGCCGATGCCCTGACGACGGTCAGCCCGCGCTACGCCGAGGAGATCCGGACGCCAGAGTTCGGCGAGCACCTCGAGGGCGTGCTGCGTCAACACGCCGGCCGGCTGACGGGCATCTTGAACGGCATCGATACCGCGACTTGGGACCCTTCGGCCGACGCACTGCTTCCGCACACGTATTCGGCCGAAAACCTCGAAGGCAAGGGACTTTGCCGGCGGGCGATGCTGTCGATGGCGCGGATGAACGGCGACGACCCGCATCCGGTCATGGGCATCGTCAGCCGCTTCGTGCGCCAGAAGGGCTTGGATCTCGTAGCGGAACTGGTGCCTTACCTGGCCCAACGCAGCGTGCGGCTCCTGCTGCTGGGCCAGGGCGAACATGCGCTCGAGCAGGCATTCCAACAGCTCGAGAACGCATACCCGCAGAATTTCAGGGTGGCTTTTGCCCACGACGCCAAGCTTGCCCACCTGGTGCAAGCGGGCTCGGACGCCACGATGATGCCGAGCCGGTACGAACCGTGCGGCCTGACCCAGCTCTATGCCATGCGTTATGGCACGTTGCCCATCGTCCATGCGGTCGGCGGGTTGCGCGACACTGTGGTGCCGACGACGCGCCAGACCCTCGCGGACGGCACGGCGACCGGTTTCGCCTATGAACACGATACCCTGGACGGCCTGAAGTGGGCGGTGGACCAGGCGCTGCAACTGTACTACCGTGAGCCGGCGACCTGGCGGCAATTACAGCAACACGGCATGGCGCAAGACTTTTCGTGGGCGAAGTCGGCACGGCAGTACCTGGCAGTGTTCCAGCAGGCCGTGGCAAGGCGCAGGGGCTAGAGCTGTTCTAGGTCAACGCTGCGCGCACCGCGGTCAACGCCCGGTCGATGCCGGCGTCGTCGACGTCCAGGTGCGTCACCGCGCGCAGCCTCGCCGCCGATCCCGCAATCAGCACGCCATGTTCCTTCAGCGCTTGGGTCAGTGCCACCCGCCGTTCGGGCAGCGGCCGGCCGTCGTCCAGCAAGTCGAAGTACACGAGATTGGTCTCCACGCGCGGCAAATCCACCACCACGCCCGGCAGTTGCGCAAGCCCTTCTGCCAGTTGCCGCGCGCGCCGGTGGTCGTCCGCCAACCGCTCGGCATGGTGCTCCAGGGCGTACAGTCCGGCCGCCGCCAGCACCCCAGCCTGGCGCATGCCGCCGCCGAACAGTTTGCGATAGCGCCGTGCTTGCCGCATCAGCGCCGCCGGGCCGACCAGCACGCTGCCGATGGGCGCGCCCAACCCCTTGGAAAGGCAGATGGACACTGTGTCGAACGGCGCGGCGAGCTCGGCCACCGAGCGCCCCGATGCGACCTGGGCATTGAACAAGCGGGCGCCGTCCAGGTGCAGGGCGATGCCATGCCTGCGCGCCACCTCCGCGATCTGAATGATGTTCTGCTGATCGACCACACACCCGCCGCACGCGTTGTGGGTGTTTTCCACCGCGATGAAGCGGGTCTGGGCATTGTGCGGATCCTCGCTCGTTCGCAACGCCGCGAGAACCAAGGATAAAGGCAAGGAACCATCGGGGGAGTCGACCGGGCGCAACGACACGCCCGACAGCGCCGCGGCCGCACCGCCCTCGAAATTGTAGATGTGGCAGCCGGCGTGGACGATGCCCTCTTCACCCGGACGTGCATGAAGTCGCACCGCAATCTGGTTGGCCATCACGCCCGACGGCACGAACAGCCCGGCCTCCTTGGCCAGCAGCCCCGCCACGCGCGCCTCGAGCGCCTGCACGGTCGGGTCGTCGCCGAACACATCGTCGCCCAAGGCCGCGGTCGCCATGGCCGTGCGCATCGCGGCGGTGGGACGCGTCACGGTATCGCTTCGGAGGTCAACCAGTTGCATGAAGATTCCTCGAGTTTTCATTCAGCATTGCAGGGTCAGGTTACGGCTTCTGGGGCCAGCGCGGCCAGGGTGTCAGAATGCGCCGACCCAGGCAACGCCGCGAGCGTGCTCGTGGCGCAACGCCTCTGTTCGATAACAACCTATTGATGTCCATACGCTTCTTGATCGCCGCTGTGAGCCTTCTCGCGATCACCCCTTGGCACCATCGCCCGCGTGGTGCACACTTCCGGCGAGTCGGCAACAGCCGAGCCCCCGCCAGCCCACCCCTCCCGAACGCCCGCTTGTCGATAGGAATCCGCCCATGAGCAAGCAAACCATCATCCGCGTCAGCAACTCCTTCACTCGGAACGAGATTCGCATACTCAAGGAAATCATCGACACGGCGACGACCCAGGAATTCCGCGGTCGCAACCATTTGATGAAGTACATCGAGAATGCGCATTTCAGCCAGCTCTACCGCAAGTTGGCGGCGATGCAAGAGAAGGCCGACCAGCTTCACAACGTCGCTCGCACCGGAGGCCTGACCGGTGCCGAAAAGGCGATGGCGGAGTAGCCGTTGGTGCGCACACCCCCAGTCGCACCTGACGCTTTCCCGCTCAAGCGCTTGGTTGCGTTGATATTTTTGCTGGTCCCGCTTGCTGCTTTTTCGCTCGCGTGCGGTCGCAAATCGACTCCGTCGGCGCCGACCGCCCAGTCACAGAGCCTGCCCGGCAATGTGGCGCCGGTGACCGCCTCGCCGGCCGCGCCGAACGCTGCAGCGCCGCAGCCCGTCTCGGCGCCGCTGCATGTGATGCCCTTGGGCAGCGAACTTCCAGAGTTCCGGCCGCGCGTCGCCCAGTCCGTGCACATCCTGGCGTTCGGCGATTCGGGCATCGGCACGCGCGAACAGCTCGAGGTGGCGGCGCGCATGGTCGACGTCTGCCGGGCGCGTGGTTGCGACTTCGCCTTGCATACCGGAGACATCCTCTATCCGCAGGGCATCCGCACGGTCGAGGATCCGATCTTGCGCACGCATTTCGAGATCCCCTACGCGCCGTTGGGCATCCCGCTGTACCTCTCGCTGGGCAACCACGACCATTACGGCAATGCCGACGCGGCGATAGCCTACACGGATCGCAGCCCCTCGCACGCCTGGGTGCTCCCGGCGCGCTACTACACGTTCAAGGCGGCGGGCGCGCGCTTCGTGGCGCTGGACACGTCCGAACCAGACGACGCGCAAGCGCGCTGGGCGGTCAAGGTTCTGCAGCGAAGTCGGGCGGCGGGCGAGCGTTTCGTCGTCGTGTACGGGCATCACCCGCGACTTTCGTACGGCGCGCACGGCATGGCCGAACCGAAGCTGGCGCAATGGCTCGATACGGTGCTGTGTTGGCGGACCGACGTGTTCCTCGCCGGCCATGACCATGATCTGCAAGTCCTCAAGCCGCACTGTGGCATGCGCCAGGTCATCACCGGGGCGTCGGCCCAGCTTCGTGCGGTGCAGGCGGGCGAATTGAGCGACTTCGCGAGCAGCGAACTCGGCTTCCTGTACGCGACGTTGGACGCCACGGGCCTGCACGGTGAGGTGCTGGGGACGACCGGTCCAGGCACGGACGGGCACAAGGTCGCGAGTCGCGCGCTTCTCGAAGTGCCGATCCGGCCCGCGGCGACCTGCGCGGCGGACGGCTTGTGCGATGGTACCTGTGCCCGGGATTCCGATTGCAGAGCCGGGGCTTGCCTCCAAGACGGCAAGTGTGACTTCGCATGCATGGATGATCCGGACTGCGCCGGCTTGGGCGGCTGTCCCTGCGACCGGGACCCGCTGGTGTGCGACGTGCGCGCGGTCGATTCGCGTGAACTGTGCGGTTGCGATCCGGGTTGTATGCGCGCGCGATAGCGTGGGATCGACGAACCCGAA
>CAYHHL010000292.1:0-6219 GCA_964356325.1 uncultured Enterobacteriaceae bacterium | reverse complement strand
GCAACTAGATTGCGCGCAGGCGAGGCCGGCCGCCTCATCTCATCTCCGGTTCCGGCCACGGCTCCGGGTTCGGGTTCGGGCTCGGGGTCGGCCACGGCTTCGGCTCCGGCCCCGGCCACGGCTCCGGGTTCGGGTTCGGGTTCGGGTACGGGTACGGGTTCGGGCTCGGGCTCGGGTTCGGGGTCGGGCTCGGGCTCGGGCTCGGGCTCGGGCTCGGGCTCGGGGTCGGGGGCGGGCTCAGGTTCGGGGTCGGGCTCGGTGACCCGAACTCTTGAGCCTGCAGACGTGTGCACTGTTCAAAAGCTCGGCGCCGTCCAGTCCTGGACTTCCACGCCAGCTATATCGGCAAAATCACCGACATTCGCGGTCACCACGATCAAGCCGTGCTGGCGAGCGATGGCGGCGATCTGGCCATCTGCGAAGGGCAAGGGCCGGCCGATTCGCTCCCGACGGGCTCGTTCCTCGGCGTGCCAGGCGGCGGCTGCTTCGTCGTACGCCAAAATAGGCAGCGTTGGCTTCACGACATCATGCAGGTACGCGTGCAAGGCCCGACGCCGCGCACCGTCTGGCAGGCGCGCGACGCCGAACAGCGCCTCGTGCCAGGTCACCGAAGCTATGGCACACGCACCGCTATTTGCGCTCAGGCGTCGCATGAAGGTCGCCTGGACCGTCGGCTTGACCGGTTCCGCCAGGGCGTTCGTGTCGAGAAGATAACGCAATGTCACCACTGAACCTCGCGCCCCTGCGAGCTATCGCGCACGTTCTCGAAGGCGGCCCCGAGGTCAAGGCCCGCCATGTCCCGTGCCGCTCGGAA
The DNA here is from genome assembly GCA_964356325.1 of uncultured Enterobacteriaceae bacterium. Lineage (GTDB taxonomy): Bacteria > Myxococcota_A > UBA9042 > UBA9042 > UBA9042 > CAYHHL01. The sequence continues at coordinate 5,405 of CAYHHL010000292.1, read as the reverse complement.
CAACTCGATGGCTTGGGAGAAATCGCCGGATCCCCCGCGCTGCAGTCGCTCGTAGTCGGCCATCGAAAGCAGCACCGCGACAGCCCGCCCGCGCCGGGTGAGCGCGATGGGTTGCCCCTCCTCAGCGCTATGTACAAGCGCCGGCAGGTGATTGCGGGCCTCGGCAATGGAAGCGGTGCGTGTCATGGTGGCGTCCTGACCGGCGCTGTACGAAGTCAGCGTCATGGCCATCAGGATAGCCATTTCTCGGCAGCAGGGCAACGCTCATGCAGGCGTCGTGGCTCCAAGGCCCCCGCTGAAGATTGGTCACATCTCGCCGAACGTGGCGCGTTCGATATTCCGCCGGCGGCTGAAAGCCGCGCCTAAGTTTGCGAAGCCCCGCCGCCGCGGGGCTGGGAAGTCTTCGACTGGTCGCCGGGCCCATCGCAATCACGTGACCCAGCCCGGCGAAGGCCGGGCTTTGCAACGGTAGGCGCGGCTTCAGCCGCCGGCCCACCACCCGCGACGCAGGAACTTGCGTGTCCAGAAGCTGGGTTCTGGCGATGTGCCAATCTTCAAGGCCCCCGCCACCCCAGCTCAGAACGGACTACCCGCGCAAGCACCGCCGGCCGGGACCTCGCCCGGCACCGTGACGGTCACGCTCTGGCCGCCCAGGCTGACCGCATGGCTGCCCGCCGTCCAGGTGCCGCCCTTGCAGCCGGCAAAGCCACCGCCGCCGCAATCGGCCGTGCAGGGGCCACCATTGGAGGTATCGAGCAGGCAAAACGTCGCCGTCACGCTGAGATCGCCGCCGGTCGCGCTGATCGAACAACTGCTTGCCTCTGCCTTGGTGCACGAAGACGAGAAGCAGCCCTTGGGGTAGACGGTGACCTCGATGGCGTCGCCCACCGCGAGTTGCTCCTTGCTGCCCAAGGGCTTGCCGCGCACGCAGACCCTGGCTGGCTGGGCGATTTGCCCCGTGCACTGGCTGCCGGCGACGATGCATTTGCCCAAGTGGCAGTCGGTCTGCACCGGCGCGCAGCCTTTTTCCGTACACGCCACGGTGTCGCACGACTTCGGGCCCAGCGCGGCCTTGACCTCGGTGCTGAATGCCTTGTTGGCGGCCACAGCCTTGCCGCCGTTGCAGTGGTCGCAGCACATGACTTCGACCGCCGCACAATCCGCAGCCACAGCGCAGGCATACCACTGGGCGGTACCGGCACTGTCAGCGACGTCGGGTCCGGCGCTGTCCGTCGGGGCTGCGTCCGGGGCCGCGGTGTCGGGCGGTGCTGTATCCGGCTTTCCTGTATCGGGCGGTGCGCTGTCGGAAGGCTGGACGGCGTCGGCGGTAGCGTCCGCCAGCGAACCCACGTCCGAGGTCGCATCGACGGTGGGTACCGCGCCCGCGCCGGATTTGCTGCCACAAGCTGCCGCCAGCAGGCACGCGACGAGCCAGGTTGCCTGAAAAGTCCGATTCGCAATACGCATGGGAACTCCTTGCCGCCCCGACACAGCATGCCAGAGTGGCGCCTGCCGCGTCGAGCCGGCACTTTACCCCTGCAGCCAAGCCCCTTTCGCACCGTCCAACGCCTGCAACACCGGCGCCGCCTCCCCAGCCAGCAGCTTCCACACCGCCGCCGTCGACTCCAGCGGCTCGTGCCCCGGATCCAAGGGCATCCGCAGCCGCGCCCCCTGCGCCAGCTCGGCGTGCCGCCCCTCGGCGTCGCCCGCGACCCGCGCCAGCCGCGCGTCCACCGCCGCGGCCAGATCCCCTCGCAACCGTTCGGGAAGCAGCCACGCCACCGCGCCGTGCAGCCGCGCCTGACTGTCCCACGCCATCTCCAGGCTGCGCCCCGGCGCCAGACGTTGCTCGCCCAGGCCGTCGAGCGCCACGTGCAGTTCGGCGGCCTCGTCCACCGTCACGTGCAGCACCAGCCGCGGCCGGACCAGCGCATCGCCCAAGTGCGGCGCGTCCACGCCCAAATCCAACGGCGCGTCGCACAAGGGGATCGGCGCGTCGGGCGCGTCGGTCAACAGCCCCGGGCGCGGCGCGTAGCCCACGAACGCGGGACTGCCGCCTCGCTCGATCGGTCCCGCCACCAGCGCGGCCAACCGCCCGATCAGGTCCTGCGCCGGCCGCGCCTCCATGTGCCTGGCCACAAACCGGCGCAGCACCGGCGCGCTCAGCCGGCGGATTCTCCGGTCGGTGCCCAGATCCCAGGCCTGCCCCGGCGTGCCGCACAGCGCCGCCAGCCGCGCCGCCATGCCGTCCAGCCACGGCTCCCGCCACGCCGGCCAGTCCGCCAGCCGCGCGCGCAGGCCGTGCAACCGCAGCGTCTCGGCCGCGTGGCCATCCCAGCGTCCCGCCAGCCGATCCGCGTGCAGCTGGGCCAGCGGCGCGCGCAGCTCCGGGAAGGTCTCGAGCTCGAAGCGCCGCGCCACCACGTCGGCCAACAGCACGTCCAGCGCCGTATCGCGCGTCGAGCCCAGACACAAGGCAGGCGGCGGCGCGGCCATCCAGGTCGCGGGCAGAAAGCCCAGCAGCGCCAGCGCCCCGTCCGGCTGCGGGGTCAGCACGACCTCGGGCGAGAACAGCGCGTCCTCGGCCTTGAGCCACTCGCCCGGCCCTTCGGCGCCCCGGCCCAGGCGCACGATCGGATTCAATTGGTAGCGCTCGTCCATCCGGCGGCCAGCCACGGCTGCGGCAAAATCCGCCACGAGTTCGGGGTGCAGCTCGGCCAGCACCGGCAGCACCGCCTCAGGCGTCAGGTAGCCGGTCGAATGCAGACCGTCGGCGGTCACGTTCAGGCGCACCGCCACCGGCCACGCCTCTGCCTCGGCATGCAGGAAAGCCGCGACCTTGCTGGCAAAGACTGCGTCGCCCATCTGCTCGCGGTGGAAGCGGTCGACCGCCAGCGTCAGCGTGACCCGCGCCGGCAGTCCGGCAAAGCGCGCATGCAGCCACGCCTTTCTCCGCGCCGGCTGGTCGGGCAGCGCCAGGCCGTTGGTGTAGATCTCGATCTCGTCGTGGTGCGCCGCCAGGATCCGCAGCAGCGCGCCGATTTCCGGATGCGTCAGGGGCTCGCCGCCGATCAGCACCACGCGAGGCACGCCGGACAGGCTTTTCTCCAGTTCGACCAGGGTCTTCGGATCCAACCGCCGGCCGCTGCCTTGCGTGCCGGAAGCGAAGCAGAACGTACACGCCAGCGGACATTCGGTGGTCACGTCGAGCAGCACGGTCGGCGGCGCGGGCTGGGGCGCGTCACGGTGGAAGCGCGCCCTGCGGTAGAACGTCGAGAAATGCAAGGGATCCACGGCCGCCAGCGTGCCCAGCCAGGCCGCGCCGGGCGCCTGCGCTCGCATCAGCCGTCCTCGTGGACGAACGTGCAGTAGCGGCAGAAGTCGAACTGGCCGGCCTGCTTGCGAAACGCCTCGGCGCGCGGCGAGGCGAGCACCTGGGCCAGCGACGCTTTTTGCACGTTGCCCACCACCGCTTCAGGGGCGAATTGCACGATGGGCTGGTTGCACAGACGCACGTCGCCTTCGGGCTGCACGCACACCAGGCGTTCGGCGATGTGGCAGCGGTCACCGCGCGCATGCAAGGCCGAGTACGTGCCCGCAGCGATCCGCTCGGCCAGCAAGCGCCGGTCGCCGGTCTCGCGGTCCACGGGCGGGCGCACCGCCAGTGTCAGGCCGCGCGCGTCGGCAATCGCGTGGCAGCGCGGCAAGATATCCTCCAGCAGCAGCAGAACCTCGTTTGCGTGTAGCAGGTCGGTCGCCTGGCCGATCTCGGCTATCGGCTGGCAGAAGAAGAACGTCGCCGCGTGCAGCCCCAGATCCGCCACCTGCTCCAGAAGTGCCGGCAATCCCTCGAAGTTGGCGCGCGTGATCACCGTGTCGATGCCGACCTGCTGGGCACCGTGGGCCAGCAGACCGCGCGCGGTGGCGATGGCGGCAGCGTGCATGCCCTCGCGGTTCTTCAGGTAATCGTGGACGTTCGGGTCCGCCGAATCCAGCGAGATCGACAGGTCCTGCACGCCCGCCTGCGCCAACCGGCGCTGCATCGCGTCGTCCACCCCCACGCCGGTCGTCGTCACGTAGGCGGCGATGCCCAGCGCCTGCGCCACCGCCAGCACCACGAACAGGTCCTTGCGCAGCGTGACCTCGCCGCCGAACAGTTCGACGTGCTGTGTGCCCAGCACCGCCGCCTCCTCCAGCGCCGCGCACACCGCTTCCAGGGGCATGTTGTCGCGCAGGCGCAGCGGCAGGTTGCAGTAGCGGCACACGGTCACGCACTTGCGATTCGCCAGCAGTGTCAGGTGTGTAGGCGCGGGCAGCGGGGGCGCGTCGGGATCGGTCGAGTAGACCAGGGTCCAAGGATCGGCGCCGTGGCGGCCGGGCAAGCGGTAGTCGACCAGGCGCAGGCGCGTGCCCCGCAGCGTGGCGGCGACGGCGGCCGGCTCGGCGGGCCGGGGCGCGGGCGCTGGCGCATCGGCATCGCGCAGGACCGCGGTGGGCAGGCGGCCGACGACGTGAATCGTGGCGCGAGCTTCCAGCACGGCGAGTTGGCGGGCCAGGTGCTTGCGACCGGCGAGGTCGAACAGCGCGGCGCCGTCGACGGTCAGGGCCGCGGGCGAGAGCGGCGGCCACACCGCGGCGGTCGTCAGGGTCGCCCCCGCCTCGAAACAGCCCGCGCAGTCGGCCCGCACCGCGCAATTCCGGCACTTGCGCGCCAGTCGCCACGGCTCGCTGCCCTGCGCGGTGTCGTGACGCGCGTGCCCCAGCACGTTCTTGGCGACTCGCAGGCCGGGCCGTACCGCCGCGCCGGGCAGCCGGAACACGCGCAACCGGTCCGAGTCCAGCAGCAGCAGATGCGTCGGCCCCAGGCGCCGCGGCAGTTGATCGGCGGCACCGTCGCAAGCGTCCAGCAAGAACTCGCTTTCCTCTCCCTGTGCCTCCAGCAGCGCGTCGCCCGCGGCGGCCATCGGCGTTTCACCGCGCAGTGCCGCCCAGAGCGTCGCTTCGATGTCAGGCCGGTTGCAAAGGTGCGCCACCGCCTGCACCAGCGCCAGGACACGGGCATCCTCGCGGTCGGCGCCTTCGTAGCCCAAAGCCAGGTTCTTGCTGGTCGCGAACGCCGGCCGACCGTCGCGCGGGCCCAGCAGCAACGCCGCCTGCACGGGGCCACGCACCAGCCGCAGGCGCAGTTCCGCAGGTCGCACGCTGGCTTCGGTCACAGTGCCGAGCGACTCGAACACCCGGGCCAATGCCGCCAAGGTCATCGGCGTGACGGGTGTAAACGGCAGCGGGCCCGAAGGCTGCTGGGACGGCTCGGTTTGTGTGAAGTGGACCACGGGCTCCCTTGACGGCGGCGAAGGGACGCCGGCGGCTGAAGCCGCGCCTCAAGTTGCAAAGCCGGCCTGCGC
>CAYHHL010000291.1:1810-6220 GCA_964356325.1 uncultured Enterobacteriaceae bacterium | reverse complement strand
CTTGGCAGCGAGCTCCTGCAGCAACTCGGTAGGCAGGTCTCCCGGCGCCGGCATCGGCCCGGTCTCGAATCGCCCGCCAGTCGCCGCGTCCGCCTCGCCATCGAGCGCGCGCTCCAGCGTCTTCAACCAGCGAGTCACGGTGGCGTCCAGCAGCGCGCCGCTGAGGGTCGGATGCTGCAGTGTCAGCCGCTTGACCTCCTCGCCTAGCGTTCCCGCCAACTCGGCGCGTCGGTCTTGGAGCCAGACTGCACGGTCGGCGCCATGCGGGATCGATAGGGACCAGGCATTGGACAAGCGAATGGCGGTCTGGGCGGCACTCGCAAACGCCGCGTGTAGCATGGACCCGGTTTCGCTGGCGTCGAGATCGCTGGCCGCGTCATCGGTGCGGGTGGCGCGCAGCACGCGTTGGAACAGGTACTTCGTGCCGCACTCGCCCAGCGTTTCCAGGGATGTGGGCGAATACGAGGGGGCCGTCAGCGGCACGCCGATCTTACCGGTGAACGGCCCGAACGCCGCACGTTCGCCTGAACCATTGCGTGCGGATTCTACGCCAGCCGCCGCGGCCGCGACTTCCTGGGCAACGGTCCAGTCTCTCGCGAACTCTGCGTCGACTCGCGCGGGCGCATCCGGCGGTAGCGCAAACAGGTGCAGATCTTCCGGCGCACTCACCTGCCCGATTCTGGAAGGCACGACATCGCGCTCGTCGATGCGCTGGGGTTGCCATTGCGGCAATTCCGGCCGTCCGGCGAGCAGCGCGCCCGCGAACGTGTCCGAACCGCGCGCGTCCGTTGTCGACCAGGCCAGGACGAGACCGGTCCTTGCGCTCGCGGCAGCGCGTGCGGCGACCTGCGCTTGCCGTGCCAGCTCCAGGGGCGGTGCCAAGCCGAGCAGCGCCTCGTGCAGCGTCTGATCGTCTCTCGAAAGTGGCGACGGCGCCTGTGGATAGCTGCCCTCCTCCAGGCCCGCGAGAACGACGCAGGCAGCGCCGATCCCATCCCAGGACGCGTAGGTCTGCACGCGCACGCCGTGCGCCAAACGGGAACCGACCCGCATGCGTTGGCCGGCCAAGGCCAGGCGCAGCGCGTGCTTGCGGTTGCCGTCCTCGCCGCCCGCGTCCGATTCCTCGAGCATCTCAAGCACGCCACGGCACCGCGCAAACACGTCACCGAGCGAGCGCTCTGCCGCCCGTACCCGCTGTCCGGTCTTCAAGCCCTCGCCATCCGCACCTTTACCGAGCAAGGACGCCAAGCGCAGCCAGAATCCGGGCGCCTGGGTCGACCCTAGGCCCGCGACGATGCCGGCGATGCGGACGCGGACGGCCTGCCGGCGCTGCTCCAGTTCGGCCGGCTGCGACTCGATCTCTTCGATGTCCTTGCGTTTCCGCTCGGCGATCAGCGCTTCGAAGTGCCCGGCGACGTGCGCCTGCCACTCGGCCAGGGTCACGGACGGCCGGCGCAGCCCACGCAGCAAGGCGCGCAGGTCCGAGCGACGCACCTGATCACCAAGCACCAGCATCGGCGAGAGCAGGGCGGCCTTCAGCGTGTCGCGCTCGAGGGAACGAACCGGCCAGTCGCCGAGCTCGCACAGAGCCAACAGCCAGCGGCCGATCGAGGTGTCGGCCAGCGCTTCGGTCTCCTGCATGCGTGCCGGCAGGCCATGACGTTCCAGTTCACGATTCCAGAGTTGCAGTCGACCGGCATCATGCGGCAACAGGACCAGCAGTTCGTCGCACGCCCCCGGCGGCAGCGTTGGCTCCGCGGCGAGCACGGTCTGCCGCAGCAGGCGCGCGACGCCCAACGCTTCGAGCGCCGGCGTGCCGCCCGATACAAGCCGTGTGCCTTCGGGAGGTTGGCTCGGCCAGGTCACCAGCACGTCAGCCAATGCGGTCGCCAGCTCCGTGAATGGACCTGTTGGCTGAGCGGCGAGCCAGGTCGCGGGCAACTCCGTGCCACACCGGCGCGCGGTCCACGTTACGAACCGTTGTTCCCAAGGCGTCGGTTCGTGCAGGCCGACGACCTCCAGGCGATCTGGGCGGCCAACTCCCGCCAGCAGGGCATCGTGCCCGAGGCACGCCATCAGTGCGTCCTCGCCTTCCGTCACGGCCGACAGCACTGTGTCCAAGGGAATGTTCTTTTCCGCCAAGCGCTTGGCTGACGGCGCGGCTGGCACGCTGACGATGTGGCCGAGGATGGGCAACTGCGGGGCAGCGCCGGGACGGGTCAGGTACAACGTGGGCATGGTGGACTCCAGCGAAAGGACGGGCGTGTTCGATTCAACCAGCGTGGGCGGAAGTCTTGAGCGCGGCGATCTGGGCATCCAGCCGTTCCACGTCGTGAGTCAGTGACTCGCGCATTTTTCGGGACGTGTCCTGGATCTTCTGACTGTTGCTCGAGATGGTCGCCGACCACTTCTCGATCTCCTCGACATTCTTGATCTGCTTCTCGACCGATCGCGTCGCGTCGACGATTGTCTTCACTGCCGCAGCAGCTTCCTGCGTGTCGTGCTGTTCGCGGACGACCAAAGCCCTCGCGACGCTGTATGCGGCTTTCACGAACACGTCGCTCGCCGGATCCTCGGCATCCCACACCACCGCCAGCACGTGGCCGTAGCGCGCGAACGTCTGCAACGATTCCGGCGCCGTGCGCTTGGAGAACACGAACACGCCCACCTGAGCGTCGCGGTTCTTGCGCGCTTCTTCCATCTCGTCCAACGCGTCCTTGAGCAAGAAACCCTGACTCTCCTTGGCCTCCCACGCGATTCGCGCGCCCGCCGAAGGGCTTTCCGGGCCCATGGTGATGACGTGATCACCCTTCTTGCAGTTCCGGATGCTGCCGACGGAATTGCCAGTCGCCTGGTACACGTCCGAGGCACGCTGGGCCTCGACCATCAGCACTTCACCAAGCCGGGACTCGAAGGTCAGGCCGTGGGCAGTCGACTTGTCGGCCGCCGCCTTGGCCGTCTGCAGCGTCGCCAGCGTCTCGCGCACCTGCGTGTGGAACTCGCTGTTCTTGACCGCCATATCGTCCAGGGTCTTCTGCAATTCGCGCTTCAGCCGGGCTAGCGCCGATTGGTCGTCATCCAGCGTCAGGTTCTTGCCAATCTGATCGCTGGTCGTCTGCAGCAGTCGGGTCATCCGGTTGATCGCCGACACCTCGTTGTCCGTCGAGAACTGATCGGCCACCGCCTGCTGCACCTTCTCGACCCGCATCACCAGCCTCGACAGCGCCGAACTCTCCTCGTCGAGCGAGAACTCCTTGACCACGCCGTCGATCTGGCTCTTCAGGTCCGTGCGCAGTTCTCCCTGCTTGGTCGAGATCTCGGCGACCAACCGCGACAGCGCCGAGGTCTTGTCGTCCAGCGAGAACTCCCGGACGACACCGCGCTTCTGCTCCTCCAGCGCCTTTTCCATGAGGCTCTTCAGTTGCGCCTGCAGGCCGTCGGAATCGGCCGGCGACAGCATCTTGAAGATGGGGCTGCCTTCGCCCAGTCGCTGCGCCAGGGTCTTGGCCAGCACGGAGTCGTCGTTACCGAGATGCATCTTGAGCAGGCGAGCCAGGTCGCCGTCGTCTTGCACGAGCGTCTGCAGGCGCAACGACAAGGCACCAGTCTGCGGATCGAAGTACTGTTGCAGCTTCCCGCCCAGGTCCGCCGTCAACTCGGTGGCGCGCTGGTTGAGCAGCTCACGCATGTTCGCGACCAACTGCTTACCCGCGTCGCCGATGGTCGTCGCGTCGAGCTGGCCGCTGGTCATCCGCAGCGACAACACGCCCAGGCGCAAGGCTCCCAGGGCGAATCGTTCGCGCGCGGCGCCGGACGTGTGGCGACGCAATTCGGCGACGACCTCGGGGTCCGTGATTTCGAGGTGAAGGAGCATTGCCGTGGTGCCAGCGGTGGTCGACTCCTCGGCCGTAGTGGAAGACAGGTCGATTCCGGCGAGATCATCCATGGTCGTATTCCTTGGGGAATGCCCCAGCGCTGTTGTTGCAGGCCACAGCTCGGCGGCAGGGCTATCGCAGAATCGGAGAGCTGGCGCAAGGCACGCCGAAAAGCAGATCTCGCCCGAGCAGCGTCACTGCGGCGTCGCATTCACTCACTGCGCCGCGCCAATCAAGGCTCAGCACCCCCACCAGCAAACTCCGGCACCGGCTCGCATTCCACCACCTGCACCCGCACCTTGCCCATGATCCACCAGCCGCTGCGCATCGCGCCGTGCAGTCGCGCCAGGTGGTCGTTCAAAAAGGCCTCCAGGCTGACCCGCACCTTCTCATTGTGTTCAGCGAGTTGCCGCGGGTCGTGATACCACGGCTCATCGAGACCCAACATCGGCTCCCGCGGCATCGACCACACGTCCGTGGGCGGCACGCGCTGCCGGTAGTAGGCGTTCGGGTGCCGCCTGCGCGCCTCGACCCA
>CAYHHL010000291.1:0-1710 GCA_964356325.1 uncultured Enterobacteriaceae bacterium | reverse complement strand
AACCACCCCGGCACCGGCGCATTGCAGAACCCCTTCGCCTCCGACAACACCCACCGCCCCGCCTCACGCTCCACGAACACCGTCGCCTCCGGCCGCGCCACGTGCCACGCGTACCCGGTGCCCGACTGGATCGCCCGCACGTAGCGCTGCGCCGGCGAGCCGATGCAGTGGTGCATCCGTTCGCCTTCCTCGCGCAGCCGAGCGTAATCGGTCAGCGGCTCCATCCCCGCGCCCGGCGGCGGCACCAGCGGCGGTGGCCCGAACTGCAGGCCGGTAAAGCCATTTATCGCCGCCAGCCGATCCAGGCCACCGCGCAATTCGTCATGCAAGCGGTCCAAGTGGCGCAGGCTCGTCACCGGCGGCAGCGCGACGCCGAGATCCGTGGCCTGCTCAATCGCCTGCTCCAGCCGGTGCGCCACCGTCGGTTCCACAAGCCAGCGTTCCCGCGGCTCGATCGGCAGCGCTGCTACCTCACGCCACAACGCCGGCGTCGCCCATCGTGCGATCCGCGCGTCCGCCATCAAGCGCAGCACGTCGCGCGTGACGATCGGCAAATGTCCCACCTCGCGCAGGAAGTCCCCGTCATGACAGCGATCGCGCAACATCAGCCACTCGGTTAGTCGCTGCAGCGCGTCCGGCGTCACCTTGGCGAGCAGCCGCACCACCGCCCGGCGCGCCGGCCAGCCCAGTTGGCCGAGCAACTCGTGCCGCGGCAGCCGAACCAATCGCCGCGCCCGCCGCATCGGTTGGGCGCAGGTCCGGAACTCGCGGCTCGACGCCAGGATCCAGGCGATTGCGCGGTTCGATTCGGCCAGTTCCACCGCCTCGGGCACTCGAGCCAGCAGCGACATCAGGTGCCAGCCGCGCCCGCCGAGACCTGTCAGACACGCACCGATCCGCGGCGGAATCGCCTGCCACACGCGCCAGTCCGGCACCTTGCGGCGCAGGTGGGTGTTGCCGAGAATCTGCGGCACCATCAGCGGATCCGCTGGTAGTTCGCTAGCTTTCGCGGCCTTGTCGATCGCCGCCTGCACATCTCGCGCACCCGCGGTAGCCCAGTCGTAGGAGAAGTGCCCCGACATCACGTGCTGCCAACCGCCGCCCGCATTCTTGCGCCACGCCAAGGGGTCGGGCCAGATGCGCAGCACCTCGATGAATTGCGGGTGGAAGAAGTACAGCTTGCCGTCGCGCCAGGTGGTGCCTTGCTGGACGTCGAGCTCGGGGGCGAACGGGTGGTGCGTCATGCAGGGAGCTTGGCACTTGGCTGCGACAGGCGGTGTCGCGTGCAGTCCTCGCTCGCCTCCCAGGCCGCCTTTTCACGAATCGCTGCGCGCAGGCAAGCTTGCAAGGCAGTGCGCGTGGCCCGTGGCACCGGTTGCGGGATGCGGAACAGGTCGCAGCCGTACGGATGCCAGTGCCCGTCGGTCACCATGTCGACGGTCCACCAACCGCCATGCGAGGCGTGCCACTCGCCGCCAAAGACGATGCCCCAGCGGAACTCGCCGTAGCGGACGAAGCCGACGATGTCACCGGCCGCGAACCGGCAGTCAGATGCCTCGCCGGACCATGGCGGTATCGTCTCCCCCCAGTCCGGCACCTCGCCGCGCACGCAGCCGTCGGGTCCGAGGATGCGGCGGCGGCCAGAGAAGTCGCAGTCGTCCACTGCGTATTCGGTGGCTTCGAAGAACCCGAACTGTCGCCTCGAGATCG